>NZ_JAKUKD010000002.1:0-357365 GCF_024197625.1 Shewanella sp. KJ2020 | reverse complement strand
AACGATTATTCACTGCGAAGGTGAAAGTTATCGTCGTAAAACGGCCCTGAGTAAGGGCGATTAAAATTCGGTATCAACCGGCCAAGATAATTGTCGGAAAACCGGCCAAGATAATTGACGCTAGATAGTTATTTTAGGTGCTACAGATAAATTCAGCGGCAAAGTAGAAGTGACATCTCGTTTTACATCACCGGTTGCCTCACATTATAGCGGTGCCATGGTTGAGTTTGAGCCAAATGCCCGTACAGCTTGGCATACTCATCCCAACGGACAAACACTCATCATTATTTCGGGTAAAGGGTTGATACAGACAGAAGGCGCTGATGTGAAACAAATGCTTCCAGGTAATGTCATCACTATCCCACCTAATGCTCGGCATTGGCATGGTTCAACACCTGATTCATCAATGTCACATATCGCCATTTCTACACCAGAAAATGGTGAAACAGTCTCATGGATGGAACTTGTAAGTAGTGAACAGTCAGAGTCGATCAACCAATAGATTAGGAGTAAAAGTATGCAAAATCGTAGAGAGTTTCTTCTTACCGGAGCGGCTTTAGCTGCCTCGTCAATGGTGAGTTCTTCTGCCTTCGCTGGTTCAGCCATCAAAAGCAGTGATGTATCGATTGCTAATTTGCCTACACGTTTTCTTGGCAAGTTGCCTGTCTCTGCTATTGGGCTTGGTGTACAAAATATGAGCCGAAAGTACGATACGTCAGTACCATACCGACCAGAAATGATAAATGTTATCCGTTCTGCATTTGAACATGGTGTACGATTTTTCGATGCAGCAGAAGCCTACGGCCCTCTGGAAGTCGAGCGTATTCTAGGGGACGGGGTGGCACCATTTCGAGATGATATCGTGATTGCCACTAAGTTTGGTTGGAATATTGACCAAGAAACAGGTGCTCGCTTACCTGGCTTAAACAGCCGTCCTGAACACATTAAAACTGTGGTTGAAGGCATGCTTAGACGATTAAAAACCGATCGTATTGATTTGCTCTACCAACACCGAGTTGATCCGAATGTGCCGATTGAGGATGTTGCGGGTGCGGTGAAACGCCTGATGGATGAAGGTAAGGTGTTGCATTGGGGATTATCTGAAATGGGGTTACAAACATTGCGACGAGCTCACAAAGAACTGCCAGTGACAGCGGTCCAAAGCGAATATTCTATGTTATGGCGTGGGCCTGAGCAGTCAGTGCTACCAACCTGTGAAGAGTTAGGCATAGGATTTGTGCCCTGGAGTCCACTTGGGGTGCAGTTTCTTACTGGTTGGATAGATAGAAATACCCGCTTTGCACAGGGGGATTTTAGAAGTACAGAATCACGGTTTTCACCAGAAAATCTAGCCGATAACATGGCATTAGTGGAGTTGATTATGCATTGGGCACACCAAAAAAATGCCGCTCCGGCTCAAATTGCTTTGGCTTGGTTATTGGCGCAAAAAGAGTGGATTGTTCCTATTCCTGGCACGACCAGCAAAGATCATATGTTGCAGAATGTGGCAGCAACTACAGTTAAATTTAGTGTTCAAGAATTAGCTGAGCTTAATGACTCTGTTGCAAAGATAGAGATCAAAGGCAAACGTTTGCCTGATGTTGTTCAAGTTTTTTCTGATGTGGAAGCGCCACTAAAATCTTAATACGCAACAATTTTTGATGTTTTTGACACTGTTCATCGACAAAAATGAATTAACCATCGGTCAATATCACTGACCATATAAAGGATAAATCAATGAAAAAAGTTATCTTGAATAATGGAGTTGAAATGCCCATTTTAGGTTTTGGCGTATTTCAAATTGCTGATCCAAAGGAGTGTGAGCAGGCCGTTACCCATGCAATTGAAGCTGGATATCGTCATCTTGATACCGCAGCCTCTTACATGAATGAAACCTCTGTGGGTAATGCAATTAGAAAGAGTTCTGTACCACGTGAAGAGTTATTTATTACCACCAAGCTTTGGCTGCAAGATACCAATTATGAAGGTGCCAAAGCCCAATTTGCACGGTCCTTAGCACGTTTACAGCTTGATTATGTGGATCTCTATTTAATTCATCAGCCATACGGCGATGTTCACGGCGCTTGGCGAGCAATGGAAGAAATGCAAACAGAAGGAAAAATTCGCGCCATTGGGGTAAGTAACTTCACACCTGACCGTTTAGCCGATTTAATGGCATTCAATAAAATTGTACCCGCGGTTAACCAAATTGAAGTCAATCCTTTTAATCAGCAATTGCAGCCTGTGCCCTGGATGATATCTAAGGGTATTCAAGCGCAAGCTTGGGCACCTTTTGCCGAAGGTCGAAATAATCTGTTTAGTCATCCCTTATTGGATAATCTTGCTAGGGCACATGGAAAGACCATTGGACAAATCGTACTTCGTTGGGTTATCCAAAGAGGAATTGTCGCTCTTGCAAAAACAGTGACTAGAGAGAGAATGATAGAAAACCAAAATATATGGGATTTTGAGCTTTCAGAAAGAGATATGAATAATATCACGGCATTAGACACGGCGACGAGTGCATTCTTTTCTCACAGAGATCCGGCTATGGTTGAATGGTTATGCACACGTAAACTCGAAATTTAAATAGCCAATAAGTTTATACATCAGATTGTAAGTGCAGTATATCCATGATGACGTATTGTTTTCGCTGAAGTCAAAAATGATCGATTCTAATCGAAGTGATAGAGCTATTACTGCACGTTTTAGTTTCATATAAGATTAATCTGAGAATACCCAATTATACTACTCAATGCATTTTTGCCACAAATCGTGTTTCATACGTCGTTCTTACCAGAAGCAATCTTACAAATATCTATTAACTATATAATTTAACAGATTCATTATGTTAGATCAGTTTTGGCGAAAATTTCCAGAATCCCGGCGGCCCCTCTAATGGGAGTACTGAAAGGAATCAGTACCACAAGGCTCTTCAACAAATTCCCTCATGCTCGTAAAAGGCTATGGGGTAATTGTTTTGGGACCAGAGGTAATTTTTTTATAAAGTAGAGGTTTATGAAGAAATTATTAGGCGATATGTAAGACACTTGAATAAGTGGAACAATTATCGCTGCAGATGATCAAGGGACAAATCAAAGGTGCCCTCTAAGAAAACGACATCTTTACAACTTTGCAACATAACTTGCATTGCAAAATTATCTGCGTCTTCTAATAAAAATATTTGGCAGATAAAGAAATGGAAATAAAATAGTGTAAACAACAGCATATAATACACTATGTGTTTTTTGGGAAGCGTAATATTTACAATACCCCCAATAGCCTATCGTCGTAAAAGTAAACGAAACGGAGGCCGTCACAAGATAGTTGATCGATGAGATGACATCTGACTCTTGAATCGCAAGCCAGGCAAAACCTAGCATACAAGATGAGATGATCACACAAGGCAACCCATGGGCCCAAAACGCATTCAACGATGCTTTATCCATTAAAAAACCTCTCGATCAAAATTCATTCTTCTCTAACCATTGAAAAGCCGTGCTTAATCCCACTAAGAAACTCTCTTTCTATATGCTTTTCACTACCGGCTAATGAGGCAATAGCTATGCCTACCTCATTAGCCAAATCACATACCTCAATATCCTTTTTAGGAAGGTCATTTAAGGCTGTCATCAGCTTAGTAATAAACATTTCAACATCAACTCGATTTGATAGTGCGCCTTGTTCACGCAAGTAAGCATCAAGAACGGTAGGATCGGCGAGCGCAGCAGCTTTAACTTCTGCAAATGGAATTCCTTTAACTTTATTATTCACAATTCACCTCCTTAATTTTAAAACATTTTCAAAATGTTGAATTTGCTAGATAGCGGGCTCACAAGGAAGGAGTCGAGCACCAGAATAGAGCTAGTATATCCAAGAAAATAAGGTTGTCTGATTTATCAGGGGTGGCCTACTTTACACATTGAGACCCAGCATTCTGTTCCCAGTGATGGCTATTATACTTGGTAAAGTTAACCGCATGGTTGCTCAACCTATAAGAGCAATAAGTTTACCGGGTTAGTAGCAAATCACATTATTGTGTAACGAAATCAATTTGTTGCCTGTAGCACATGAAACTAAAGCCCTTGATTCGGTTTTGTTGAGTAAGAGCTATTCCTTGAACCCTTTGTATAAGATCACTCCGGATGCGATAACTAAACCGAGTGTCACGAACATAATTAAGATAGACCATAGTTGTAGCTCACTCATCATATACCTCAGCCATTTTATGTTCTTCCGCGATATTGATGTTAACAATCCTCCAATGAAGGAGCAACCTAAATACCGTTACTATAGTAAACCGCCAAGACACCCTAATCTAACTAAAAGGTATCTAGGAAATCAGTGGCTATAGACAGCTAAACCATGCCTTGCTAGTCTTTTAAACTAAAAAGTTAGATTGAGCATTGGGTTCATTTATTATTGTTTTTTGTAAAGAAAATCAAGTGATATTTTCTATGATTTCGAGTCAAAAAAGACTATCTATACAAAAATATAAAATATTTGTAATGAATTATAAGCATCTAAACTACCTATAGAGCCTGTTATAGCTAGGTACACACTCACTCACCCACCAAAGAGAATGCATTTTTAGTAAATATAAAACCATTTTAAAGAGAAGGTTTACCCAGAAGAAAAATTCATAGGTAAGATGTTAAAAGCTCAAGGGCTTACAGACTAGACACACCTAAGCTAAAAACCCTTAGCTATTCATACTTTAAGTTTTCGGACTACTTGATTTTTCCAGCAATAACTCAAGCAATTCTTCATATTTTGGTCCTTGACCAAACTGCGGCAATGCTACCGCAAAGACCACCAGCGCAAAGGCAATATAAATCGCGTAAGGGTAACTCCAAAATCCGGCCAGCAGCGTAAGCGTACCTAATATAAGCAAAATAATCACACCCATCCGCACCCGCTGCGCCATTTGCACTTTTTGTTTTGCGGCCGCGATTAACGCGAGTTCTGTTTCAGTAAATTCCATATCACATCCTATGCAGTAAAACCGACCTGATAAAAATAACCCTCAGGCACAGTTTGCACCTGAGGGCGGTTTTACTGCAAACAATTTGCTAGCGGTATTACTGAACTAATACCGCCTCGGGTACTGGCCACTGACTAACTAACCATTCGCCCTGCCAATTTTGAATCGACACCCACAAACTGTCCGTTGCCACTAACTTGGGGCCCGTAATCGCATGCACATGTTGGCCATGTTTGCTGCCATGTAATACCCCGTTTTCCCCTTGTTGCAGTCTCTCGAGCGGCAACGCCTCGGGGCCGATATTGGCATAAGCTTGACGGATATGGGCTATATCTCCTTGCTCAAAAATCAGCATAAAATCTTTAACATACTCATCGTGGTGCTTATAGGGCGCCTTTACATCTAAGGGCATAGGCGCAATTTTAAATTCACCTAACTGCTGGCTCGGCCATGCGGGTGGAAATGTCGGGTTGAGCGACTGATAGAGAAACACCACAGGTAAGATCAAAATCAATCCACTGAGCTTGTATTTATGCTTTAACCAAAATACCGATGATGCCATTAGCGAGCCTCTCCTATCATATCAGCAGCTAAGTCTTTGGTTTCAGATTGTTGAAAGGCACGTACATGGCGTAGTCCCCACATCATAAAACCAGTAATCGACATGCCAGATAAAACCAATCCAAAGAAAAACCACAGGAATTTAGTCCAAATTCCGCCTAAGGTGCCGTAATGCAGCGGATCGGCAATATGCATGAGGGTCTGCATACCCGTCATGGTTTCGGGTGATGACGCGCTGGCAATTTCCCCCGTCCATGGATTGATGCTAAGGCTATAGGAATATTGATCATAAAAAATATGATCGCCACTGCCACTCAAGTGATACATATCCCTATGATGCTCAGGCAACATCACATAGCTAGGTTGAAAATCGGGGAAGCGTGTCTTAGCAAGCTGAAGTGCATCGGCCAAGTTCACCTTACGTTCCGGCAGTTGTGTCTCGCCTTCCCTTTGCAGCGGGAGCTGCTCTTGTGCAATCAAGGGCGCATGGGGTTCGATATCAATATCGGCATGCCAAAAAACCGCTTGGACTAAGTACCATAATCCCGTCGCGCTCATAATAGCGATAAACCAGATGGACCAGACACCCGACAATTTATGCAAATCGGCGAGCAAGGTCTTTTTCCCCTGCGTGAGTCGCAGTTTGGGGGCAAAAAAACTGCGCCAGAAGCGTTTGTAAACCACTAATCCCGTCACGAGTGAGGCCAACATCAGTAACGACATCACACTCACTAGGTAATAACCTAGGCTATAGCCACCCTGCCAAGGGAATAGCAACCAACCGTGCAGGGAACGCATAAAACCGATAAAGGTTAAACCTTCATTGATCTGTTGGATCTCCCCCGTGTACTGATTCACATAGGCGATCGCATAGGGCTTATCGGTATCCGTAAAGGTAATCGCATTAACCAGATAGGGCTCAAAGGTCATCGCCCCCATCACCTGCGCATTGGGATAAGCCTTTTCCACCGCCAGCATTAATTCATCAACGGGCTTTGCGGGTAATTCGTCAGGATTAAGCGCGCGGGCGGCGGGATTGGTGAGCCAGGTTAACTCATGGCTTAATACGGCAACCGTGCCCGTTAAGCAGATAAAACTGAATAGTAACCAGATGGGCAATGAGACCCAACCGTGTAACATAAACCAAAATCGATTACTCACCTTCGCCATCTGTGCTTTTCCCAACACTTTTATAAACCACAGAGTGTAAATGTAATGCGAATTGTTATCAATACGATATGTTGGTAATTATTTTTAATTACAATACAGTTCACAAAAACAGTGATAGAAAATACCAGACAAGAAGACACCTTTAGCAACAAGGGGATATCTATTACAATAGAGCACCACGCACAGCCACCACTTTGTATGCCTAAGGTTGCTGCCTAAGCAATAGTATATTTGATAATTTATGCCAAAAATCAAACCGCATCAGTCCCATACACACATGCTTACCCACTTATCTAGGCCACAACCTAGGTTAGATCTGGCTGAACTTGCGGCACAAATTCACTTTGAGCAAGCCACTATCATAGGTAATGCATCCGGTGCTTGGCAGCCCGCGGCAGTAGGCACCACATTTGTTTTCAATGGGACTCAATATCAGCAAGCGCAGGCTAACTTAGCTCAAGCTGAGCTTAACGCTTCGAAACTCATCAATATTGCCAATGGTGGCTTTGCTGACTCCCAATATGCCTTTGTGGTACATGGCCATGAACAAGGCGCTTTACTCGCCAGAGCCTTAACCCAAGTGGCAACGGAACTGACCCCACAGCTTGGATGTTGGCCCTCCTCTGGGCTGACAACTATAGCCTTGTTGGTACAACTCGCCAATACAGTGACAGTACAGCGCATGTCCTTACTCCCAAGCCTTCAGAGAACGGCAGATCTTGCCACTGCTCAGCATTTGCCTTGTATGGTGCATAACTGGTTAGGGGAAAGAAGACTGGCAAAAGCACTGTTTTCACATCGATTAGCCTGGGATGAATTTGCCCTATTACCTGTAGAAATTGAGTCCTCCCACACCATTAGTAATGATAATCCCTTTCTTCTATTGGATGTCCTACGGCAAAACCCTGTGGATGCTAAAGCCAGTCTCCAACTCAGGCAGGAGCAGTTGAATGCTCTCATTGCCCTGTCGCAAACGCCCACCAGCACTTGGTTGTCTTATGCTCAAAGGGTCGACTTAACAGACTATGAAGCCTTATTTTTTAATCATATGCCGGAAACAAAACCAAGCTATTGGTTTTTAATGGATTATGATGCTTCACACTATTTAGATTTCATTCGGCATCAGCTAGCCTACTGCCAGCAAATCGCGGACTCGGTACTATTTCCCTAGCGCTATCCCTAAGGGTTCAAAGTAATTTATCAAGGCTGAAAAAATCGTCTTTCGATGATGCTCGTCGGGATAAGCCCCTTCCTTCGCCAAGGCAGAATATCGGGTGCCAGACACCAGATAGGGATTGGTAATATCCTGATAGGATTCAATACATGCCTCAAAGGCTCTGGCCATCATTTCGGTTGGCCGTGAAAAATACTGGGCCGCATAACGCTTATCTAACGCAATCGCTTGACGAACATAATCGCTGGGCTCTGAACTATCTTGGCTCAGCAGTGTTACCCTAAAAATCTCAGATAAACGCTGATTCAAAGGATGTTCAATCATCGACATATCGCCAAGCCAAAGATCACTGGCGCATTGAAAACGCTTCGCCTGAGGGAAAAAGGCTTTATCGGCGACATAATGATCAAATGCATGCCAAAACTCATGGGCTAAAGCCCCTGCCCCCGCATTCTTCGCCAAAGCCAGCTCTTTCGATGCGGGTGCATAATGGGCCTGCACGCCCTTTTGCCCACCATGACCAAAGGCAAGGCTTAAACTTTGGCGTAATCCTAAGGTTAACGGCGGCAGTTTTAGGATAAAAGCGAGATCAGCCAGTGAATCAAACACTAAATTAGCCGCAATGCGGGACTCTTCCCGCGTCACCCAGCGCCCCACGCGCACATGACTAAAGCCAAAGGTTTGTTTGATATCGAGAAATGTCACTTGCTCACCGAAGCGATAATCGGGCCCCTGGCGAGTATATTGCTGGTGGATTAACACTATATCCCTTCAATTAAGAGGCAAAGCGCAATGGAAATTAGCCCAGTATATTAAGCGAAAACTGTATTGAACAAAACGTAATCCATACCGCTATGGTCAACACTTAGGACCACTCCTCGGGCACTCATTCAATATCTTCCCAGCTCACCAGCCGATTTCGCCCAGTATTTTTGGCGTGGTACAACGCTTTATCCGCCTCAGCCACCAGCTTTTCCGCATCTGAGCGACACAGGCTTTCTCGATCCATTGGGGTATTTTGACTCCCAGTCGCCCTGTTGTTGGGCTCATACTCAGCACCTTCTTGTAATGACATAGGCATTAGTGCGCTTAACCCCGCCGAAAATTGATAATGAAAATCCGGCGCAATATGGGACAAATCCGATTCAGCCAGCTTTTGCATTAGACGCTCGATAACCGCTTTGGCCTCAGCAACCGTAATTTCGGGCAACAGGATCGCAAACTCTTCTCCTCCTAAACGGCCAAAAATATCGTAGGGACGAATATGAGCGACAACCAATGCTGTAAAGTGCTGTAACACACTATCACCCACTTGATGACCATAACGATCGTTGACCCGTTTGAAATAATCTATATCCAGCATTGCAAGGCAAAGAGGCTGTTTTAATTGCTTCAATCGTTTGATTTCATGCGCTAACTGCTGGAAAAAATGCCGCCGATTGGCAATACCCGTCAATTCATCGGTCAGTGCTAACCGTTTCAATTCAGTTTTTGCATCCCTTAAGGCAAACTCAACCTGTTTTAGTGGGGTGATATCGGTGCAGACAATCGTCATATGTCCATTGTGATACACCTGCTCCGACAGCTGTAGCCAACGGCCATCGACTAGGTCGACTTCAAAACGCCTAAAATTCACTTGCCGTTGATGCGTATGAATATGCTCAAGCCACTCTTCAACCGTATCTCGTTCAATATTTGGCCCTTGTTTACGGATAAAGGCTAACCGCATCATATCGTCAAAATGACGTCCAACCATATCTTGATCGTCAAAGCCAAACATCTGAGCAAAGGTATTGTTATAAAAGATAAAATGATTATTTTCATCCAACACTGCAAGGCCATTTTGGCTTAAGCGTAGCGCCTCGGTTAAAAATGGATAAATCGATTCAAGGGGTTCTTTTTTCATTCGCATACCTCCAACACCCATATAGGTTAGCAGTGTTCACCGTTAAATACCGCGACCGTTCACTCAATCACAACCGTCGTTCACCACTTGCCAAATGAGTCGCAAACTGAGTAATTATTCATATATATGCAAAAATAAAACTATAAACCCCGTAAAATTTTTAACGAAGATTAATTTTTTAGAATAATCATTCATATATCACAGTTCAATTTGATGAAAGAGTCAAAAAGCGCGCCTGCTGGAATATCCTGCAATATCGATAATAAGGAACCGTTATTTAGGCGTTTGTTTGCTCGCATCTTACGTGGTTAATCGCTATACTGCGCGGCCAAATTATCTTGGCCAAGACTTTGCTGATATCAGCATCATTGTTGCATGGCATTTGTAGCAACACTGCCGGTTAAGCCTTTTATTAAGACGTTACCCCTAGGACATACCCTTGATCTCTACCGCAAATATCACCATGCAATTCGGCCCCGAGCCATTATTTGAAAATATCTCGGCAAAATTTGGCAACGGCAACCGTTATGGTTTGATTGGCGCTAATGGCTGTGGCAAATCCACCTTTATGAAAATCTTAAGCGGGACACTCGCCCCCACCTCGGGCAACGTGTCCATCACCCCAGGATTAAAGGTCGGCACCCTAAGCCAAGATCAATTCGCCTTTGAACAATACACAGTTATCGATGCGGTGATCATGGGTGATGTGCAGCTGTGGAAAGTCAAACAAGAGCGTGATGCCATTTACGCCAAGCCAGACATGAGTGAAGAAGACGGCATGCGGGTTGGCGATCTTGAAAGCGAATTTGCCAAAATGGACGGTTACAGTGCAGAGAGCCGCGCAGGCGAAATCCTCATCGAAGCGGGCATTGAGGAATCCTTTCATTACGGTCCTATGTCCCAGGTGGCGCCGGGCTGGAAACTGCGGGTGTTATTAGCCCAGGCCCTGTTTGCTAATCCCGATATTTTGCTGCTCGACGAACCGACCAACAACTTGGATATTCATACCATTAGTTGGCTTGAAACTGAGCTGAATAAGCGCAAATGCACCATGATCATCATCTCCCACGATCGGCATTTCTTAAATGCCGTCTGTACACATATGGCGGATATCGATTACGGCGAGCTGCGCATTTACCCCGGCAACTACGAATACTTTTTAGCCCAATCCTCCCTACTGCGTGAACAGCTATTGGCGGGTAACGCTAAAAAGAGTGCCGAGATTGAAGAGTTGCAGGACTTTGTTAACCGCTTTGGCGCTAACGCCTCTAAGGCCAAGCAAGCCAGTTCGCGCGCCAAACGCATGGATAAAATTAAGCTAGATGAAGTGAAATCATCGAGCCGGATCACCCCATCCATTCGCTTTGCCGCGGGCAAAAAAATGCACCGCCAAGCCTTGATCCTTGAAAATCTTGGCCACGGTTTTGACGGTGAGTTGCTCTTCCAAGGCGGCGATTTAATCCTCGAAGCGGGCGCCAAACTGGCGATTATCGGCGAAAACGGCGTAGGTAAAACCACCCTATTACGCTGTTTAGTCAATGAATTCATCCACAATGAAGGCGTGATTAAGTGGTCCGAAAATGCCTCTATCGGTTATTGCCCACAGGACAGCACCTCAGATTTTGATAACGATCTCACCATCATGGAATGGATGGACCAATGGCGCCAACCTAAGCATAACGACCTAATGGTCCGCGCCATGCTTGGTCGCCTGCTGTTTACCGAAGATGACGCCAATAAAAAAGCCCGCAACTGTTCTGGCGGTGAGAAAAACCGTTTAATTTTCGGTAAGTTAATGATGCAAGACATCAACGTCATCATCATGGATGAACCCACCAACCATATGGATATGGAAGCCATTGAAGCCTTAAATAATGCACTCAAAGACTTTGAAGGCACCTTAATATTCGTCAGCCACGACCGTGAATTTGTTTCATCATTGGCAACGCGGATCATTGATATTAAAGATAAAAAATTGATTAACTTCCAAGGCACATTCGATGAATATCTTTCAAGCCAAGCTGACATTATGGCAAAACAGCGCGCTTAGTATCGCGCGACTCACTCATATCGATTAACGCTGGGTTATCACATTAAAAAGCCATCATTGGATAACCAATGATGGCTTTCTTATTAATACAGCCCGTTATCAACATTACCGAGCCATTTTCATAAACTATGGGCGGTAAATGAGCTTATTGATTTTTTTGACTAATCCCTCGCGATTTTTAGCCAGTTTAAAAACCGTTGGCAAATGTCGAATGGCGATTGGCTCAGACGCAAATACCGCGTCGCGATCTTTAGCCTGAATATAATCACGGATCTGCTGCATCATCAATTTATTAAATGCCCAAAGTAAATGGCCTTTAAATTCAATTGAATAAAATGCATCTTGTGGCCATTCAAGTTGATGTTTCTGTTTTGCCATACATTGATGACAACAAATAAGGCCAAGATCTGTGCCGTCCGTAAAAGCACTATTTGCTCTATGCTCCCAAGTCGAAGCACCTTGGTATTTTTCTGGCAATTTTTCCCGCCAAGACACGGCACCGAATAAGGGAGGAAAAAACAGCACGCCGGGCCATTTATGAGCAAATCTTTGGTTAAATTGTTTGATCTCAAACTGCCCGTTTTCAAATAAATGGGCATCTTTTTTTTCTATTTTTAAAACATGAGCATAGGTGAAAGTAGCACAACCATCACATAAGGGACAAACAACCTCAACCTCATCGGGTAAACTAAAAAACTCGTAAAATCCTGTCATTGATTACCACTGCCAAATGTATTAGAAACGGATTTGGATATCATCGACGCTGAGTTTATCAAACCTATTATCCACTCGGGTAACTTCATTCAGTAAAACCGACTCAATTCATCTTATAGTCTTAGTAGATACATAAACTTAGCTGTGCAGCCAGCAAACCCTAGGTTACACTGTCAGAGTCATTGATTGGGATGGGATCGCTTATGAGTCAACGTACGTTAAACTCCTTATTTAAACCGACTTCCGTTGCCATTATCGGCGCCTCGAACACCGACAAACGTGCAGGCAATGTGTTGATGAAAAACCTGCTCTCCAGCGGTTTTTCAGGGCCCATTATGCCTGTCACACCAAAATATCGCGCTGTGATGGGGGTGCTCGCCTATCCCAATATCGAAGCCCTGCCGATTAAACCGGATTTGGCCGTTATCTGTACCCGCGCCAGCCGAGTGCCCGCGATTGTTGAAACCTTGGCCCAGTTTGGTTGTAAGGTGGCCATTATTATGGCTTCTGGCATGGCGCAGGAATTTAATGAGGAGGGTGTGAGTCTGCTCGACCTTACCATGCAACATGCTAAGCGTTACGGCATGCGAATTTTAGGGCCAAACAGCCTAGGCATGTTACTGCCACCACTGGGATTAAATGCCAGCTTAGCCCATGCCAGCGCCCTGCCCGGCAAAATTGCCTTCGTGTCCCAATCGGCCGCCATTTGCACCACAGTGTTAGACTGGGCCAATAACAAAGGCATTGGGTTTTCATCTTTTATCTCCCTCGGTGACGCCACCGATATTAACTTCGACGAATTACTCGATTATCTTGGCCGCGACAGTCGCACCAGTGCCATCATGTTGTATATCGATTCAGTCAATGAAAAACGCCATTTTTTATCAGCCGCCCGCGCTGCCTCCCGCAATAAACCCATCCTCGTAATTAAATCGGGCCGCAGCCCCGAAGGAGCTCGAGCAGCTAAGTTGCATACGGGTGGCGTAGGTGGGAATGATGCCGTATATGAAGCCGCATTTCGCCGTGCGGGTATGCTGCGGGTGAACGACTTGATTGAACTCTTTGCCGCGGTGGAAAGCCTCGCCCATTCCAATCCCCTGCAAGGTGAACGATTGGGCATTATCAGCAATGGCGGTGGCCCTGCAGTACTCGCCGTAGATGAGCTGATCCTACGGGGTGGTAAGTTGGCGGAATTATCGGAAAACACCATAGCCCAACTGGACGCTGTGCTGCCCAATACCTGGTCAAGGCAAAATCCCGTCGATATTATCGGCGATGCCAATGCAACTCGTTATGCCAAAGCACTCACCATTTTAATGGACTGCGATGAGTTGGATGCGATTCTGGTGCTGCATTCCCCCTCAGCCTTAGGGGAAAGTGTGGAGATTGCCGATGCGCTGATAAAAGTCATCCATGCCCACCCCAAAAAGAATCGCCTTAATATTTTAACCAATTGGAGCGGCGAAGACTCAGCCTATCAGGCCCGCAAACGCTTTACTAAGGGTGGGATCTCCACCTACCGTACCCCAGAAGGGGCCGTTGGTGCCTTTATGCATATGGTTGAATATCGCCGTAACCAAAAGTTGCTGCAGGAAGTGCCGCAATCAATCCCCGATAATATTCCCACCGATAGCCTCACCGCCCGCAAATTACTGCAGGCGGCCCAGGCTAAAGGTAAATCAGTGCTGGAAACCCACGAAGCCAGCCCCATTTTGCGGGCCTACGGCCTTAATACTATAGACACTTGGTTTGTGAAAGATGCCGATGAAGCGGTCGCCATTGCCAACGAGGCGGGCTATCCCTTAGCGTTAAAAGTGCAATCGCCGAATATCTTACATAAATCCGATGTGCACGGGGTGATGCTCAATTTAACCTCGGCCGAAGATATCCGCCACGCTGCCAATGCGATTACTAAAAGGGTACATCAGGCCAATCCCGAAGCGATTATCGAGGGCATGATAGTACAAAAAATGGCCCTAACCGCAGGTGCACAGGAAATTCGCGTGGCCGTGATAAGCGACCCTGTCTTTGGGCCCGCCATTTGTTTAGGTGAAGGCGGCTCAGAATGGGACCCGACGAATGATGCCGCCGTTGCCCTGCCGCCGCTGAATATGGCGCTGGCCCGCTATATGGTGATCCAGGCATTAAAGACCCACAAACTCAAGGACCGACATTTACCGCTGGGCCTAGATATGAACGCCCTGTGCGTGATGCTCACGCAAATATCCCACATCATTATCGATTGTCCCGAAATCGCCTCCTTGGATTTAAACCCCGTACTGGCCGCGGGCGAGCACATCACCCTGCTCGATGTGAATATTCGGCTGCATGATGCCAACGCCGATAATTCATCGCGTCTGGCTATCATGCCCTATCCGAAGGAATTAGAAGAAATCGCCGAGCTCAAAAATGGCCTTAAGGTCATGCTGCGCCCCATTCTGCCCGAGGATGAACCTAAACATTTAGCCTTCGATAATTCACTCTCCGATGAAGACAGGTACAAACGCTATTTTGGGGTGCGCTCGAAAATGACCCATGAGGAAATGGCGGTATTAACCCAAATCGATTATGCCCGTGAGATGGCATTTATCGCCACAGCCAAAGGTCCTGATGGAGATGACATCACATTGGGCGCGGTGCGTGCATCCATCGATCCCGATAATACCGAGGCCGAATTTGCCATGGCGGTGCGTGGTGATCACCAAGGGATAGGTTTAGGTAAGCTATTGCTGGAAAAACTCATCAAATATTATCAAGCCAATGACACCCAAGTGCTCACTGGCTTTACCATGTTCGAGAACCGCAACATGGCCAGCCTCGCCAAGAGTTTAGGGTTCAAAGTGAGTTTCGATATGGAAGAGCATTTAATCAAAATGCATATGGACTTAAAGGAAAATCCGCCCAAAGAGGCTTAGCCGTTAATACCGAGCAGGCAAAGCCCTAATCCAGAATGGGCTTTGCTGCTCACAAATCGCAGCTTTAGCCCCTAACACAGTTTCGACCATCGGATTTAGCTTCGTAGAGGGCTTTGTCGGCGCGGCTAAACAAGGTTTCGGCATCGTCCCCTTCCTGTAGAGATGCAAGCCCGATGGAAACCGTTATCGCGCCTAAAGATAATTTTTTATCTTTACCTATGGTTAACCGCCGCTCAGAGATCCGCTCCCTTAAGGTTTCAGCCACCTGCAACGCATCGTGAAAATGGGTGTTGGGCAAAAGTACCACAAACTCCTCACCCCCATAGCGAGCCACAAAGTCATCTCCCCGTACACATTGTTTTAAGGCCAACGCCACGTAGGCGAGCACTTTATCGCCAATTTGATGCCCATAGGTATCATTGAAAAGTTTAAATTTATCAATATCAATCAATAACAAACTGCAACGGGTATGTTGCTCCTTAGCACAGTGCACATAGTCTTGGATGGCAAACTCATAGGCGCGGCGATTATGCAAAGAGGTCAGTTGATCCGTCATCGCGGCCAGACTTAAATTTTCCATCTCAGATTTGAGGCTCTGTACTTCTTGTCCCATCACATTCAGGCTCTGCTCCATATTTTGGTTATTAAGCAGTAGGTTTTGCATCTCATCCATCACGCCATCGACTAATTGATTTAGGGTATTCAGATCTGGGCTTGACTGTAATTTAATGCCAAATTCGGCCAAAGATCCCGAAAAGGCCACAGTACCTTGGTTCAATTGCGCGATTTTACTGAGTAGGGAGTTGATCAAAATCTGTGTTTCAATCTGAACATTTTCAATAACTTCTGGAGACTTTTCTTGGATAAAGTTTTTATAGAGGCTGGTATTAACTTCCTTAGTAAACAGCACATGATTAGCTATAAAACCATCGATGGCACGATTTAAGTCGAGATTCATGCCCGAAAAATATTCATACCAGACTGTATAGTTTTCGGGAGTGACGGGAATACCGAGTGCAGACATTTGTGGCACAGCTAAACGCAGGATCTGAGCGGCTGCATCGAGTTCAGTATTTTCTGCAGGAGATGACATAAATCGCAAACCATCTAGTTGTTATGTTTTTGTATAAACTAAGTTAACTCAACTGCTGCGATTTGGATATGGGAATAATCAAATATTATGATAAGGCGCAAAATAGCCAAGGGGATGTCACCATCCCCTTTAAAATCTGGCCGTTAAGCGCTTAACCTCCCTAGCCGCGCCAGTCTTAACGGCACATCAGGGGATCAGGTTCGGCAGCGGGCAAATATGTCTAATTCTGCTTGGTAAACCTGCGTCTTCACATTCATTAACCCGAGCAGGCTGTCAAACAGGTTATCGTGGGAAAAACCGCCCTTAGCGGCCTCATTAGCCAAACACTCTTGATTTAAATGGTTATCTTGGTTAAATCCATCCGACAACCAAGCAAGCATTGGAATACTCGTTTGCTCTATGGGTGCGATGCTGTAAGGTGCGCCGTGCAAATACATGCCAGACTCCCCCAAAGACTCGCCATGATCGGAAAGATATAACATGGCGGTATCAAATTTATCTTGCTGATGTTTAAGTTTATTCACGACTTCGCTAAGAATATAGTCAGTATATAAAATCGTATTATCGTAGGTGTTCATCAACTCTTCGGCGCTGCAGTTTTGAATATCGCTACGCTGACAATCTGGGGTAAATTTACGGTGCTGCTCAGGATAGCGCAGAAAATACGTTGGCCCATGGCTGCCGATAATATGCAGGGCGATGACTGTATCTTTGCTCTCGGCCTTAGCTAACGCTTCATCCAATTTATTGAGCAGAACCTGATCAAAACAGTATTGACCCGAGCACAGCTCAGGATCACTATTCAAATCGATGGTGATATTCTCGACCTGATCGCACACCCCTTTGCAACCCGAATCATTGTCAAACCATTGCACTTTAATGCCTGCATGGTTGAGCACATCGATTACCGTATCTTGGGCGTAGGCACGGCGAGCATCGTAATCTTCCCGCCCCATTCTGGAAAACATGCAGGGCAGAGACTCCGCGGTGGCGGTACCGCAGGAATGGGTGTCTTTAAAGGCGATTAACCCTTGGCCCTGGGTATGGGCATTCGTTGGTTTGTCATAGCCATAATATTGATGGTTCATCGAGCGCGCCGTCTCTCCCACCACCAGCACCAGTAGATTGGGCTTACCGTTGGCATTAGTGCTGACATTGCTTGCATCTAGCCCAAGCTGTTGATATTCAATGGGTGTTTGCAAATAGTGTACATTAATGTATTTCGCCGCGGCGCCAATAAAATAGGTTGGCACTATATAACGTTTGATTTGGTCATTATTGCGGCCAAAGGCGGCGTAATCTTGGAAATAAAAGAAGGCAATCAGCCCAACACCGAGCAGCATGGCCAGCATAAACACGATTTTATGCAGCAACTCCTTAAAGAAAGGCTTGTATTGGATATCGGCCTTATAAATTAGGTATGAGGGTAAGATCCCCGTCAACAACATATTGGCAATCGAAGCAAAATTCACATACATCAAAGCTTCGGCGCTATTAGTCTGTAAGGTGTTTTCTATCATGCCGTAATCGAATACGACATTATATTGCAGAGCCGCAAAAGAGACGCTCGATGACAACAGGGTGAGTATGATAAAAAACGGTTTTATCAAATACTTAACCGTAAAGAGTGAAAATACAAAACTCAGTGCACATGCCAGAAACAAAGGCATGGTCGCAATAAAAATCGGATCGACTTGCGGCTGTGTTTCAATGCCTTTTTTAATGACTTCGAAGAGGGAAATATTAAAAATACACACGTAAAATAATGCAGTGATGAAAGTAAATCGATTCACCGACAGAGTCTTAAATCTCGCTAACACTGATAACGCTCTCTCAAATTAGTAGTTGGCCGAAGCTAACTGATATACCTTAAGATAATCTTACGGCTATATTTTTTTGCGCCATAGTATCAAGCCGCTCGTCATGGCTCAAATGATCATAGCTACAATTAACGGATCAGCAACAAGCTAAAAAAACGGCCGAATATCTGAAAATTCGACCGTTTTTTGCTCCCCAACCTATAGGGACTTGCTCGGTTGCACCATCAATTTGTAAGCATCTTGTGTCTAAAAGGTAAAAATTATCCTAATCGCTGTGATAAGTAGGCAAACGCCAGTGGATTAAGTTCCCTTGTTTGATGATTAACCGAGAATAAATTAAAGAATTCGACACTATGCACCATAAATAATGCACCATAAAAAAGCGCCCATGGAGGGCGCTGTTTAAAAACAGATTAAAACTCGCTATTCATGCGCGAAAGCAAATTGAGTAGCACTATGCGCTCTTCACTGTTCATTTTGGCGGTCAAATCCGTCGTGAGTTGTAAATGCAGCGCATCATGTTCGAGGAACAAGGCTTGGCCTTTATCGGTTAACTCCACCAATATTGAGCGTCGATCACTTTCATGGGGGCGGCGAACCACCCACTGGGCTTCGACCATCTTATCGATTTGCACTGTTAACGTACCTGTCGTCACACCAATTTTATCGGCCAGTTCCTTCATCCGCATCGCCCCGTGTACACCGAGGAGTTCTATCGTGTGTACCTGGGATAAACTAAACCCTTTATCGCGGACGATGGCATGCTCCCAAGAGGACAGCTTTTCGTAAAATTCAATAATCACATGGTTCAGCGCCTGATCGGTTGAATGCGCCGAAGCTAAATGCGGCTCGCTTACATGCAATTGCTCAACAGTCATTTGTCATCCTTAGTGACACACTCGCGCTGGTGGCAAGTATGCAGCTCAATGGTGATATGGGATAACTCAGGGAATTTAGCCAGTAACTGATTAAAATAACTGGCTTCTTTCGGTGAGTGGGACACGATTGACACCATAATAGCATGGTGATCGGCACTCACACGCCAAATATGCAAGTCGGCCACTTGGTGATCGGGCACGGCTTCGATGGTTTCTCTGACCTGACGTTGCAAAGAGGCTTTCACCCCACCGTCCAACAGAATGGGGCTCGTTTGCTGAATGAGCCCCCAGGACCAACGGCTAATAATGATGGCGCCCACTATGCCCATAACTGGGTCGAGCCAAGTTAATCCCATATATTTACCAAAGAGTAAGGCGGCAATCGCCAGCACGGAAGTTAAGGCATCGGCTAAAACATGGAAATAAGCGGCGCGTAGGTTGTGGTCATGTCCGCCGTGACTATGGGCAGAGTGCGCATGCTCATGCTCATGCTCATGCTCATGCTCATGCTCATGCTCATGCTCATGCTCATGCTCTGCATTATGGAGAGTATCTTGCTGGCCGCAATGGCTATGATCATGATCCTCATGGTCGTCATGGTCATGATGTCCATGGTGGTGCCCATGCTCATGGGAATGATGATCTTTGAGCAAAAACACACTGAGCACATTGACAGTTAAGCCTATAACCGCCACAAAAATCGCTTCGTTAAAATGAATTTGCTCCGGGTTAATTAAGCGCATTCCCGATTCAATCAACATAATTAAGGCTACCAATCCCAAGGCTATCGCACTGGTATAACCGCCGAGCACACTCACCTTGCCCGTGCCAAAGGCAAATGCTGGGTCGTTAGCATGTTTACGGGCATAGGAATAAGCAAAGAGTGTGATCATAAAAGCGGCCGCATGTGTTCCCATATGCCAACCATCGGCAAGGAGCGCCATTGAACCATATAGGGTCCCAGCGACAATCTCGGCCACCATAGTGATCACGGTCAGATAAAGTACATAGCGGGTATTTTTTTCACCCTCGGTATTTTGGTTCGAAAAACCATGGCCATGTTGCCACTGGGCAATCGAGTGACCAAGACCTGAGTGATATGCGGTTTCTTGTCTAGCGTGCTCTGATTTCATTATATTTTTCCCTACACGGCACAAAATTGGATACCTGATGGTAGACTCTCAATCGGATTATAGTTTGAAAATCAAAATATATGAATATCAAATTAGTTAAAAATCAAACTAATTTTTACCATCCAGCCTCTCCTAGCTATTTATGGATGCTGCCACTAAAGGAACGCTGCCTTTAGGGAAATGGGCCTAAAAGCGCGATTTACGGCGCGGTCAGATGGGAAGGATAAATAAGCAAAAAGCCGCTGCTGCGGCTTTTTGTTAGGGAGCAATTGCGAAGACATCTCCACAATTGTTATGGTGCCACAATCGTAGCTATACCCTAAGGCTGAGTTGCCCAAGGGTCGACAATAAACATAGATTAAAAGATAGAGACAAAGAACGCACTGAAAAATAAAGCAATTACAAGTGTAGTACCTAGCGCCATTTTAAGTTCGGTGTTCATCATTCACTCTCCTAGTGGGTATGATGACATTATTATCAACCTAGTGATAAAAGCCCATGTTTGTCTATGCGTTTTGTGAGCAACAGCTAAATTATCACTCGCTATTAACCCTATTCATTCAAAAATCGTGAGGTTAACCACGGGGTAACCCACAAACATCAGCCGCCGAATCCTGCATCTTCAGGTTGTTTGGGTACACATCTTTGATATACTCCGCACGCCATTCATTTACCGAGATAATTCCATGTCGCAACTGTTACACACTATGATCCGCGTCGGTAACTTAGAACGCAGTATCGCTTTTTACACCCAAGTGCTAGGCATGAAACTACTACGCACCTCAGAAAACCCAGAGTACAAATATTCTTTAGCCTTTGTTGGCTATGGTGAGGAGTCAACCGGCCAAGCCGTCGTCGAGCTGACCTACAACTGGGGGACAGAAAAATATGATTTAGGCACAGGTTTTGGCCATCTCGCGATTGGCGATGAAGACATTTATGCCCGTTGTGCAGCCATTGCGGCAGCGGGTGGTAAAGTCACCCGCGCCCCTGGCCCAGTTGCGGGTGGCACCACGGAGATCGCCTTCGTTGAGGATCCCGATGGTTACAAAATTGAATTTATTCAGATGAAATCAGCCACCCAAGGGCTAGGATAATTTACTGTTAGCTTGAGAATCTAGATTCTAGGTTCTTTAGCTATCATATCTACCGGGCGAGTCTGACGTTTCTTATGCCAATTTGGTAAACGCCACAACAGCAACAGGCTCAAGCCCAAAAGATACAGGCTAGGCTCAATAATCTCTGATTTTACCGACCAATAAAAATGGATAGGCGCCAGTAATGCGACAAGGTAAACCCCATTGTGCAGAGTTTGCCAACGGCGCCCCATCTTACGCATCAACGCCTTAAAAGACGTGACCGCTAAGGCTGTGACTATCAGGTAAGCCACGGCTCCCACTAAGATGTAGGGACGTTTTACCACTTCACTCAGCAGCAATTCCCATGCAAACAGCAAATCTAAACTGAAAAAAGCCGCGATATGCAAACTGGCGTAGGCAAACACATATAAACCAACGAGGCGGCGAGTCTGCATTAAAAAACCCAGCTTAAACGCCTTAGCGACGGGCGAAATCAGTAGGGTTGCCACTAAGGCATTGAGGGCGCCTATTCCCGTAAAATGAATAATGTACTGCACGGGATCGCCACCGGCCCGCCCTGCCATAACACTCAATACGAGCAAAACGAGGGGCAATAACCCCACGAGATGAAATACTGTTTTAAGCAAAATCAGCTGCTTAGCTGTCAATCTAAACATAGGTCATTTCCATCAACTCATCACTCTCAATAGAATTTACGTAAATCCATATCACCATAGAGCGATGCGACAAACTCGCCATAGCCATTGAAAGGTTGGGTATCGATACGCTTCGCCGAAAAGAGTCCCCCTTCACCTATCCGACGTTCACTCGCCTGGGACCAGCGGGGATGATCGACGGCGGGGTTAACGTTGGCATAAAAACCATATTCATGGGGGGCTAATTGATTCCAACTGGTGGGAGGCTGTTTATCCATCACTCGAATTCGCACTATGGACTTAATGCTTTTAAAACCGTATTTCCAAGGCACCACTAAGCGTATCGGCGCGCCATTTTGTGGGGGCAAGGTTTTGCCATATAAGCCCACAGACAGCAAAGTCAGATCGTTCATTGCCTCGGCTAATGTTAAACCCTCAACGTAGGGATAATGAATACCACCGCCCATTAAGCGGCTTTTTTGTCCCGGCATTTGCTCGGGATCGAAGGCGGTTTCAAAGGCAACATACTTGCCCTTTGGGGTCACTCCAACTTTTTTAAGTAATGCCGCCAGAGGGAATCCGACCCAAGGGATCACCATGGACCAGGCCTCGACACACCGTAAACGGTAGGTTCGCTCCTCTAGAGGGAACAGTTTGGTGAGATCATCAAAGTCCAGCGTCATTGGTCGCTCAACTTCGCCTTCGATCCGCAATTGCCAAGGATCAACCTTAAAGTGTTGCGCGTTATCAACGGGATCTTGCTTGCTCGTGCCAAACTCATAAAAATTATTATGGGTCGTGACTTTATCAAAGGGCGTTAACACTTCACCGCTGCCGTAACGCTGATTGGGTTGAAAGGTCAGCGGTGTGGTAATAAAGGAGGACTTAGGTTGCTCACCAAAGAGGTCGAACAGTCCCGCCTGCACATAACCTGGAATACTCGCCCCAATTGCCCCTAAGCCCATGGCTTTGACGATTTGCCTACGCGCACGAAATACCGACTCTGGCGTCACTTGGTTATCCTGCAGATGCCACTGCGCTTTTTTAAGAATACCTTGTGTAAAACGGGAATGATTAGCCAATTGACACCTCTATCATTATTGCGACTGCATTATGCTCACGTCGGCCCTAGGATGAGTACATAGCATGTGTAGCGCACTCAACTAAAGCCACTATGAACCTCTATGGTATAGACAGTGGAATGCGGGAAAATCTTTCATTGTCACTTATACCCAAACAACCTGAAGATTTAAATGTATAAGACTTGCTCATTCAAGCCAGCGGGCAAACAGATTGTTCATTAAAGCACTTGAAGCCTTTTAGGGAGCATGCGACCCTAAGCGCCAAAGCTAAAGGAGTGCTAGTGACCATGCCATTTTCTCAATCTTTTTCCGTTGCCGACATCATCGGCCTTCTCGCCGTCGCATTTTTGGGGTTATTGATCGGTGCCCTACTCAATCAACGTTTAACCCGCCAACGCTGGCAACAGTTTAAGGACGAACTCGAACAGGAAATGCGTCAAGTGAATGAAGACGCTGAACTTTCCCTCGCGCAACAACAAATATTGGTCGACGATAAAGACAGCCAACTGCGCCAGTATCAGCAAAGACTTGAGCAGAAGATTGAGCAACTGGGCAAAGCCGAAGCCTTAGCCGAACGCGTCCCCAGTTTAGAGCAACAGGTCAATGACAGCCAGCGCCGTCAGTTAGAGCTACAGTTAGCCCTGTCAAAATCCAATGCTATGCAGCAAACCATTCAGGCAAAAGCCGAAGCACAGCACGCCTCCCTACAGGAAAAAATTGTCACACTCGAAACCGCCGAAGTGCGTTTGCAAACCCAGTTTGAAAACCTCGCTAATCGGATATTTGAGGAGCGCAGTGAGAATTTCAAGCACCAAAATGCCAGCCAATTAGAGGGAGTACTTGGGCCACTTAAGCAGCAATTAGAAGGTTTTAGGCAGCAAATTCGTGAATCCTATACCCACGAACAATCCGAACGTAGCGCCCTTAAACACCAACTCGAACACCTGCGCGATCTCAACCTTAAGATGAGCCAAGACGCTATCAACTTAACCAAAGCGCTCAAAGGCGATAATAAGCAACAGGGCAACTGGGGCGAAGTGATTTTAGACCGAGTACTGCAGGAAAGTGGCCTACGTGAGGGCCATGAGTATCATACCCAGCAGGATCTCAAGGATGATAATGGCAAGCGCTTTAAACCCGATGTCATAGTGCATTTGCCAGAGAATAAAGATGTGGTGATCGATGCCAAAATGTCGCTGCTAAGCTACGAGCGTTACTTTAACAGTGAAGATCCGCAACTGCGTCAACAGGCGATCAACGAACATGTGCTTTCTATTCGTAACCATATAAAAGGGCTGAGCCAGAAAGACTATCAACGCCTACACGGGCTTAAAAGCCTAGACTATGTGCTGATGTTTATTCCGATTGAACCCGCATTCTTATTGGCGTTAGAGCACGATCCAAGCCTAGTGAACTTTGCCCTAGAGCAAAACATCATGCTGGTGAGCCCAACGAATCTATTGGTCGCCCTGCGCACCATCAACAATATCTGGCGCTACGAATACCAAAACCAACACGCCCAGACGATAGCCAAACAAGCGGGCCGTATTTACGATAAGCTTTGTGGCTATATTGAAGACATGGAAAAACTGGGCCGAGCCCTAGATAACGCCGAAAAAACCTATCATAGTGCGATGAATAAGTTGGCTTCAGGTAAAGGGAACTTAGTCCGCCAAGCCCACTTGATGCAGCAATTAGGGGTAGATACCAGCAAACAATTGGATAAAATGTTGCTTGAGAAGGCTCTCAACGAGGCATTGGACGACAATGATATTGAACAAAACGATGTCGAAGAAAACGATGTCGAAGAAAACAATCTCGAACAAACCCAAAGAGTCGAACACAATCAAAGAGAGCAGGACACAGCCCAAACCCTTGAACCTAAGGATGCCGTAGCACTCGAACACTATTAAGCACATACGTTAAAAACTGAATCTCTTTCACCTTGAATCGATACGGAAATGTCGATTGTGACCTTGATGCCCGGAGGCAAAAACTGCATGTGCAAACCATTAATACATATGGTTTTATCTAGCGCGATAGTCATAGCAGGGGCATTTAATGCCTCTGCAGCTTGGGCTTTAACCCCAACGCAAAAAACCTTTCTCGATGCTGAAAAAGCCTTGAAGAAACAAAATTATGAAGTCTATAAACCCCTACGCGCCAAATTGGGTGATTATCCGCTGGCGATCTATCTAGATCATGATATTGACATAGGCAGGCTCAACGACCTCGGTGGCGAGGCGGCTAAAGCGCTTATCGATAAATATCAAACCACGCCCATGTACCAGCGCCTGCGCGCCAAGTATTTAGTCAATGCGGGCAGTCAAAAACGCTGGAATGATTTTCTTACTCTCGCCAAGGACGCGCCAACGGATGTGCGCCTGCAATGTTATTTTTATGAAGCCAAGCTCGCCAAGGGGGAAACACAGTTAGCCTACAATGCAGCGCAATCGCTGTGGGTCTATGGTGGCTCCCGTCCAAAGGAATGCGATCCCCTGTTTAACGCTTGGACCAAGGCCGGAAAACGCACACAGGAAGTCATTTGGGCCCGCATGCTACTGAGTTTCGATGAGGGTGAAACCAGTCTGCTCAGTTATTTATCCCAGAAGATCACCAGTCACAGCAACGAAGCCAAACGCTTAGTCGCCGTGTTTAAGGATCCCAACAGCCTACGCCATACCGAGAAATTTAAAGATAAAAATCCCATCGTTGGCGATATTGTCACCGCGGGGTTAAAACGCCTGGCGCGCAAGGATCTCGACCAAGCCATCAATTTATATACTCGGTATCAAAAAGCTAAACGCTTCACTACGCCCCAAGAACAGCAACTGCAAAAGTTCCTTGTCCGTCGGGTGCTGATTGAGCAAGACAATAACTTTAAGGACTTTATCGATAGCGTACTACCCGATATGAAAAGCGATGACATGTTTGAACGCCGCCTACGGTGGGCAATACGGGAACAAGATCACAGCCATATCGCCCGCTATTTGAACTTGCTGACGCCAGAAACCCTCGCTAAGGAACGTTGGCAATATTGGCTATACCGAACCAATGCAAAAAATGCCCCTGAAAGTGCCACTAAGGCCTTAGCAACCATCAGCAATGAACGCAATTTTTATGGATTTGCGGCATCGCAATTATTAAATAAACCCGTATCACTCAACCAAAGCCCTGAGCCAGTGGTCGATGGTAATAGCAGCAAACTCGAGGATGATCTCGGTTTTGTGCGCGTTAAAGAGCTGATGGCATTAGATCGCTACTTCGATGCCCGCTATGAATGGATGTCATTACTCAAGCGCAGTGATAATGCAATGCGCGCCCGCTATGGCCGTTATGCCCACGAGCAGGGCTGGTATGACTTTGGGGTCGAAGCCAGTATTCAAGGTAAGCTGTGGGACGACATCCCCCTACGCTTCCCCATGGCACACCAAAGTGGCTTTGAGCACGCCAGTAAAAAGCATAGGGTCAATGTCGATGAAATTCGCGCGATCAGCCGCCGCGAGAGTGCATTTTTCCTCTACGCCACATCGGGGGTCGGCGCCCGCGGCTTAATGCAAATCATGCCGGCAACCGCTAAGGCAACCGCCAAAAAGCACGGGGCTAAGTATAAAGATCCTGATGACTTATATAGTGCAGAGTTAAATTTAAACTTGGGCAGCGCCTATTACGCTCAGTTATTAAAGGAGTTTAACCAAAACCGCATACTCGCAACGGCGGCCTATAATGCCGGCCCCTCCCGCGTTCGTCGCTGGTTGGCTGAATCGAATGGTAAGCTAGATACCATGAGCTTTATCGAATCTATCCCCTTCACAGAAACCCGGGAATATGTACAAGCCGTATTGAGTTATCGTTTGATCTATGAGGCGCAAAAGCAAAAGCCTCAGCCACTCTTTAGTGATAAAGAGCTTAATTTTAGCTATTAACCCAACCCGAAGATCCGCATTTAAGGTGGCCTTGGCCACCTTAAATTCAAACGCTAAGCGGCCTAAATCCCCCACTGTCTTAGAGTCAAATACTTGACATTAGTCAATATAATTCAATTGATTATAAAAACGCACATTAAAGCAGCAATCAAACAACATTAAGGTAAACTTAATTGCACTGCTGCGGAATAAATGTAATTAATTAGCGATCCATGGATTACATCTCTGTATCTGGCAATGATCAATCTCCACTCTCTGACCCTAAGCTGTGAATATCAACCCTTTGTCAATCCGCAGGACCAAAGCATCGATGGCTACGAAGCCCTCGCCCGCTTTTATTTACCCAATGGTCAAGCGATCGCCCCTAATCTGGTATTTGAACAATTGCATGAGTCGAGCGCGACCTTAGCCGCGGTGGAATATCAGGCCAAAGCCTTTCAACTGCAACATGCCCCAAGTGAGCAACGACTGTTTATCAATGTCGATCCCCATGCAGTGAATGGCCCATATACCGAAAAATTACTCACGCTCTTATCAGGCTATCAACACATTACCGTTGAAATTATTGAAAATACCTGCATTAGCGATGCACAGCTTGCCAATCAACTCTTTCGCCAATTCAAAGAGGCAAATATTAAGGTGGCCCTCGATGATATAGGGGCGCCTCATTCCCTACTGTCAATCGATTTGATGCTGAATGTGGACTTCCTCAAATTTGATCGCTATTGGTTAACCCTTATCGAGCAATCCAAGGGGATCCAACTGATCGCGGCCTTAGTGGAGTTTGCCAAACGTACCGGCAAACAAACCATTTTGGAGGGCATAGAAACCGAGGCACAACTCGCCTTCGCCAAATCCATTGGGGTTGATTTTGTGCAAGGCTTTTTATTTAAACCTTGGTTTATCCGCCCCAGCGCTACGCAGGTGCTGTGTTTAGACTAACCAACGCACCTCGGGACCAAAAACCCATTCTTTACGGACACAAATCCGCTGGATAAGCGCGGTATATTCCACCATAGTGATAGTATTCATCTGAGTGCTAAATAGACGTTTTGAATTGAGATTACTTTATAGGGCGAGCAGAGTATCGGTAAGCAGGCCCTCTGCGCCATGGATGGCGCGGTGGAGCCCTCAGGGAAGAGTTAACGGCGTGCCTGCGTGCGATACCCTGCGATGTAGCATCATTAAGAACTGTTATTTAATGAGAGTAATAGTGCTAATGTGGTAGTCATAAAGCGAACGATACAAGGAGTCCTCCGTGGCACAAACTGGGATCAGCGAACTATTACAACAACTTGAACAAGTATTGCTGGGTAAACCTCGGCAGATCCGTTTGGCTTTGGCCTGTATCCTCGCCCGTGGCCATCTGTTGATTGAAGACTTGCCCGGTATGGGCAAAACCAGCCTGTCCCACGCCATCGCCCAAAGCTTAGGTTTAAGCTATCAAAGGGTGCAATTTACCAGCGACATGTTACCCGCCGATATTCTCGGGGTATCGATTTTTGATAAGCATCAAGCGCAATTTGTCTTTCACCCTGGGCCGATATTTAAACAGATGATCTTGGCCGATGAGATCAACCGCGCCAGCCCTAAAACCCAAAGCGCCTTACTCGAAGCGATGGCCGAGCAACAAATCTCCGTCGATGGCACCACCCACAGGCTGCCGAATCCCTTTTTTGTGATTGCAACGCAAAACCCCACGGATCAATCGGGCACGTTTCCACTGCCAGAATCCCAGTTAGATCGTTTTATGATGCGGCTTTCCATCGGTTATCCTAGCCACGATGCGGAGTTTGCCATGCTTAAGCATCAGCATTCACACCTCGCACTCGATCAACTGCCCCAATGCTTAACACCTATGGCATTGATGCAGTTGCAGGAGCAATGCGACAGGATCAGCGCATCCGATGCCCTGCTCAATTATATTTTGGCCCTAGTGAGTTTTTCCCGCACACAATCTGAAAGTGTTGGCTTATCACCCCGAGCGACCAAGGCACTATTACAAGCCGCCAAGGCCTGGGCCTTTTTAGAGGGCAGACATTATCTGGTTCCAGAAGATGTACAGGCGGTGTTTTGCGCCGTAGCCGAACATAGGCTCAGAACCAGCAGCCAACTGCAGGGAGAAGCAATTTCGGAGCGGATCCTCGCTAGCGTCAATCCCATTTTGTAGCAATCGTAAATCATCGGAGGAAACCAAGATGGTTAAGCCAGATGGTGAACCAGAGTGAAACGATTGATGGCGCCAATATGGCAGCGCTGGCTCGCACGGCGCCTGCCTCCGAGCACTGAGATCACCCTCAGTCACCGCAGCATCTTTATTCTGCCCAGCGGCTTTGGCCTGATTTGGCTGGCACTTGTGCTGCTCTTGTATTTGTTTGGCACCAACTATCAGAACAATTTAGTGATAGGGTTAAGTATTTTGCTCTTGAGCCTGTTTAATACGTGTATCCTCTACAGCTATAAAAATCTCGCAGGATTGCATTTACGGGCCATGGCGCCGCCTGAAGTCTACGCCGGGGAAACCATCACCTTTCCCGTGTTACTCAGTTCTAATCACATGAGTCATAACGTGAACTTGAGCTATCCACAGAATCTCAGCTTCATGATCAAACAAGTCGGTGCGGACGAAGTTCAGGCACTGGTTCCCTTCGAGCATGGGAAGCGCGGCCGACTCAACCCCGGACGCCTTAAGATTGAATCTTTCTATCCCCTCGGACTGTGCCGGGCTTGGTCACATATCGATCTCGATACAGAGCACTTAGTGTATGCCGCGCCCATAGAAGCGCCAGTTCACCTCGAGGCGACAAATAATCAACCCGAAGACATCCTTCCCGAATTTGCGGGGAAACATGTTGCCGGCATAGATGAATTTAAAGGGCTTAAACCCTATGTGCTCGGTGAGTCCTTAAAGCAAGTGGCATGGAAACAATGGGCACAGGGACGCGGGTTATTGACTAAGGAGTTTGAGCAGCCACAGGGCGAACCCGTTTGGTTAAGATTAAGGCCCGATCCCAAACGGCTCGAATCCCAATTGAGTCAATTAAGCTGGCAGGTCAATAAACTCTCGCAACTCGAACAGTATTTTGGTCTCCTGCTACACACTCTTGAAGGGGAAGACATTCTCCTCGCCCCAGCCGTAGGCAATAGCCATAGGGTGGCCTGCCAAAAGGCATTGGCCCTCTACCCCCAGATCGATGTCCTATTCAAACCATCTGGCGGTACCATTCATCCTATCGGGAAAATATTTAGCAAAAGACGTGATATCCCCACGGTGGAGGAGGTGTCCTAATGTTCACCAAGATGTTCACCAAGAAAGTGTCCACGAAGAAACAGGAGATATTGAGCAACCTAGGCTCGCCACAGACCGGAGAGAATATCAGCCGCCAAACCCTCTTTTGGTTGCTGTTAACCAATCTGGCGGTATTGAGCCCTCTGTTTGATAAAACCACGCCTTGGACACTGGGGATCTGCGCCATTTGCCTTGTGTGGCGCATCGGCATTTATGTGGGAAAAGTCGCTAAACCTCCGCGGTTTTTAGTCACTAGTCTTGCCATTGGAGCTGCAACCACCCTCGCTTTGGTTTCTGGGGAAATTGGGTTACTGAATGCCTTAGTTAATCTGCTTATTTTAGGTTATGCCTTAAAATACATTGAGATGCGAAGTCTTCGAGATGTACGCGCCGTCGTCATTGTCGGCTATTTTTTGATCGCACTGAGCTTTATCGATCACCAATCTATGCTCAACACAGTGCATTTACTGGGGGTCACAGTGATCAACACCTGCGTACTGGTGACCCTGTATCAAACCAAGCAGTCATGGCAACATACAGCCTGGATGAGTGGCAAATTACTGCTGCAGAGTGCGCCCCTAGCATTGTTATTATTTTTAGTCCTGCCACGCTTTGCACCGCTGTGGTTGGTGCCCAATATGAAAGAGACGCAAACCGGATTATCCGATACTGTGTCCGTGGGGGATATTACTAAGCTGACCCGTTCAACTGAATTGGCCTTTCGAGCCAGCTTTCAAGGAAACAGTTTTCAAGGGGCCAATTCTCAAACCAACAATTCTCAAGGAAACAGTCCGCGTAATGCCGAGCTCTACTGGCGGGCACTGGTATTGGAAGATTATGATGGCCTGACGTGGCGCCAAGAAGTCGGCATCAAAAAACTGCAGCAGGATGCGTTTTTTTTATCCCCTTCTCGGCCCAACCCTGCCGAGCAATTCACCTCAGCAGAATCAAAATTGGCACAGGATCCTAAGGTAAACTCAGCCGCCCCGTCCCAGTATTCCCCTAACCCACAGACAAAAGTTTATCGCTATCAAGTGATTGCCGAACCCAGCCACCAACCTTGGTTATTTGGTTTAGATCTGGCCTACAGCCAGGATGAAGGCATAGTCAACCTACCCGATTACCGCCTCTACGCCCTACGGAATGTCGATCAACGTATCAGCTATCGGGTCGAGTCTTGGCCCAATGCACGCATGGATCTTCAGCTCACATCACGGCAAAGAGAACTCAACCTTAAGCTCCCTGATGACAGCAATCCCCGCACCTTGGCCCTCGCCCAGCAATTTAACAGCCAGTACCCCGCTCCTAAGCAGCGCCTTGGGGCCATGATGCGCTATTTCAATAGCCAACCTTTTTTCTACACCCTCACACTGCCGCCACTAGGGCCACAACAGATAGATGATTTTTTGTTTGAAAATAAGGCGGGTTTTTGTGTGCACTATGCCTCGGCCTTGATCTTTATGGCACGGGCAACCGGATTACCCGCCCGCATGGTCACAGGTTATCAGGGCGGTGAATACAATCCCCAGGCGGGATATTTAAGCGTGTACCAATATATGGCCCATGCATGGGCAGAAATTTGGCTAGAGGGCGAAGGTTGGGTGCGGTTTGATCCCACCGCCATGGTGGCTCCTAATCGTATCGAATTGGGTTTTGATGCCCAGTTTGATCCTGAGCAGAGTTACCTGCAAGAAAGCCCATTTAGCCCTCTGCGCTTAAAGTCACTCCCATGGCTGAATGAGCTAAGGCAGCGGTTTGCCAGCATAGATTATTACTGGAGCCTATGGGTGCTTGGCTTTAACCAAGAACGGCAAAATAAGGTATTGAGAAATCTGCTCGGAGATGTCACTAAGACTAAGGTCGCCGTCTTTATGAGCCTATGTATCGGCCTGATCGGACTGTACATTGCCTACAGTGTGGGGTTATTCCGGGTTAAACAGGGACAAGATCCCATCAGCGAGCGTTACCAAGGCATTTGCAAACGCCTAGCGAAACACGGGATCCGCCGCAGCCCGAACCAAGGCCCCAACCACTTTGCCGCGCAAATCCTAAGCGACTATCGGCATAAAGCGCCCAAGTTGTGCTCCCTGTTTAGCGAGTTAACCGAGAGTTACGTTGCCTTAAAATACCAGGACTTACCGGCTCAGGTTTACCAGCAGCAATTAGCCCTATTTAAAACCAAAGCCAAAGCACTTCATTGGCTGCTGATGCGCCCCAATAAGCACTTAAAATAAGCGCTTAATTCAACCTAGGGGCGAAGGCTTGTTGAATCTTATAAATCAAACACATAGAATTGTGGTTAAGCACACATTCATCACTATTGTCACCCTTTGAGTGACACAAGATCACGGGTTGAACATGTTAACGTTAATCCAGTCCAATCAAATGGAAGTGCTCTGCGCCCATTTAGCCGCATACCTTCGCCAGCGCGTACCAAGTGCACGCCTACTGCAAAGCGAGCATATTTTGGTGCAAAGCCCCGGCATGTCAACTTGGCTGCGCCTCGAAATAGCCAAGCAGAATGGGGTCGCCGCTGCACTGGAATTCCCTTTGCCCTCGAGCTTTACCTGGCAGCTCTGCCACGAGCTATTGCCCAATGTGCCCAAGGATAATGCTTTTACCAAGGCGGCCATGACCTGGAAACTGATGCAACTGCTGCCACAGCGATTAGCCGATGAAGCCTTTGGCCCTTTAAGGCATTATTTAGCCTCAAGTTTCCCTGAATTAACGCAACCGAACACTGAAACACATGCTCAAACCGATAATCCCTTAGATCAGATCAAGCTCTACCAGCTCTGTGGCCGTATCGCCGATATCTTCGACCAATATTTAGTCTACCGTCCCGACTGGATGTTAGCGTGGGAGCAAAATACCCAGTCCGAAGACATTAAGCTCACCGAAGAACAGGCGTGGCAGCCACTGTTGTGGCGCGCCCTTGTGGCCTTTAACCGTGATGAACTCAAGCAAAGCCATTACCACAGGGCCAACCTGCACGCTGACTTAATTGCTAAACTTGAGGATCCCACGACTTCCTTTGCCAAGTTACCCCAACGCTTATTTGTGTTTGGCATTTCTTCAATGGCGCCACAAACCCTTGAAGTGCTTTATCATTTGGCAGGCCGAATCGATGTGGTCATCCTAGGGCTCAGCCCCTGTCAGCACTATTGGGGGGATATAGTCGATCCCCGTCACCGCGCCCGTATGGCGGTGCAATATGCCGGTAAACGGCAATTGGCGGAGCAATGGGAAGACAAACTTGAGGTGGGCAATCCACTGCTCGCCAATAACGGCAAAATGGGCCGCGAGTTGCTCGATATGCTGCTCGAACTGCCAAGCGAACACTGTGATTTTGGCCATGATGTTTATTGTGAGCCCTGTCATAATCCGAATGATCCCCAGAGTCGGGCCAGCATGCTCCACGGGGTGCAATACGATATTTTAGAGATGCAAACCTTAGATAGAGTGCTAGGCCCAGATACCGAGCTTTATCAAAATACCCGTGCGCGGCGCATCCTCAAACGGGACGATGAATCGATTCGTATCATCAGTTGCCACAGCCCACTGCGGGAGGTCGAAACCCTGCACGATCACTTGCTCGATCTACTCGACCGCCACAACCACAACCTAAGCCAAGACCAAGCGCCGCTATTACCTAAAGACCCATTATTACCTAAAGACATTGTGGTGATGCTGCCCGATGTCGCCGCCTATGCCCCCTATATCGATGCCGTCTTTGCCGCCAAGCAAGGGTTAGAGTACATTCCCTACGCCATTGCCGACCGTGGCGCCGCCCAGGAATCCCCGCTGATCAACAGTTTTTTAAATCTACTGGGCATCAACCAGAGCCGCTTCGGCCTGACCGATATTCTGAGCATACTGGAAGTGCCTGCGATTCTGCGCCGCTTTGGACTCGATGATGACGAGCTGCAACTGATCCGCCGCTGGCTGGATGATGCCGGAGTCCGTTGGGGGCGGGATCAGCACAGTCGCCTTAAACAAGGTGTTCCCGCCTTCGAACAAAACTCCTGGGCCTTTGGGATCCGGCGGTTAATTTTAGGCTATGCCCTCAGTGACGATGCGCCCCTCTATCTGGATAACTTAGTGGTCACGGGCGTTGAAGGTCAATCGGCCCAAGCACTCGGCAAGTTACTCAACTTTATCGAAGTCCTCGATAACACAGCGCAACAATTTGAACGACCCCAAACAGGGACGGCACGTTTAGCCGAGTTAAGCCAGATGCTTGACGACTTCTACGCCACCGATGAGGATGAGCGCGAGCAATTACAGGAAATCCGCGATGCCATCGCTGCATTAGAGCAGGAATTGCTCTGTGCCGCCCCAGCCGCCCAGCCGCCAGAGGCCCTGTTGTCAAAGACACTGTCGTCAGAAACAATAGTGGGGCAGCCTATCGCCAATACACTCACCCTGAACATTGAGGTATTGCAGCAATGGTTTAATCAACGCTTAACCGAGTCCCGTGTGGGCCAACGCTACCTCGCCGGGAGCGTGAATTTTTGCACCTTAATGCCGATGCGCTCGATTCCCTTTAAGGTGGTGTGTTTACTGGGAATGAACGATGGGGTTTATCCTAGGATGACTCACCCTGTGGGCTTTGATTTAATGGCCCACTTTGGGGCGCGTAAGGGCGACAGATCCCGCCGCCTCGATGATAGATATCTGTTTTTAGAAGCCCTGTTATCCGCCCGCGAGCAGCTCTATATCAGCTATATAGGCCGCAGTGAGCGAGACAACTCGGAGCGAATAGCCTCTATGTTAGTCTCTGAGCTAATTGAGTATTGTCAGCTTTGTTACCTACCAGAAAACCTATTACCCGAGCTTGAGACCACTACAGCAGAAGCTGCAGAAGCCGCCCTATACGGCGCGATTGTCAGCCACCAGCCGTTGCAGCCCTTCGATCCTCGCCTGTATCGCGCAGCGAGCAGTGAACATCCGAATGATGCCGGCATAAAACAGAGCTACAGCAAACAATGGTGTCCACCCAATAAGCTGTTGCCTCGTCAGCACTTTATTGATGCCGATACCCTGATCCACAGTTTGGAATACCTGCCTACCGATACCGACAACGCCGTGGATATGGCCCATCTAGAGATAGCCCATGTGGATGTCTCTGCTTTAATCCGTTTTTTCCGCAATCCGGCGCAATACTTCTTTAACCGTAGCCTGAAAGTCGATTTAAGCATTCGTATTCAAGCGGATGATAACGATGAACCCTTTGGATTAGATTCCCTCGAACGCTACCAGCTACAGGCCGAGTTACTGGACCATAACATTAGCCAAGGCATAACAACCGCCGATATCGATTTTATTGAACGCCTTAAAGCCAAGGGGAATCTCCCCATGCGTCCCTTCGATGAACTCCTGTTACGCCAATATCAACATGATATTTCACCGTTAATTGGCCGAACCTTATTCCTTAAGGGAGAGCAGCCGAGTCGCCATGGGGATATTAAGCTCCACTTTGACCTCGATAATCCCCTAGGCCAAATACGCACATTCCTCCTCGAGGGCAGAATCGACGATATAAGTCCTAAGGGACTGGTCAATTACCGTCCCGGCAGTGCCCATGGCCGCGATCTGCTGCGCCTGTATATTCGCCATTTATGCTTGATGGCGATGGGCCACACCAACGCCAGCTACCTGCTCGATATGGGGCATTTCCATGCACTGTCCCCCATTCATCCCGAGCAGGCCCACGCACTTTTAGGGGATTTACTGCACTTATTCTTCGAGGGGCAGCAACATCCCCTGTGCTTTATGCCCAGAACCTCCCTCGCCTACGCCCAAGCCGAGGGCGAACATGCTGACAAATTGAAGGAGGCCGAGCCTGAATGGCTAGATGAACAGGGCGAAATCGGCGAAGGCACAGAGCCGCACTATCAAAGACTGTTTCAGTTCCCCAAGGACTTTACCCAAGCCCGCTTTGGGGCACTGGCGCTACGCATTTATGCACCTATGGTGAGCTTATATCACAAGGGTACCTTAGCGGAGCTGGAGGACTTTGCCCTTAACGAAGGTATGAACTTAGCGGTAACCAATTCCAGCAGTGAAGAAGGAGCACAGGCATGAGTCAACCTATAGGCTTGGGCTCCCATAAACAGCCACAGACCCTTAATCCCTTAACTTTGCCCTTTAGTGGCAGCCGCCTGATCGAAGCCAGCGCGGGAACGGGGAAAACCTACACTATTTCAGGGCTATATCTGCGATTACTCCTAGGGGATATCAATGGGTCCGGTAACGGCGACACGACGCCCCTCACCTGTGAGCAAATCCTAGTCGTGACTTTTACCAATGCCGCCACCGAGGAGCTAAGGGATCGTATTCGCCGCCGTATTCAAGTCGCCTTTAAGTGTTTTTTAGGCTTAAGTGTGGACGATCCCTTCGTTGAAGTGCTTTACCAGAATACTCCAGAGGATCAGCGACCTATTGCCCTAAGGCGCTTCGATTTAGCATTAAAGTCCCTCGATGAGGCGGCGATTTTTACTATCCATGGTTTCTGTCAGCGGATTTTAGCGGATCTCGCCTTTGAGTCTTCCCTCCTGTTCGAGTCGGACTTCACCTTAGACGACAGCGAGTTTTTGCACCATGCGGTGCGGGATTTTTGGCGTGAAACCTGTTACCCCCTGCCCGATGACTTAGCCGAAATCATTGCCAAGGCATTTACGGATCCCGATAACTTAGTCAAACAGTTGCGCCCACTACTCGGGGCGAGCCAAGCGACGCCTCTGGTGCCCACGGCAAAATTTGCCACCTTAGCCCAATCACTGCAGCAAAGTTTAGCGCGCTTTAAATTGGCCTGGCCCCGTGGCCGCGATGGCTTGCTCGAATTGCTCCACAGCTTGCCCTTAAATGGCACCCGATTTGGTAAGGCAAGCGATCAATACCCCAAACTTGCCGAGATGTTCGATAGCCTAGATAACTGGCTCGCCTCGGGTCGTGGGCTGCCATCGCCAAAAGCCCTAGAGGCTTTATCCCTATCACAGCTAAAACTCAATAAGGGCGGCGTGATCCCAAGCGCAGAAGAGGCGCCGTTAATGGCGCATATAGAACAGCTCGCCACTCTTATCGCCGAGATCAAACCGGCGTTTCTATACAGTGCCAAACAGGGGATAAGCGCGCGTTTTGCCAAGCAAAAGCAGCAAAAAAATGTGCTGACCCCGGATGATCTGCTGACGAGCCTTGAGGCGGCGCTGAGCGCCAACCATCAGACTTTACCTAGGGCCGTGGCGAGCCGCTTCCCGGTGGCGCTGATCGATGAATTCCAGGATACAGATCCATTACAATTTTCAATTTTCTCAAAAATTTACCAACTAGATGGCTCACAACATTCCAAGGATACCCCAGCGGCAGATAAGCCACTTGGCCTACTGATGATAGGCGACCCTAAGCAGGCGATTTATGCCTTTCGCGGCGCCGATATCCATACCTATATCGAGGCCCGCAGGGCCACGGCCGAGCACTATCACTTAGACACGAATTATCGCTCGGGCGCCAATATGGTCGCGGGGGTGAATCATCTGTTTAGCCAGCATCCAAATCCCTTTATCAGTGATTCCATCCCCTTTGAGGCGGTTAACACACCCAGTGCAGCCAAGAACAAAGTCTTAACTGAGAAAATACCGACTGCGGCATCCCTCAGATTAAGGCTGCTCAGTGAAACCGAAAATGGCCTCAATAAAACCTTAGCGAGGCAAATACTGGCGGAGGATGCGGCGGCAGAAATCACTCGATTATTGACCGATGCGGCCAATGGCGAGTGTCTCACCCCTAAGGGACCATTAGTGGCTAAGGACATCGCCATCCTAGTGCGGGACCGTAACGAAGCGGCGGTGATGAAAACCGCCTTAAATAAACGCCATATTGGCGCGGTGTTTTTAAGCCGTGACAGCGTGTTTAACACCCTAGAGGCGCGGGAAATGGTGTTAGTGCTGCGCTCACTGGCCGATCCTAAGGATGAGCGCGCCCTACGCAGCGCGCTGGCAACTGCATTATTAGGCTATAGCGCAGAGCAAATTCATACATTTAATCAAGATGAAGAGCAGCGGCAGCAACTATTGGAGCAGTTTTTTAATCTGCATCAAATGTGGCAAAAACGCGGCATCATGCCCGCCCTATTAAGCCTCGCCAATAGCACTCATCTTATCGAACGCCTATTAGCCGCAGGCAACACGAGTATCGAAGATGGGCAAGACAATCCCCAGGCCGACAATATCGACGGCGAACGGCGTTTAACCGATTTTCGTCACCTTGCCGAGCTATTACAGCAAAAATCCACTGAGCTGGATGGCATAAGCGCCTTACTCAATTGGTATGAACAACAACTGATTGATAATACAGGCACAGATGAGCAGCAATTGCGGCTAGAGAGTGAGCAGAATCTAGTACAGATTGTCACTATCCATAAGAGTAAGGGCCTTGAGTACCCCGTCTGTTTTATCCCCTTTGTCAGCCTTGCGCGGGACAATCGTCGCAGACCTTCACCTATGCTTTACCACAGGACCAATGCCCAAGGTGGGCAAGAATTGGTGTGGGATATTGAGGGTACGGACGAAGGCTGGGAGCAGGCCAAGCAGGAAACCTTAGCCGAAGATCTGCGCCTCTTATATGTGGCGCTCACCCGCCCCGTTTACCTCTGTTATTTATCGGTTGCCAATCACAGTCGCCAACTTAAAAACGGGCTCAAGAGTCAGTTGCATGAAACCGCCATAGGCTATCTGCTGGGCATTGATGACGACAACTGTGACTTTAGCCGCCTATGCCAAGCGGTGCAGCATCTTACTCAAGACCTTGATGCGATTAATTTTACCCTAGTGCCCGAGCATATCGACCTAAGCTCACTGCCCTCAAGCCAAGATGAGGCGCAGGTCTTAAGCGCTAAAACCGTGACCCGCCACTATATAACGCCCTGGCGGGTCGGCAGTTATTCCGGCTTAGTCAAAAATACTGGCCAAGGTAAGGCCAAACCCGGGGCCGATGATGAAGCCCTAGGAGCACTTGAGCTAAATGGCGCCGCATTGGGCCCAGCGACGCTGAATCTATTAGGGGAAGTCGCCAGCGATCCTCAAATTGGAGAGCAAGATCCCCTCGCCTTGAACCGCTTTAACTTCGAGCGCGGCGCCAATGCGGGTAGTTTTATGCATTTAGTGTTAGAACTCATTGATTTTACAAAGGCTGAAATCGATTTAGCACAGCATTTGCCTAAGGCGATGCTGCAATACGCTATTGCCCCAGAATGGCAAGCCGTGCTGCAGGCTTGGTATTTGGACTTGTTGCACGCCCCGCTCACACTGCCCCCGAATGAAACTGCACCATCGGATGCAAGCGCTTCTTCGCTCTGCCTTGCCAAGCTCGCCCCACGGGACACTTTAGTCGAGATGGAGTTTTACCTGCCCTTAAGCGCGCTTAAGGATACAGAGCTCAATACGCTGTTGCTGCAGTATGGCTACGAATCGAACCTCAAGTTTGACGAGCTTGAGGGAATGCTGAAGGGATTTATCGACTTAACCTTTGAATATCAAGGCAAGTTCTATATTGCTGACTATAAATCCAATCATTTAGGTGACTCGTTCCACGCCTACCATCAGGGAGCTCTGCAACAGGCGATAGCCGAGCATAGGTACGATTTGCAGTACATTCTCTATTCCTTGGCTCTGCACAGATACCTCGCTTTACGTCTACCAGACTACGACTACGATATGCATATTGGTGGTTGTTACTATCTGTTTTTACGGGGAATGTCGGCGCAGCAGCCGGGATTTGGCGTCTATTATGATAAGCCGCCCAAGGCACTTATTTTCGCCCTTGATGCTTTGTTTAAGCGCAGTCAATTAACCCCAAAAGCGGCAGGAGCCATAGCATGAACACCACACTTGGGCCAAATCTAGCCTCAAACCGGGGTATCATCCACGCTAAAACCGCCGAAAACTGGCTTGACTATGGTGCAGTGCAACTGACCGCCCCTATCGAGGAACTGCTCAAACGCTGGGAGTTAGAAAGGCTGCTGACACCACTCGATCGCCATTTTGCCCTCGAAATGGCCCAGTTACACCCTAAGGATCAACAGGATCCGCTGTTTATCCTGCTGTGCGCCCTACTGAGCCAGCAATTATCCTCCCAACACAGTTGCCTAGTGCTGGCCCATCTAGTGCCACTCAATCCTCTGGCTGAACAATATAGCCATTGTAAACTTATCCTCAGCCTAGCGGAGCTCAACGACAGATTGCAAGCCTTTGATGCGGTTGGTCATGCGGGCAGTAATAAGCCACTAATCCTCGATAATGGCAGGTTGTATCTACAACGTTATTACCAGTTTGAAACCAAAGTCGCGGCGGCATTAGTGCGGCTCTCGCAGCAATCGAGCCTTGAGAATGAACAGGATCCCAGTGGCAATCTAGGGCAGTATTTAGATCAATTGTTCCCAGCGACAGCGGGAAGCCACGCCATCGACTGGCAAAAAGTCGCCACGGCAACGGCGCTCGGTAAAAAGCTGGCGGTGATCACCGGCGGCCCGGGCACAGGTAAAACCACCACAGTAACTAAGCTGTTGTTATTGCAACAAATGCTTAAGCCTGGGGAAATCCGCCTCGTCGCGCCAACGGGCAAAGCAGCCGCCCGTTTAAGTGAATCCATTAAGGCCTCTAAGGCTCGCCTTGCCAAGGTACTGCTAACTTTGCCTAACGCCAGCACAGCGGACTTAAAGGATAACGAGGCACTGTTAAGGGCCCTAGATCAGATCCCCGAGGAAGCCTCAACCCTGCATAGATTACTGGGGGTGATCCCCAATTCCGCCCAATTTCGCCACCACGCAGGCAATCCCCTAAGGCTCGACCTCTTGATTGTCGATGAAGCCTCTATGGTGGATTTACCTATGATGGATAAACTGCTCAGCGCCCTACCCGAACACGCCAGCTTAATTTTGCTTGGGGATCAGGACCAACTCGCCTCCGTCGAAGCCGGAGCCGTACTCGCCGATATTTGCGCCGGGCTAAAGGTTGAAGATCAGCCGTTTGGCGAGCAAGCCATTCCTTGGCAAATGCGCTATTCCAAGGAGCAGGCAAATCTGCTTAGCCGCTTAACGGGTTTCGATTTAAGTCCCTATATCAGCGACTCGCCCAAACTTGGCGACAGCCTGTGCATGTTAATGCACAGCCATAGATTTAAGGGCGATGCGGGAATTGGACTGCTCGCCAGCGCGGTCAATCGCTCCGATTTGCCAGGGATATTACAGGTATGGCAACGGGGATTTGCCGAACTTAACTGGTTAGAGCATGGGATGGACACTAATGCGACCCAGACCAAAATCAGTGAGCCTGAAAACAACAGCGGACTCAATGCTCTGCTTGAACAAGCGGTGAGTCTCTATGGCAATTATCTCAATCCCTTACTCCAAGGCGCCCGCCCAAGCACCTTTGATATTATCGAATCCTTTAACCAATACCGTATTTTATGCGCCATGCGCTCGGGTAATTATGGGGTCGAAGGGATCAACGGCTATGTCACTTTGGCCCTCGCCAAGGCGAAACTTATCCAGCCACAGCAGGAATTTTACCTCGGTAGACCCATCATTATCCAAAGCAACGACTATAACTTAGGGCTATTTAACGGCGATATTGGACTGATTTTACAAGACGAAGACAAACCCGAGCGATTAATGGCCCACTTTATTAAGGCCGACGGCAGCCAACTTAAGGTATTGCCCGCGCGCTTACCGCGCCATGAAACCTGCTACGCAATGACAGTGCATAAAAGCCAAGGCAGTGAATTTAATCAGGTAGCCTTAGTGTTGCCGCCTAATCCCAGCCTAGCCCAGTGGCAGTTACTCACCAAGGAATTAGTCTACACCGCCATCACCCGCGCAAAAGCGCATTTTACCTGCCTAGGCACCCAGCCCGTTTTCGAGCGTGCCAGCAGCCAAATCACCCAAAGGGCATCAGGACTTGCTGCTAGGCTTTGGGAATAAGGAGCAACATTGAACAATAACGGCATAATTAAACTTCAAAATTTACAGCAGGTTATCGCCCTATTTGACGCCATAGCGCCCGAGGCGATTTTGCCCGCAGAATACTATGATAAGACTCGGTATATTCCCTGGTCAGCATTCGATGCAATGCAGGTCTATGCCCTCGATTTTGAACCCTATCTCTCCATCGCCGAACGCTGCAATATGACCTATTTTGGTATCAACCAAAGTCAGCGGCGCTTATACCTTACATACTTTAACGATGCGGGCCATGCGCCGCGTTGGGAAGCAAGACCCATCACCCTAGCGCAGCTTCTGGATACTGAATTAATGGAGTATTTACATCAAAATCATGCCTATAACTTAGGGCTTAGAATAAGTATGGATCTGCACTATGATATTTAAGCTCTGATAATTGCAGACAACTTAGCATCCATTTTGGTCCATTAAAGGGCCAAACACTTGAGTAAAATAGCGAACCTAAGACAGATTTATGCCTAAAAAACCCACATTTAGTCCCGCAAATACCTTAGTCGTGCTCGACTTTGAAACCTCTGGCCTGTCTCCCAATCAAGGGGATCGCGCCATCGAAATCGGCGCTGTGCTCATAGAACAAGGTGTGATAACCGATCGATTTTCAGAGTTAATGAACCCAGGATTTAAGATCAGCGCCTTTATTGAGGACTACACGGGGATCAGCAATCAGATGCTTAAGCATGCGGCGCCCAATCACGAAGTGATGGCCCGTTTTGCTGACTTTATCGGCAATCATCATCTAGTTGCCCATAACGCGGCATTTGACCAACGCTTTCTCGATGCCGAATTTGCCCATATAGGCCATCAATATGCGGGGCAATTTGGTTGCTCTTTGCTGGTGGCGAGGCGTTTATATCCCTTAGCCACCAATCATCAACTTGCCACCTTAGTTCGCTATAAACAAATCCCCAACGACGGCACCTTTCACCGCGCCTTAGCCGATGCGCAGATGACCGGCCATCTGTGGCTCACCATGCTCGATGACTTACAACGAGACTACGCTATTTCTGCACCGCCATTTAGCTTACTGCAAACCCTAGCTAAAAAAGCAAAAGCGGATGTACCCAAGTTTTTGCGTCAATACGGGGGAAAATAAACCCGTTCATAAAAGTGAGGGCTCCCTTGTAGGGCCCTTATAGGGGAATAAAGGCAAAATTCATTCGGGTGTAAATGACTGTACCATTAAGATGGGACTTCAAGCTTTTCATCTTATTCGCAATAACTAGCCCTAAATACTCCTTGCAAATCTAAATGTGGAGAACCTAACCAGTGACTATCAACAAAAGTAATTCCTTTTACTCCAAACCGTTCCATATCCTCTATTGAATAGTCAAATCCCTTAATATTAGTAATATTGAGGAAATGCAAAATAGACAATCCAGTTGGAACCTGTGTAATTCCACAGGTGGTAATTTGATAATTAACACCTACACGTTTAAAAAAGGCTGTCTCTTGTTCACGCCATCGATTGGTAAACTCATGTCCGGATTTAACTAATATATCGATGTCAGGTTGATATGAACTTCCATGCCATACTAATATTGATTGTTCCTGTAGATATTTATTATTTCCAGCTAAAAATACATAGTTTGCACAGGACGACGCACATACCATACCGACTTGCACGTCTAAGTTTCGATCTTTTATCCAAGAGCCTAATTCCATACCATCTAACACATCCCCACCTACAGAGCTTATTTCGAGTAGTGTGACATGAGTGTTCGACTTAAAAAGTGAAAATACTTGCTCATTCTTTTCATGGGTAATTTCACCTAAATAGATAATTCTTCCATCAGACAAATACACTTCATTCGGCTCTTGATGTGAAGTAGGTGCTGAGTTAAGAGCACAAGAGCCTAAGATAAAAAGGCTTCCAACCATAAAAAATCTATTTAACACAAATAATCCTTTATTCAAGAAGAGCGAAAGAAGTGCGAAGACTGATATAGATCCTGTTTGCGGCAAAATTGGGCAACTTGTTATACATCTACAAGAGGCATAACACCCGTCACGCGCGCGCAACTCGTTGCGAGTCGAGCGCAGAAGGTGCATTGTGCAGGCATTTGTTAGCCATTAACCGCACTCGCTAGTGTTAATGCGCTGATAATCCAAAACACCAACCATGATAAATGTTTACCTTTGGTGTAGTAAGCAGAAAAAACGCCACTTAGAGCAAATATAATGCTGACAGTAAAAAGTAATATTCTCGAATCAGGCAGTAACACTAAGAGTGCCGCAAAACCAAACCAAGCAAAACTTGTTATATGCCATGCAAACCGAAGAGTACCTTTTGTAAATTGATCACTTCCGAAAATATGTGGCAAATTATCACGCTTAAACAAACGGATCAGAATGTAGCGTTCACCAAGGATCGAATGAACTAAACCACATAAGATAAGTAATAATGACGCAATGATGAGCAAAATGCCTCCTACTGGCTAACGTCTTAGTATTTATGTGCTGCACTATTTGCAGGGCATCAATCGCTTGTTTACTAAATCTTAAATATGGCAGTATCGGCATAATTAATCATCTAGCAGTTTTGATTAAAAATAGATTTATAGTGCCTCTATTGGCGTACTGTCTATGCCGCAGGAACTACGGACCACTAATGTGGTTGGAATAACTTGTGGGCTGACTTCGATACCGCGGATCAGCTTAAGCACACTCTCCACTAAAATTTCGCCGGCTAACTGGGTATTTTGTTTAATGGTCGTCAATGGCGGGTTGGCAAAACTGGCAACGGGAATATCGTCATAGCCGACCACGGCAACCTGTTCCGGTACCGCGATTCCCTTTTCTTTGAGTGCCCGAATGGCGCCGATGGCAATTAAATCGCTGGCGGCAAAAATCGCATCAAATGTTGCTCCCCGTTCCAACAATGATATCGCCGCATCATAACCCGAGCTTTCCGTGCTGATGGCCGACACTTGTTTATTGCTATCAACGGGAATATTTGCCGCTTGTAAGGCTTTAACGTGCCCAAGGTACCTATCCCTAAACTCGGGGCTGTGGCTAGATGCATCGCCTAAGAAGGCAAATGCTTTACGTCCAAGGGAAATCAAATGCTCTGTTGCGATTAAACCGCCCTGATGGTTATCGCAACCAATTGACAATACAGACTTATTATTATGTTCAGCCCCCCAAATCACAAAATGGGTGTTTTGGGCCAATAACCGTTCGAGCTTTTGCTCGTAGTCCATATAATCGCCATAGCCGAGCAGAATAATACCATCGGCCTTATTACTGTCCTCGTAATCGGCGTGCCAATCGCTGGATAACTGTTGAAAAGAAACAAGTAAATCATATCCTTGCTGCGCGGTTGCCCGAGTGATCGACCCCAGCATCGACAGAAAAAAGGGATTGATTAACGAGTCATCATTGGTGGGATCTTCACATAATAGCAGCGCCAATGTATGGCTATTTTGGGTGCGAAGATTACTGGCATTTTTATCGACTTTGTAGTTCAACTCCTTCGCAATCGCTTGAATTCGCTGACGAGTCTCTAAATTGACTAACGGGCTGTTTCTCAGGGCACGGGAAACCGTTGACTGGGATACACCAGCACGATAAGCAATATCGATAGAGGTCGCTTTCGACGCCATAGCGGGTTTTTAACCTTAGTTATTATTTTGCGACGATACTAAAACAGTTCAATCAACTTGTATAGACGAATGGTTTAACATTCGTCTTACAAGCACTTATCTGCTTAAATGCCCAACTGATCGAGCAGATCATCGGCGTCAACATCATGTAATTGACTGGCGATTGCGGGCTTATCGGCCATCTTAGTCCAGGGTGAAACTGTGTTTGATGTGGCGGTCTGATTCCCATTTTGACCATGTTGTTCCAACAGGCTATCTGGGTCGAATTCTTCATCGTATTCAAACTCATCTAACTTAATAAATTCAGTTTTATCCATGGCGAATTCGAGGTAAAAAATATGGTTATTCTCGGTTTTAAAAGACACTCGCCTCGCCACAGGATCGTCGAGATTGGCGTCGATTGAAATGGTCAACTCTTTATTAATAGTCAACATTTTTGGCTGACTCTGGCTGATTGACGTCTGCAATTCCTTAGAGATTTTATTAATAAAATCACCGAGGATCTGGTTCATCAACTCCCCCATCACGTTGCCAACTTCATCGGAGGTGTGGGAAAACGCTAATTCCGCTTCCGGCATCCCCATGTTCAGCATGTAACGACGGTAAATTTCAATCGCGGCGGAGGCGGAAAAGTTGATAACGACTAGGCCTGAAAATCCACCATCAAAAATAGAAAAGCAGCCAAGATCGGGTTTAAGGCGGGTACGCGTGATGCTTTGTACCATACCCGCATGGCTCACATGGCTAGCACTGGTATGGGATAGCACATGGGCTACCGAGTGGCATAACTTCAGTAAAATATCATCCGAAGTGACAATTGTATTTGTAGTCATAATCGATTCTCAAACTAAACAGTAAATTAATCTTGCGCGTAAATACCTAAAAAATCAAAACTAAAACAATTGATTAGCTGAATTTTGCTCGAACTTTAACTTAACAATGCTATAACCCATTGATATTTAATCATTCACCAAACAACAAAGGGTCGGTTACCGCTCACTTAATAACAAGGGAGGTGACTTGGCAATCAATTCCATCACCCTCGCCTTATCAATATCCTGCTTAAGATCAAAAAATACTAATATTCCTAACAGCTTTACACGAAATTTGAACATACGCGATTCTCTTAAAAAACATTCGCAGGTATATTGTGGCGCAATATCTTGCTCGTCTAAGGAACTCAAATGATCACATTTTTGCGTCGATTTACCATACTGCAACGGCTGATGATGATGTTAGTCATGGCAGCCATTGGCACTGTGTGTTTTGCGAGTTTCTCGATTAAAGAACAGTACAGCAATTTAATCGATCAAAAATGGCTGCAAATTGATGGCCAATTAGGCAGCATCTTAAGTATTGTTGATGTATACCGTCAGGATGCACTTAAGGGTAAAACCACCGAGGAGGAGGCCAAAAAAGCCGCCGCTGAGCTTATCAATCAAACCCGCTATGCTGGCGCCGGTTACTTTATTGTGATTGATGATACCAATCAAATATTGGCCCATGGTGAAACCCGCGAGCTTATCGGGACATCGGCGCTCAATTATCGCTTACCCAATGGCACCAATCCGTTAGCAACTATGTTGCCCTTAGCCCGCAGTCAGTCAAAAACCTCCTTAGAATATCCCATCGCTAACCCTGTGACTAAGGTCGTTGAGGATAAACTGGCCACTGCTCGTTATTATCCACAGTGGGGCTGGACTATTATCACCGGGGCATATCTGAGTGATGTTAAGCAAAGCTTAAGTGCGGTAATTGTTGATTATCTGATTATTATGTTTTTAATTTCAGTGCCTATTTTTGCATTTTTCCTTGTGCTGAATCACTCAATTACCTCGCCCCTTAATGCTGCCATCGACGCGCTAGAAGATATCGCCCAAGGTGAAGGCGACTTGAGCCAACGCATAAGCACCCAAGGTAAAGATGAAATTGCTCACCTTGCCCTCGCCTACAATCTTTTCGCGCAAAAAATTGGTGATATGGTGGGCCATTTACAACCCCTAGGCCAATCCCTCGATAACGACGCCAAACAGCTTATGCTCGCCGTTGAAGCCTCGAACCAGAGCGCTGAGCATATTCACCGTGAAACCGGTAGCGTTGCCACTGCAGTCAACCAAATGCTCTCGACTACCCATGAGATGGCAAGCAATACGCAGCAAGCCGCGGATGCCGCCACCAGCGTTAAGGATCAAGCCGAGCAGAGCCAAGTGGTTATCGATAACACTGTGCGCAACACTGAAAAACTCGCCATTGAACTTAAAGCCTCAGAGGCCATCACCCAAAAACTGGGGGTTGCATCTGAACAAATTGGCAGCATTCTCGATGTGATCCGGGGTATTGCAGACCAGACTAACCTGTTAGCACTCAATGCCGCCATTGAGGCCGCAAGGGCGGGCAGCCATGGCCGAGGATTTGCGGTGGTCGCCGATGAAGTGCGCGCACTGGCCAATCGCACCCAGGATTCGACCAATGAAATTCAAAAAATCATCACCGAAATCCAAACCGGTGTCGGCTCAGTGATGAAGAGTAATAGTCAAACTCAGCATCAATCCGACGAACTCCAGGCCCAGGCCCGCGAAGCTGGTAAAGCCATGGCGGCGATTTTGCAGCTTATTGCCCATATCAGCGATATGAACACCCAGCTTGCGAGTGCGACTGAAGAACAGTCCCTTGTAACCGAGGAAATTAATCGCAACATCTGTAATATCTCAGAATTGACCGAAGTGTCGGTCACGGCGAACGAAGGCAATAGCCGCGCCGCCCAATCACTCAAAGATATTAGCCAAGATATGTCGCATACCTTAGGCCAATTCAAAATCTAAACCGCAGTACTCAATACACAGCTATGCAGCAAAAGGAGGCGTTTAAGGACGCCTTCTTTTAGTTTACACTGTGGCGCACGTCTGCCTATCTTGGCGTTTATGTTATAAGGTATGCTGTAACCCATTCAAACTAGGCTGCCTAACTTGCAGTGCCGATTGAGGAACCATCAATGCGCATGACCTTAGCCGTCCACACGCGGCAATACACTATCCATAGCTTTAGCCCTAATGCTCAATTACCCAGTGAGGTATTTGCAGAGGAAGTGTATTTTATCGGCAAGACGGAGGAAGGCCTTACTCTAGTGATTTCCAGCGACATTGAACTCGACAGTCTCGAACAGGAGCCAAACTGGTGCTGTTTAGAGGTTTTAGGGCCGTTGGGATTTTCAATGACTGGCATTCTGTCTAAAGTTTCTGGCACCCTAGCGGACGTACAAATCAGTATTTTTGCGCTTTCGACCTTCGATACCGATTATATTCTCGTGAAAAAGAATCGCTTAACCAGCGCGATTGCCGCCTTAAAAAAACAGGGCTACCAAATTATCGAGCCAGAAGCAGCGCCGTAACACGCCCATAAGAGTCTATCCAATATGTACGAAAAATCTGTCACTATCACCGCAAAACATGGTATCCATACCCGCCCAGCGGCACTCTTAGTTAAAGAAGCTAAGACCTTTGATTGCGATGTATTAGTGGAATGCAATGGTAAACAAGCCAGTGCTAAAAGCTTGTTTAAATTACAAACCTTAGGTTTGTACCAGGGGGTTACTGTGAGAGTGTTTGCCGATGGCGAGCAGGCACAGGAAGCCGTTGAAAAAGTATCAGCGCTCTTAATTACCTTAAGTTAAACTTTGCTGTTACTGGCAGCTAAGACTCGATTGTAGGAATAAAGTAGGAATAAATATGTCGATTACGGGGATTATAGTGTCATCGGGGATTGCCTTTGGACAGGCACTGCACCTTAACCACACCGAAAATCACCTCGATTATCGCCCTATTCCCCTTTCACGGATCCCGCAACAACAAAGCAAATTTGTCAAAGCATTACAGGCACTTCAACAGCAACTCAGCCACAGCCAAGCCAAACTCGAAAGTGAATGTGAAAATTTTCAACTGATCGAGGCCGATTTATTACTGCTGCAGGATGAAGAACTCCACGATCAAGTCAAAGAGGCTATCCGGACCCTGCAATTATCGGCAAGTGTCGCGGTAGAGCGTATTTTTGCGCATTAAGCCAACGAGTTAGAGTCACTGGACGATCCTTACCTTGCCAACCGTGCACAGGATGTCCGCTGCCTAGGGCAACGCCTGGTCGCGGCCATTAATGGCCGATTAGATCAAGGGCTTGAAAAACTCACCGCGCCGACGATTCTGCTGGCACAGGACCTCACCCCCGCCGAATTTGCCCTATTACCCAAGGAGCATATTAGCGGTATCGTTCTTAAAACCGGTGGCTTAACCAGTCACACGGCCATTTTGGCGAAGGCTGCAGGTATTCCGGCGATTTTAAGCTGTCAGTTTGATGCCGAGTTTATCCCCAATGGCACGCCATTAGTGCTCGATGCGCTCAACGGCGAACTATGCGTTAACCCCAATCCAGAGCAACAGGCACGCTTAACAGTCACCCTGCACCATGAACAGGCAAGACGCGCCGCATTACAGACCTATCGGGATGTTCCCGCTAAGACCCTTGATGGCCATCAAATCGGGCTTCTCGCCAATGTTGGTAATCTAAACGACATTACCCATGTGAGTGATGTCGGCGCCGACGGTATTGGCTTATTTCGTACCGAGTTTATGTTGATGAACGTCAGCACCCTACCCGATGAAAAAGCCCAATACAGCCTCTATTGTGAGGCCTTGCATGCCTTAGGTGGAAAAACATTTACTATCAGGACGTTAGACATAGGTGCAGACAAAGAATTACCCTGCCTGTGCCAAGAGATTGAAGACAATCCGGCCTTAGGTCTGCGTGGCGTGCGTTACACCTTAGCTCACCCGGAGCTATTTAAAACCCAGATCCGCGCGATTCTGCGGGCCGCCAACCACGGCCCTATCCGGCTAATGTTTCCTATGGTGAACCAAGTAGAAGAACTCGATCATATTTTTCAGCTTATCGCCGAATGCCAAGATGCCCTCGAGGAGGAAGAAAAAGGCTACGGCGAGCTGAGTTACGGTATCGTCGTTGAGACACCCGCGGCCGTGCTCAATCTGGCCTCTATGTTACCTAGACTCGATTTTGTCAGTATTGGCACCAATGACTTAACCCAATACGCCATGGCGGCGGATCGCACCAATCCACAACTCACCCGGGACTATCCTTCGCTCTCACCCGCCATTTTAACCTTAATCAAGATGACCATTAGCCAAGCTAAGCAAGCGGGTGTAAAAGTGTCCCTTTGCGGTGAACTGGGCAGCTCGCCCATGATGATCCCGCTGTTACTCGGCATGGGGCTCGATGAACTCAGTGTCAATTTAAACTCACTGCTAGAAGTGAAGGCCGCCATTTGCCAAGGTCATTTTGAACAATTTTCAGAACTGGCGCACACCGCGCTGCAACAAGATCGCATTGCAAGCCTACAGCAGTGTATAACAAGCTATAAATATTGAAATTTATTCGTTATGCTGCTTCACAAACCAAAAGAACAATGACAAAAACAAGCAAAAGGGGCTCAACATCATGGGATTTCTAAGCCGAATAAGGCGATTGGTATCGGGACAGGCCCATTTGGCCGGCGGCATCATGGTCTATGCCCCCGTGAGTGGCGATATAGTGGCGATTGAAAAAGTCCCCGACGTGGTTTTTGCCGAAAAAATTGTCGGTGACGGCATAGCCATCGCCCCTAAAGGCGAACTGATCCTCGCGCCAATTGATGGCACTATTGGTAAAATTTTCGAAACAAACCATGCATTTAGCATAGAGTCACCCCAAGGTTTAGAATTGTTCGTCCACTTTGGTGTCGGCACGGTTGAACTCAGGGGCAAGGGATTTAAGCGTTTGGCCGAGGAAGGTCAGCAGGTCAAAGTGGGCGATCCTATCCTGTCATTCGATATTGATTATCTAAAAGATCAAGTGGATAGCTTGCTCACCCCCGTAGTGCTCGCCAATATGGAAGACGTAAAATACCTAGATAAAGCCCAGGGAAGCGTGACCGCTGGCAAAGATGTGATCTTTACGGTACAGCTTTAATTCTCCATCGTGGAAGCATAAACAGTTGTAAAGGGCGCACATATTTGCGCCCTTATCTATTTTGTTGGGTTTATTGTTGGATCAGGCTATTCATCCTCCCCGTCACTCAAATCGTCAAAATACCAGTAGCCTAAATTCACCCATTCAGTCAGTTGTGCTCTAAATTCGGCATTGTTTAACCAAGGTGCAAGCGCAGCCTTACTTAACAGATTGCCATCACAGAGTAGCGGGATGACGTCAGCCAATTCAGCGGGGAGTTGGTAGCGTTCACCATTGATAAACACAACTCCCTGCCCAAGGCTTATCTCAAAATACAGACAACGTAAACCGCCCAGGCGAATAAGTGGCTGCTCGTCTAGCCAAGCGAGTACCTCATCCAGGATGATATCCAGCGGCTCATCGGGTAAATCTAAGGCACATTTTGACTGGGTTAAGTAGCGACCGGAAAACTCACTGACCAGGTCATCATTCAATACTTGGATAAGTTGTGACCGTAAACGCGTCAGATCAGCCTTGTCGACACAACCACTACGATTTGATACTTGACGGTCAGGATCTTCAATCTGCTGGGCACCTAAATCATGTTCAGATAAATGATCCGCTAATGCACTGACCATATCCTTTGCCGAAGCAGTACGATAACCCACCGAAAAACTTAGTGATTCTTCGAGTGTTATTCCATCGTGGGGAAACCCTGGGGGAATATAGAGAATATCGCCGGGTAATAACTCGGTATCGATTATCGGCTCAAAGGCTTCGGTGTGCAGTAGCGCAGGGTGGGCAGCAAACTCACGGTGCGGGCCACGATCCCCCACTCGCCAGCGACGACGTCCTGAACCCTGACAAATAAATACATCGTAGAGATCGATATGCGGCCCGACACCACCGCCTGGAGTCGCATAGCTGACCATCACATCATCGAAGCGCCAACGGGGAATAAAATCAAAGCATTGTATTAATGCTTCGGCATCGGGTAGCCAGTTATTCAGCGCCTGCACTATTAGAGTCCAATCCCGCTCACCGAGTTTGTCATAGGAGTCAAAGGGGCCAAACTCCGCATGCCATTGCCCCGCCTGCTGATAAACTCGCCGCGATTCGACTAACTCATCCATCGCTAAGCCCGCCAATTCCTCTGGGGACACTAAATCTTGAAAATGCTTAAATCCTTGACGGATCACCAGTGGCTTTTTCTGCCAGTACTGGGCTAAAAACGCTGCGGGGGTTAAACCGTTAATATCGAGTTGCATGGATTACTCACGGACAAAACAGGGATTTATAATGATGAATGCTAACAGGAACCTAAGGGGAGAAAGCTCGATGGGATCAACAAAGTGTTAAGTCCTTTTATAACTGTGGCCCCAATAAAAAGGCCAAGTGTGGAATGCACTTGGCCTTAGGGCGATGATCAATCTGGCAAGGTTAGAAGCCTTCCACCCCTTTCATATCAGGGAGGTGGTGAGCAATACCCTTATGGCAGTCGATACAGGTTTTTTCTCCGCTCGCCAGCGAGGTGGAGTGCATCTGCGCCGCCCGAGGTGATTGGCGAGTAAAGTCCATATAGGTAAAGTTATGGCAGTTTCGACACTCTAAAGAGTCGTTTGCCTTTAACCTTTCCCACTCGTGCTCCGCCAGTTCACGACGTTTGCTTTCAAACTTCTCACGGGTATTAATAGTACCAAACACTTTGCCCCACACTTCCTTGGATGCCTGCATCTTGCGGGCGATCTTATCGGTCCAATTGTGTGGCACATGGCAATCGGGACAAGTCGCACGCACACCACTGCGGTTAGTGAAATGGATAGTCGTCTGTAACTCTTGGTAGACGTTATTTTCCATTTCGTGGCAACCGATACAGAAAGCTTCTTGGTTAGTGGCTTCAAGCGCGGTGTTAAAGCCCCCCCAAAAAATCACCCCCGCCACGAAACCACCTAAGGTTAAAAAACCTAGACTGTAGTGCACACTCGGGCGATTGAGTACTTGCCAGATTTTTTTCAGTTTATCTAACATGCTGACTCCTAGTGTTTTTTCTGCTCGGTGTTGGCTTTAATAAGATGTTCCATATCTACAAAGTCGTTTTCGACTAGGAGTTTGGCATCTAACTGCGGCACATGGCATTGAGTGCAGAAATAACGACGCGGAGAGAGCTCGGCTAAAAAGTTATTATCCCGATCCATATAGTGTGTCACGCTGACCATAGGCGCTTGGGAGTCACCGGTGCGGCTTCTCGCATGGCAGGCCATACATTTATTCACTTTAAGATCCAATTGATAGCCATCAATTTTATGGGGGATCACTGGCGGCTGCATCGGGTAATTACGCACCTCTTTAACATCTGTGTTGCGTACTGTTTGCATCGCCGGTGGCGTAAGCTCGACATCGATCGGCGCCTGACGCAGGGTATCGATTTTCTCATCGGGAACACTGGCTGCCGAGACGCTGGCCATAAAGACTAAGCCCTGTGCGAGTAAGCCTAATGTTGAGACTAATTTGAATGTTTTCATTCCGTACTCCTTATACCTTGACGATCTTCACCGCACATTTCTTAAAGTCAGTTTGTTTTGACAAGGGATCTGTCGCATCTAAGGTGACTTTATTAATGAGCTGGCTAGCATCAAACCAAGGTACAAACACCAGGCCAACGGGCGGTTTATTACGGCCACGGGTTTCGACTCGCGTCTTGATCTCACCACGGCGTGATACCACTCGCACTTCATCGCCACGGCGAAGGCCACGTTTTTTGGCATCCTCTGGGTGCATAAAACACACGGCATCAGGGAAAGCGCGGTAAAGCTCGGGCACACGTTGGGTCATAGAACCCGAATGCCAGTGCTCAAGCACACGACCTGTGGATAACCAAATATCATATTCTTCATCCGGAGACTCTGCGGCTGGCTCATAGGGCAGCGCAAAAATCACCGCGCGGCCATCGGCATGCCCATAAAACTCAAAGCCTTTACCCGCTTTAACATAGGGATCCGTACCTTCACGGAAACGCCACTTAGTTTCTTTACCATCGACCACAGGCCAACGTAATCCATGGGCTTCGTGGTAAGCCTCAAAGGGGGCTAAATCGTGACCATGGCCACGGCCAAAGGTTGCGTATTCTTCGAATAAGCCCTTCTGCACGTAAAAACCAAAGTGTTTCGCTTCATTGTTCAGATACTTAGGATCGGTATCCGTCAATGGGAACTTGTCAACATTACCGTTTTGGTACAACACTTCGAACAGGGTTTTGCCCTTAAACTCAGGGTTAGCGGCAAGCACGTCATTCGGCCAGACTTCATCCGTGGTAAAACGCTTGGAAAATTCCATCAATTGCCACAGATCCGAATGGGACTCACCCGGTGCCTGCACCATTTGGTGCCAGAACTGGGTACGGCGCTCGGCATTACCATAGGCGCCCTCTTTCTCGACCCACATCGCCGTTGGCAGGATCAGATCCGCCGCTTGAGTAGTGACCGTTGGATAGGCATCCGATACCACAATAAAGTTGGCAGGATTGCGATATCCTGGTAGCCCTTCTTCATTGATATTAGGGCCGGCCTGCATATTGTTGTTCACTTGCACCCAATAGCAGTTCAAGTCGCCGTCTTTTAAGCGACGGTTTTGCTCGACGGCGTGGTAACCGGGCTTAGGTGGAATGATACCGCTAGGGATCTTCCAAATGTGTTCGGCGTGTTTTCTGTGCTCAGGGTTAGTGACCACCATATCGGCGGGTAAACGATGGGAGAAAGTTCCCACTTCACGGGCCGTACCACAGGCTGAGGGTTGGCCCGTCAATGAGAATGGGCTGTTACCCGGGGTAGATATTTTACCCGTCAGTAAGTGGATGTTATAAATCAGATTGTTACACCATACACCGCGGGTATGCTGGTTAAAGCCCATGGTCCAAAACGAAGTCACTTTCGTATTTGGATCGGCATACAGCTTCGCCAATTCAATTAACTTATCCTCTGGAACACCGGACAGTTTACTGACTTTTTCTACCGTATAATCGGCCACAAACGCCTTGAATGTATCAAAATCGATTGGCGTTGAATCCCCCGCCGTTTTGACGTTTTTGGCTTTCTGTTCAAGCGGATGGGTTGGACGTAAACCGTAGCCTATGTCTGTGGTGCCCTGGCGGAAGTTAACGTGTTTTTTAACGAAGTCCCAATTCACTTTATCGTTCTGAATAATATAGTTAGCGATAAAGTTCAACATAGCTAAGTCGGTTTGCGGAGTGAATACGATCGGCAAATCGGCTAAATCGAAGGATCTATGTTCAAAGGTAGACAGCACTGCCACTTTAACATGGGGTGCGCTCAAACGGCGATCGGTCACCCTGCTCCAGAGGATAGGGTGCATTTCGGCCATATTCGAGCCCCACAGCACGAAGGCATCGGCCGCTTCCATATCGTCATAGCAACCCATAGGCTCATCGATACCGAAGGTACGCATAAAACCGACCACGGCCGACGCCATACAGTGGCGCGCATTAGGGTCGATATTGTTCGAGCCAAAGCCCGCTTTCATCAACTTAACGGCGGCGTAACCTTCCCATACTGTCCACTGGCCCGAGCCGAACATGCCGACTGCGGTTGGTCCCTTGGCTTTGATGGTTTCTTTCCACTTTTGCGCCATGATGTCAAAGGCGCTATCCCAACTGATAGGTGAGAATTCGCCGTGTTTATCGTATTTGCCATCGGTCATTCGCAGCATAGGCGTAGTCAGACGATCGCTGCCGTACATGATTTTCGACAGGAAATAACCCTTGATACAGTTCAAGCCACGGTTAACTTCACTGTTGGCATCGCCGTGGGTGGCCACGACTTTGCCATCGCGGGTGGCGACAATCACGGAACAACCCGTGCCGCAGAAACGGCAAGGCGCTTTGTTCCATTCGAGTTTAGTTTGTTCTGAGCTGGTAATTAAGTTGCTTGCGCCCGCGGGCAAGGCTAAGCCTGCGGCACCGGCCGCGGCGATCACCGCGTTGGCTTTAATAAAATCGCGTCTGTTCATGTTCATTCTTCACCCTCTTCGAGCGTTTCACTCTGGTGGTAAACCATAGTGGCGGATAGGACGCCAGGAATGGCATTGATCTTTTCTATGCCGTCCATCAAGGCGCGTTGGGAATCGCCTTCAAGTACAACGACCAATTTCACATCGTTATTTACGGAAAGTTCGGCGTTTTCAATCGTCATAATGTGTTGCCTAACGTCTGCCATTTTCTGCGGCAATACTTGCACCACTAAACTGGTGATATGAAGTTCTTTGCTCATCCGACATTCCACTCTATTGCATTGTTATTGTTGTTTTTGGCTTAGCCAGCACCCGGTGGGCCAGTAAGAATTTGGCTGAACCAAATCGCAAAACCTAGGCCACTGACCAGTAATACGGACAATATCGGTGCTAATAGCACAGTTAAAAAGAGGAAAATTTTTAATTCTAAGCGCTTACTATCACTTGCTTCATCACTGGTTTGAGTTGTCATAATCTCTCCCAAATTTCTGCATAAACATGCTGTTATCCACGCGGCTGCGATCCACTTAACTGTCTCGTTCCACCGTAAATCCCCCTTAAAATCGATGTAACACGAGCCAATTTTGAAGCACAAAATCAAACACATTTTTGTCACATTGCTTTAGCTTTTATCATCATAGGAGACTTTAAGAGAAAAGCCTCTTCCTCTAAGTAGGTATTTGCCTATAAGCGTGATCTCGATCCACAAACGGCATTCACACAAAGTCACCCAGTTCACACCCTACCCAGCAACCGATTAAAGCCATGATTAATATCTATACAAGTACCGATATTCGAGCCTTCTAAGTCACTGAAATTGCGCTATGGATATGACGCAACCCCTAGGTACTCACAAAGGGATATTCTTCACAAAAACAATTATTTATTGATCGCGATCAACATTCGCCTATGTGACTAGCGTCAGACTTTGTGCACAAATCCAACCAAAATCAGCCAGAAAAAACACAAAAATTAAACAATTAGAAATGGTTTTTAACCAACACCAAATCTATCCATAGAGTCAGGCAACGAGTATTGCTTTTGCGTCAATTAGCATTCTCTGTTGAGAGCAGTATCGCATCAGGAGTTTATTAATAAAATGAGTCACTTACTCGATAAATTGCGTTTTTTTAAGACCCGTCAGGAACCGTTTGCCAACGGCCATGGCGTTACGACTGAGCAAGACAGAACTTGGGAGCAGGGTTACCGACAACGCTGGCAGCACGATAAAATTGTAAGATCCACCCACGGCGTTAACTGTACCGGTTCCTGTAGCTGGAAAATCTATGTCAAAAATGGCTTAGTCACCTGGGAAACCCAACAAACCGATTACCCCCGCACCCGTCCCGATTTACCCAACCATGAGCCCCGTGGCTGCCCAAGAGGCGCGAGTTATTCTTGGTACATTTATAGCGCTAACCGACTGAAATACCCTAAAATCCGCCAACAACTGATGAAACTTTGGCGGGAGGCAAAGCAGCGCTATGCCGATCCCGTCGATGCATGGGCATCGATTGTTAATGATCCCGTTAAGGCAAAAAGCTACAAAGAGCGCCGCGGTCTAGGGGGATTTATTCGTGCCAGTTGGGATGAAGTCAATGAGATCATTGCCGCCTCTAACGTGTACACCACTAAGGCCTATGGTCCGGATCGTATCGCAGGCTTCTCGCCCATTCCGGCGATGTCTATGGTGTCCTATGCGGCGGGTGCTCGTTACCTTTCCTTAATCGGTGCGAACTGTCTTAGCTTCTATGATTGGTATTGCGATTTACCCCCAGCATCACCGCAGGTTTGGGGCGAGCAGACCGATGTGCCAGAATCCGCCGACTGGTATAACTCCAACTACATCATAGTTTGGGGCTCAAACGTGCCTCAAACCCGTACCCCCGATGCTCACTTTTTGAGTGAAGTGCGTTACAAGGGCACCAAAACCTGCGTTATCACTTCGGATTATTCCGAAGCCTCTAAGTTCGGTGATACTTGGCTAGCACCGCGCCAAGGCACAGATGCCGCGCTGGCGATGGCGTTTGGCCATGTGATTTTGCAAGAATTTCATGTGAATAACCCTAGTACCTATTTCACTGATTATGTTAAACATTACACCGATATGCCCATCTTGGTCATGCTTGAAGAAAGCAATGGGCACCTCACCAGTGGCCGCTTCCTGCGAGCCGCCGATCTTGTTGATAATCTTGGCGAAACAAACAATCCTGATTGGAAAACTATTGCAATTGATAGCCAAGGAAAAATGACCAGCCCTAATGGTTCTATCGGCTATCGCTGGGGCGAAAAAGGCAAATGGAATTTAGAGCAGAAAGATCGCCATGGCGATATTGATGTGCTATTGACCCTTAAAGATCAACATGATGAATTTGCTCAAGTTGCCTTCCCCTACTTCGGCGGCGCGCCCCACGAGTATCAATATTTTCAACACACTGAACACAGCGACATCCAGTTACGCAAGGTGCCCGTCAAGACGGTGCAACTGGCGAATGGCAGCCAAGCCAAAGTGGCCACCGTATATGATCTTATGTTGGCCCACTATGGTGTAGATAACGGTATTGGTGATGACCAGCGCGCCAGCTCCTACGATGACAACGTGCCATACACCCCCGCTTGGCAGGAAGTGATCACAGGCGTGAAACGTGCCGATGTGATCCGTGTCGCCACTGAGTTTGCCAGAAATGCGGATAAAACCCAGGGTCGTTCAATGGTGATTGTGGGTGCCGCGCTTAACCACTGGTACCACATGGACATGAACTACCGCGGCCTGATCAACATGCTGATGATGTGTGGCTGTGTCGGTCAATCCGGCGGCGGCTGGGCCCACTATGTCGGCCAAGAAAAACTGCGACCACAAACGGGTTGGACACCACTGGCATTTGCTCTCGATTGGCAACGCCCTCCCCGCCATATGAACGGCACTTCGTTTTTCTATAACCATTCCAGCCAATGGCGCTATGAAAAACTGAACATGTCCGAAATCATTTCGCCACTTGCACCTAAGGAAAACTGGAGTGGCAGCATTATCGATTTCAACAGCCGCGCCGAACGCATGGGCTGGTTACCCTCTGCGCCACAGTTAGGCACTAACCCGCTGCACCTCGCTGCCAGCGCAAAAGCGGCAAACCAAACGGTTGAACAATATGTAGTATCCCAGCTTAAAACGGGCGATCTGAAATTTGCCTGTGAACAACCGGACGATCCGAAAAACTTCCCCCGCAATATGTTTATTTGGCGCTCTAACCTGCTGGGCTCCTCCGGTAAAGGCCATGAATACATGCTGCGCCATTTCCTCGGCACTAAGCATGGCTTACTCGGTAAAGATCTGGGTGATTTTGGCGGTAATAAGCCTGAAGACGTTGAATGGAAAGAACAAGGTGCAGAAGGCAAAGTTGATCTGTGGGTAACCTTAGATTTCCGTATGTCAACCACTTGTTTATATTCAGATATTGTCTTACCTACTGCAACTTGGTACGAAAAAGATGATATGAATACCTCGGATATGCATCCCTTTATTCATCCTCTTTCGGCCGCTATTGACCCTGTGTGGGAAGCTCGCTCGGATTGGGACATCTTCAAGGGTATTGCCAAGGCATTTTCTAAGGCCTGTAAAGGCCACTTAGGTGTAGAGCAAGATCTGGTCACTATCCCAATGCACCACGATACCCCAGGGGAATTAGCCCAACCCTATGATGTGAAAGCCTGGTGGAAAGGTGAATGTGAACCTGTTCCGGGTAAAACCATGCCGCACTTGACTATGGTTGAGCGCGATTATCCTAATACCTATGCCCGTTTTACCTCCATAGGGCCATTACTGGAAAACATAGGTAACGGCGGCAAAGGCATTAGTTGGGATACTAAGGATGAAGTCAAACTCCTACGTCAACTCAATTATACCCATACGGATGAAGGCGTTAATAAAGGGTTAGCTAAGTTAGATACCGCTATCGATGCCTGTGAAATGATCCTAGCACTCGCCCCAGAAACCAACGGCCAAGTTGCCGTAAAAGCCTGGGAAGCACTCGGTGAATTTACCGGTTTAGATCACACCCATCTCGCCAAACCCAAGGAAGAAGAAAAAATTCGCTGGCGCGATATTGTCGCCCAACCACGGAAAATCATCTCCTCGCCCACTTGGTCTGGCTTAGAAGATGAACATGTGTCCTATAACGCGGGCTACACCAACGTACACGAGCAAATACCTTGGCGCACTATTACTGGCCGCCAACAGTTTTATCAAGATCACCAATGGATGCGTGATTTTGGTGAACAGCTTTGTACCTATAAGCCGCCGATCAACTTAAAAACCGTCGCTCCAGTACTAAACAAAAAGCCCAACGGCAATAAGGAAATCGTCCTTAACTGGATCACGCCACACCAAAAATGGGGGATCCACAGCACCTACTCGGACAACCTGTTGATGCTGACCCTGTCCCGCGGTGGCCCCATCGTCTGGATGAGCGAAACCGACGCCAAAATTGCCGGTATCGAAGATAACGACTGGATTGAAGTCTTCAACGTTAACGGGGCGATTGCTTGCCGCGCCGTGGTCTCCCAGCGAGTCCCCGAAGGCATGAGCATGATGTACCACGCCCAAGAACGTATCGTAAACGTACCAGGTTCAGAAATGACCGGCACCCGTGGCGGGATCCACAACTCAGTCACCCGCGCCGTGATGAAACCTACCCATATGATTGGTGGCTATGCCCAGCAAGCCTATGGCTTTAACTACTACGGTACTGTCGGTTGTAACCGCGACGAATTTGTTGTTGTACGTAAGATGCACAACGTCGACTGGTTAGACACTAAATAAGATTTGAGCAAGGAATAAGTTATGAAAGTTAGAGCCCAAATAGGCATGGTACTCAACCTCGATAAATGTATCGGTTGCCACACTTGCTCCATTACTTGTAAAAACGTTTGGACCTCCCGCGAAGGGGTTGAATACGCTTGGTTTAATAACGTCGAAACCAAACCGGGTATTGGTTTCCCTAAAGAATGGGAAAACCAAGATAAATGGAATGGCGGCTGGAAGCGTAACTCTGCAGGTAAGTTAGAACTCAAAATCGGCGGCAAAGTTAGATTATTGGCCAAGATCTTCGCCAACCCGGATCTGCCGGAAATCGATGACTACTATGAGCCATTCGATTTTGACTACCAATATTTGCACACCGCGCCCGATAGCCAACATCAACCGGTCGCCAGACCACGTTCACTGATCACCGGTCAGCGGATGGAAAAAATCGATTGGGGTCCAAACTGGGAAGAAATTCTCGGCACTGAGTTTGAAAAACGTAAGAAAGACAAAAACTTTGACAATGTGCTGCAAAAAGACATCTACGGTCAATTTGAAAAAACCTTCATGATGTACTTGCCACGCCTGTGCGAACACTGCTTAAACCCAGCGTGCGTCGCCTCTTGCCCATCGGGCTCGATTTATAAGCGTGAAGAAGATGGCATTGTGCTCATTGACCAAGATAAGTGTCGCGGCTGGCGCATGTGTGTCTCCGCCTGCCCTTACAAGAAAATCTACTTCAATTGGAAATCAGGCAAATCAGAAAAATGTACTTTCTGCTTCCCACGTATCGAAGCCGGGCAGCCAACGGTATGTTCTGAGACCTGCGTAGGCCGTATTCGTTACCTTGGGGTATTGCTCTACGATGCCGACAAAATCGAAGCAGCCGCTAACACGCCAAACGATAAAGATCTCTATAAAGCACAATTAGATATCTTCCTCGACCCTAATGATCCTAAGGTGATTGAAGCCGCCCGTAAGGAAGGGATCAGTGATAATTGGATCAACGCCGCCCAGCGCTCGCCCGTCTATAAAATGGCGATCGATTGGAAAGTCGCGCTGCCGTTACACCCTGAGTATCGGACCCTTCCAATGGTGTGGTATGTGCCACCATTGTCACCAATACAAACGGCGGCTGAAGCTGGCCATATTGGCATGAACGGTGAAATCCCCGATCTGAAATCATTGCGGATCCCACTGCGTTATCTCGCCAACCTATTAACCGCTGGCGATGAAAAACCTGTGGTAGTGGCACTCGAGCGCATGCTGGCAATGCGCGCCTTTAAACGCGCACAACAGGTCGACAAAGTGGAAGACTTGGAGGTGTTAAAACAAGTCGGACTCACGCCAGTTCAAGTCGAAGAAATGTATCGCTACATGGCAATTGCCAATTATGAAGACCGATTTGTGGTGCCAACCAGCCATAAAGCCTATGCCGAAAATGCCTACGATATGAAGAGTAGCTGTGGCTTTAGCTTCGGTAATGGCTGTGGCGATGGCAACAATGGGGTCAACTTATTTGGCGCCAAAGCCGCAAGCGTACGCCAAGTTATCCCTGTGACACTGGAGAAGTAAAAATGAAAATATTAAGTGTCATTTCAATGTTACTCGATTATCCGCAGCCCGAGCTGATTGAGGCTCGGGGCGAATTAGTGCAGGTGATTAACCAATCACAGCTCAATGCACAGCATAAAGCCGCGGTTAATCAATTTATTGAGCAACGCTTCAACAGCGATCTGATGGACTGGCAAGCTGAATATGACGGTTTATTTGAACGCGGCCGCTCCCTCTCCATGCTGTTATTTGAACACATCCATGGCGAGTCCCGCGATAGGGGCCAAGCTATGGTCAATCTGCTCGCCCAATATCATCAGGCTGGACTCGATATTAGTGCCAAAGAACTGCCCGACTACATTCCCTTATACCTTGAGTTTATGTCGACCCAAGGCAGCGAAAATGGTCGTTATGGATTGGAAGAGGTAGCTCATATTTTTGCTCTGTTGGCTTGCAGGCTCGAAAAACACCAATCGAGCTATGCGGATTTGTTCCATGCCCTGCTGAGTTTAACCGAGATCTCTTTAGATCTTAATGACTTACGTGAGCAAATTGTTGACGAAAAGCCCGATAACACCCCCAAAGAGCTCGATAAGGTCTGGGAAGAAGAAATGGTCAACTTTATGGATAACGCCCAAAACAGCTGCGCCACCCAGCGCCCGACCGAAGCCCAACGACGGGATCAACATATTCCACTGAACACAGAGCTATTGCGCCCAAGCGGCCATAGTGAACGACTGTAAGGAGCGCATCAATGAGTCACTTTTCAATCTTTGCCTTCGGGATCTATCCCTATATCGCCATGGCGGTGATGTTTATCGGCAGTTGGATACGCTACGACCGTGAGCAATACACTTGGAAAACGAGTTCGAGTCAATTACTGGAAAAACGACAACTCCACCTTGGCAGTGTGTTGTTTCATCTGGGGATTATCGGCATCTTCTTCGGCCACTTTGTGGGCCTATTAACCCCAAAGGCAGTCTGGCATGTCCTCGGCGTGAGCACTGAGTTTAAACAACTCCTTGCTATGGGTGCTGGTGGTCTGTTTGGGTTAATTTGCTTTGCGGGATTAACCATACTCATTCGCCGCCGTTTATATAACCCAAGAATACGGGCGACCAGTAAGCCTATGGATATCATCATTTTATTGATGTTATATGCGCAGCTTATCCTCGGGCTAATTTCGATTCTGGTGTCAAGCGGTCACCTCGATGGCGCCGAAATGCTTAAATTAATGTCGTGGGCCCAAAATATCATGACATTCAATAGTATGGCTGCGGTTGAAGCGATTGATGATGTCAACATCATCTTTAAACTGCACGTGATACTTGGTATGACACTCTTTGTTGTCTTTCCATTTAGCCGCTTGGTGCACATGCTCAGCGCACCACTGCAGTATATTGGCCGTCAGCACCAAATCGTTCGTCGTAAAGTGAGTCGCTAACTCAATACGTACCCTGGCATCCCAATGCCAGGGTACTGCGCCTTGCCTGAATCTGCATAAGTAGAGAACAACACCATGATCCGAGTCAACCACACAGATATCACCGAAGAACAAGTCCTGATGGAAATGCAATATTTCCCCGCAGCAACCCAACGACAAGCCATGTTAGATGCGGCCCAAAGCTTAGTGATTGGCGAGTTATTGCGCCAACGTGCAGCGGCACTCTCCCTGCCCTTATCCCTCGACGAAACCAGCGGTAAGGAAGATTATCTCGAGCAACTCATTGAACGTGAAGTCATCATTCCAGAAGCGACTGAAGAAGAGTGCATACAGTATTTCCAGCAAAATCCACAGCGTTTTAAAACATCTCCCCTGATCGAAGCCAATCATATCTTGATTGCCGCCGCAACCGATGATGCCAAGGCCAGAGTAGAAGCTAAGCTGTTAGCCGAACAAATCATAGAGCAACTCAAACAGCAGGCCGATTTTGCCACCCTCGCCCAGCAGTTTTCTGTTTGCCCGTCAAAAACGACCGGCGGCAATTTAGGCCAACTCAGCCGTGGCCAAACAGTCCCAGAATTTGAACGACAACTGCTCAGTGCAACAACGGGCCTACAGCCTTACCCGATTGAAAGTCGCTATGGATTTCATGTTGTTGATATAAAAAATAAAATTGATGGATTACCCCTACCTATCGAAGCCGTTAAAGCCAAAATTAGCCAATATTTGAATGAGAAAGTCTGTCAAAAAGCGATTGCCCAATATATTCAAACCCTGATCGATGCCGCAACGATTGATGGCTATGACTTCGACACAAATCGACAATCACTTCTCTAATAAAACAATAAAATTAGATACTTAATACAATGCTAGTCATGTCGGAGTATTCAAATGAGTAGTCAAGCACTAAACGTAAGGAATGGGCAATACCGGGCCCTATGGCTTACGACCATTGCCTTTACACTCTGTTTTGCCATTTGGACCATTTTCTCCATTTTAGGGATCCAAATTAAAACAGAGTTATCGTTAACAGAAACACAAATGGCGCTGTTAATGGCCATTCCTATATTGAGTGGTTCCCTCAGCCGCATTCTGCTCGGGATGTTTACCGAGCGATGGGGAGGACGCATTGTTTTTAGTACCTTAATGTACCTTGCCGCCATATCCGCTTACTGGCTCAGCATCGCAGATAGCTACAATATGCTACTGATCGCAGGGGTTGGGCTCGGGCTTGCTGGGGGCGGCTTTATCGTTGGTGCGACCTACGTCGCCGCCTGGTTCGAAACCCAAAAACAGGGCGCGGCCCTCGGGATATTTGGTGCAGGTAATGTAGGGGCAGCATTAACCACCTTTGGCGCCCCCTTTTTATTGGGCCATTTTAGCTGGCAAGAAACGGCGCAAATCTATGGTGTGATCATTGCCATCTTTGCCACCCTTTATTTTGTTTTCTCAAAAACCGAGCCCCGTCGCCTAGGCAATTTCACCCCGCCAAAATTCAGCGAGCAATTGGCATTACTGCATGATATTCGGATCTGGCGCTTTGCTTTATATTACTTTTTCGTTTTTGGTGCCTTTGTTGCCCTCGCCCTCTGGCTGCCCCATTACCTGATCAATGTGTATGACGTTTCACTGGTCACTGCGGGTATCCTCACCTCGCTTTATATTATTCCAGGATCACTGTTTAGGATTTTAGGGGGATTTTGGTCGGATAAATACGGCGCCCGCCGGATCATGTATTGGACGCTCGGGGTCAGTACCCTGTGCACTTTTTTACTGAGTTACCCCCCAACCCACTATAGCGTCACTGGGGTTAACCACATCTATGAATTTAATTTTCACATTTCTTTACCTGTCTTTGTGCTCTTTATCTTTACCCTAGGTTTTTTTATGTCCTTAGGTAAAGCCGCAGTATTCAAGCATATACCTACCTATTTTCCGGGTAACGTCGGCGTAGTCGGTGGTCTGGTAAGTATGGTGGGTGGCATAGGTGGTTTCTTACTGCCGCTGACCTTCGGTATGCTCAATGATGTGATTGGCATTTGGCAAAGCTGCTTTATGCTGCTGTTCGTCATCTGCGCCATCTCCCTTGCGTGGATGCATTCTGCTATCCGTAAAGCGGAGAAAATGGAGTGGGCCATTGGCCAAACCGTTAAAAACCTACCTGAAATGGCCACGCCCGATGCCTTTGTGCTACACGATTGGCAACCGGAGAATAAAGACTTTTGGGAAAACAAAGGGAAAAAAATCGCCAGACGTAATCTGTGGATCTCTATTCCTAACCTATTTCTCGCCTTCGCGGTCTGGTCTATTTGGAGCATTATGGTCGTCAAAATGCCCAAACTCGGGTTTAGCTACAGTCCGAATGAATTGTTCTGGCTTGCGGCGTTGCCTGCATTATCGGGTGCCACACTGCGCATTTTCTATGGTTTTATGGTACCTATATTCGGTGGTCGCCGCTGGACAGCACTGTCAACAGCCTCATTATTGATCCCCTGTTTATGGATGGGATTTGCCCTTCAAAACACCGAAACGCCCTACCTTATCATGCTGATCTTAGCCTTGTTATGTGGTTTAGGCGGCGGTAACTTCTCCTCCAGTATGGCCAACATCAGTTTCTTTTATCCTAAGGCGGAAAAAGGAACTGCTTTAGGGCTAAACGCCGGGCTGGGGAATTTAGGGGTTTCGGGCATGCAACTCTTTGCCCCGTTGGTGATTTCTGCCAGCGTCTTTGGTGGCCTAGAGGGAGCACCGCTGACCCAAGTCATGGCAAATGGCGAAAATCAGACTATTTGGTTGCAAAACGCGGCCTTTGTCTGGGTGCCGCTGATTATTATCGGCACTATCGCCGCTTGGTTTGGCATGAATGATATTACCGATGCCAAATCTTCCTTTAAAGAACAGGCAGTGGTATTTAAGCGCCGACATACTTGGCTTATGTGCTGGTTATATATGGGCACCTTTGGCAGTTTCATCGGTTTTGCCGCGGGCTTCCCCCTACTCTCTGGGATGTTATTCCCTGAGGTGGACCCAGTAAAATTTGCCTTTATTGGCCCACTTGCCGGGGCACTGGCAAGACCCGTCGGCGGTAAACTGGCGGATATCTTCGGCGGCGCTAGGGTAACCTTAGTCAACTTTCTCTTTATGGCGATTGGGGTCTGTGGGGTATTATTTTTCCTCCCCAATTCGGGTGAAAGTGGCAATTTCTTCGGCTTCTTCGCCATGTTTGTTCTGTTATTTATCACCACAGGTATAGGCAATGGTTCTACTTTCCGCATGGTGCCAGTGATGTTCTTGACCCTAAGGCAAAGAGCATTAGGTAAAGGCATGGAAAGACAGGCAGAAATCGAAGGAAACCGAGAATCCGCCGCGGTACTCGGATTTATTTCAGCGATAGCGGCCTATGGCGGATTTTTTATCCCTAAGGCCTATGGCACATCGATGAGTTTAACTGGCGCGGTAGACACCGCCCTCTATGGATTCATCGTCTTTTATGCCAGTTGTGTCGCGATAACCTGGTGGTTTTACGCCCGTCCCCGTGCGGAAATCACTTGCTAAACATTAGCTAACTCATTGTAGGCACACGGTATATTCTGTGTGCCTACAAGATAAATGAACTTGTTAAAAAAGGTGGCACAATGTCAACATTATCGACCGATAAACCCTTAGTCTATGCCTGCTCAGGTTGCTCGAATGTGGCGCAATTAGCCAATGATGTAGCCTTAACCTTAGACCGCACAGGTGTGATGCAGATGTCATGTATTGCGGGAGTGGGCGGAAATATTAAATCTATCGTCAAACTCGCTCAGTCTGGGCGGCCCATATTGGCGTTGGATGGCTGCAAACTCAATTGCGTTAAGCAAAGCTTAGCACTGCAAAAAATCACCCCCACATGGCATATCGAACTCACTCAATTAGGCTATAAAAAACAAGAGCAAGTAGATTGTGATCTGGCAGATAGCTACCGCTTATTACAATATATCTATCAAACAACACTGCACACGTCTCCCTCTAAACTGAACTAAGATCCCGCTATTTGGGCTGCTAACACGCCCTCTTCTCCCTGCCATTTCAATCTCCGGCGCAAAGCACAAAAAGTTGATCTTGATCAAATCAAGATTTGACGTCCCGGTTACTATAAATCTATATATAGTGTCTAAATAAAAAATTAAGCACAACATATGGGAATTTTAACCTTTAACAGCTTCCAACCACAGGTCTGTTTCCAAGAAGTGCCCGATGAGGTAGCGCTCGCCTTCACCATTACTGGCTGCCCGCTACGCTGCCAAGGATGCCATAGCCAAGATAGCTGGGATCCACAGATTGGCATTGAGTTGAATAGATTGGCATTCGAGGATTATTTACATCGTTATCAGGGTCTTGTGAGTTGCATCTTATTTTTTGGTGGAGAATGGAATCCCCAAGCACTGATTGAAAAACTATTAATTGCCAAAACGATGGGGCTTAAAACCTGCCTATACACAGGCAAAGAAAAAGTCCCACAGAAAATTGTCCAGCAACTGGATTTTCTCAAAACAGGGGCTTGGCTGCCAACACGGGGAGGTTTAGAGAAACCAACAACGAATCAAAGATTTATGGATTTAAAAACAGGAAACTTACTCAACTATAAATTCAGGGAATAGCAGAATGTCAGCACTTAATCCTCAGCAACTACAGCAAAAAATCGCCTTTATCAAACACTACCAACAGGCCAACAATGCCGCCGATGCCTCCCCTTTAGATGCGAATGCGAATGTCACCCACAAAAACATCGCCACCTTAGAAACTGAGTTAATGAAAGACTATTTCATCGACATTAATCGCGCCCTAGTAAAACAAAAAATTGCGGATCTTTTTGACGATGGCTTAGCTGAAGAATATATCCGTCAAATTACGGAACATGAAATATACGTACACGATGAAACCAGCCTAAAACCCTATTGTGCTTCGATTTCAATGTACCCTTTTTTATTAAATGGCCTAACCCAACTTGGGGGCGAATCTAAGGCACCTCAACACTTAGAATCCTTTTGTGGCAGCTTTGTTAACTTAGTCTTCGCTATCAGTGCGCAATTTGCAGGCGCAATAGCAACGGTCGAATTTTTAATTTATTTCGACTATTTTGCCCGTAAAGACTATGGCGAACATTATCTTAACGATCATAGACACGCGATAGAAAATCATCTTCAGCATGTCGTCTATGCATTAAATCAACCCGCGGCGGCAAGGGGATATCAAAGTGTCTTCTGGAATATTTCAGTTTATGATAAACATTATTTTGAGGCTATGTTTGGCCAATTTGTGTTCCCCGACTTTACTTCACCAGATTGGCATTCCATCCGTGAATTACAAGCCTTTTTCTTGGACTGGTTTAACCGTGAGCGAAGCAAAGCGGTACTCACCTTCCCGGTGATCACCGCCGCAATGCTCACGGATCAGGGTAAGGTAAAAGATACTGATTTTGCTCAGATCTGCGCCAAAAATATGAGTGAAGGTGGGGCCTTCTTTGTTTATCAATCACAAAATGCCGATTCGCTGGCTTCCTGTTGCCGGCTACGTAATGAGATCAGCGATCACTCATTCTCCTACAGTCTAGGCGCGGGAGGCGTCGCAACGGGGTCAATCAATGTGATCACCGTTAATATGAATAGATTAATTCAAGATAAACGGGATCTGCACACTGAAATAGTCAAAGTTCAAAAGTACCAAATCGCCTATCGAAAATTGATGGAAGATCATTTAGCAAATGGCATGTTACCTGTGTATGACGCAGGGTTTATCTCCCTCGACAAACAATTCCTGACCATAGGCATTAACGGTATGGTCGAGGCCGCCGAATATTTAGGCTTAACGGCCAATACCAATACAGAATATCAGTCTTTTATCGAGGATAACTTAAAGATAATTTACGATGCTAATAGACAGGCAACCGAGCAATGGGGTTATAAGTTTAATACCGAATTTGTTCCCGCCGAGAATTTAGGGATAAAAAATGCCCGGTGGGATAAAAAAGACGGCTATCGTGTCTCAAGAAATTGTTACAACAGTTATTTCTATCCCGTTGAAGATGGCGATATCAATTATCTCGATAAATTTATATTACACGGCGAACAAATGACCCGCTATTTAGATGGCGGCTCTGCACTACATCTCAATTTGGATGAAAAACTCTCGGAGCAAAACTACATCAATTTATTTAATATTGCCGCGCGCACGGGTTGTAATTATTTCTGCATCAATGTGAAAATCACCATTTGTAATGATTGCCAGCATATAGATAAACGTACCCAGCAATATTGTCACCAATGCGGTTCAAAAAATATCGATTATGGCACTCGGGTAATTGGCTATTTAAAACGCGTTTCTGCCTTCAGCGAGGGGCGTCGCACCGAGCATGACTTACGTTACTATCACCAAACCCATACCCAGCATCAAACGAATACACAGCACCAAAGCAACACCCTGCACCAAAGCAATACGGGGCCATTTAGCCAAATATAAAGCAAACTGGCTGTTCCCCTCAAAATAAGCACATCCCTATTTTGAGGGGAAACGGTAGACCCGCCGCTTAATGGCTCAGTATCACGCTGGGCAATTAGGCCTGTTGAATATGATTTAAAATCCGCTTTTCAGATATTGGATAGGCGGTACCGAGCACCTGTGCAAAGCACGACACTCGATATTCCTCAATCATCCAACGCGCCTCGATTAATGCCGGCGGCGTTGGCACAGAACGCGGCACCTTAGCTAATTGCGCCGCTAAGGCGTCCTGCACTTTGTTGATGCTTTGCATATGCAAACGATCGCGGGTCGGGTCGACGGGTAATTTATCGATACGGGTTTCAATCGCCTTTAGATAACGGGCCACATCGGCTAAACGGTTCCAACCACAGGCTTCGACAAATCCCTTAAACACTAGCTTGTCTAATTGGCTTTGAATATCACTCATAGCAAAAGCAATATCTAGGTTAATTTTACCCTTGAGGCGCTTTTTAATGCCCTGATAAAGAGTCAAAATCTGCTCAACCTTCAGGGCAATTTGCTCGGCGGTTGGATTAAGTTCCTGGCGAACCCAATCCTTTGCCTGTTCAAACTGGTGTTTATCCCGGACATCTAGCTGCTTTTCATCCAACAACTGCTGCACTGCGGCGGCAATAATATCATCAATCAAGATTTGTACTTGGCCGAAAGGATTGAAATACATGGCTAATTTTGCCTTGTTAGGCAAGGCTTGCTGTAAATGCTTCACCGGTGACGGGATATTAAGCAGTAGTAAACGTCTTAGACCCTGGCGATGAGCATCCTGTGCCTCAAATTCATCATCAAATAATTTGATCGCAACACTGTCTTTATTATCGATCAGCGCAGGAAATGCCCGAACCTGATAATTCCCCTTCTGCTGCTGATATTGCTTAGGCAACTCGCCAAAGGACCACTCGGTTAATGCTTCTTGCTCTATACCCTTATCCGCCACCTGACGAATGGCCTTAGCGACCACGCCCTGCAACTCGGCTTTTAAGGTATCGAGCACACGACCTTCGGCCACTAAGTTGTTTTTATCATCCTCGATTTTAAAGTTCATCTGCAGATGCACAGGGATCTGCGTTAAATCAAAGTCTTCTGGTGATATACGCGTGCCACTCATACGCAATAACTGCTTGCACATGGCCTCGAGCAAGTTGGCGCTAAAGGGTTGCATCGCCTGCACACAGGCGCGGGCATAATCCGGCGCCGGCACAAACTTACGCCGTAAACTCTTAGGTAGAGATTTGATCAGGGCAATACATTTTTCCTCCCTTAGCCCCGCCACCAGCCAATCAAAATCCGTATCATCAATTTGGTTGAGCAATGCCACCGGAATGTGCACAGACACGCCATCGTCCGCGGCACTGGGTTCAAAATGATAACTGAGTTTGAGGCGTAAATTGCCCTTATGCCACGTATCGGGAAAATCCAAGGCCGAGATATGGTCGGCGCTGCGCTGCATTAACAGGGCTTTATTAAAATCCAGTAAATCCGGCTGCTCACGCTTAGTCTTATTCCACCAACCAAAGAACAACTGGGCGTTATAAATGCCTTGGGGAATACGCGGCTCGTAAAAATCCACCAGCACTTGCTCATCCACTAAAATATCGCGGCGGCGGGATTTGTGCTCCAGTGATTCAATATCTTCGAGCAGCTTCTGATTCGCGACAAAAAACGCTTCTTGGGTTTGCAGTTGCCCTTCGGCCAAGGCGCTGTGGATAAAAATCTCCCGCGCTTCAACGGGATCGATAGGGCCATACTGCACCTTGCGGCGATGTACAACCGTCAAACCATAGAGCACTTGATTCTCAAGGGCAATAACGCTGCCGGGTTTTGCCTCAAAATGGGGCTCTACATAGCTTTTTTTGATCAAATGTGCCGCTAATGGCTCTAGCCATTCGGGTTCAATTTTGGCGCAGCAGCGAGCGAACAGGCGCGAGGTTTCGGTCAGCTCCGCCGCCATAATCCACTTAGGGCCCTTTTTGGCGAGCGGCGAACCTGGAAACACAAAAAACTTACGATTACGGGCGCCTAAGTATTCGTTGTTATTGTCCTTAAAGCCGATATGGCTGAGCAGACCCGATAACAGCGCACGGTGCAGGGCATCGTAACTGGCGGGGGTATCATTTAAACGCCACTTTAAATCGTGCACGGCTTGCTTAAGCTGAGCGTACAGATCCTGCCACTCTCGCACCCGCAGGTAAGCTAAGTATTCATCGCGGCACTTTTTACGGAACTGGCTGGCAGATAACTCTTTTTGTTGATCTTTTAAGTGCTGCCACAGGTTTACCCAACTGACAAAATCAGAGTGTGGATCGGCAAAACGGCGGTGGGCCTCATCGCTGGCTTGCTTCTTATCCATAGGTCGCTCGCGGGGATCTTGAATAGATAAACCCGCTGCAATAATGAGCACTTCATTTAAACAACCTAACTGCTGACTCTCGACCACCATACGCGCTAGACGCGGATCCACCGGAATTTGCGCTAAATTGCGCCCCAGCGGTGTAAGCACCAGCTTGCCGTGTTTGTTCGCGACCGCTTGTAATTCTTCGAGCAGTAAGAAGCCATCGCGGATATGGCGTGGATCGGGCGGCTCGATAAAGGGAAATGCAGCAATATCCCCAAGGCCGATGGCAAGCATCTGCAAAATGACCGAGGCTAAGTTAGTGCGCAGAATTTCGGGATCGGTAAAGGCCGGACGATTATTAAAATCCGCCTCATCGTATAACCGAATGCAAATCCCCGGCCCCACGCGGCCACAACGCCCTTGACGTTGATTAGCGCTCGCCTGAGAAATCGGTTCGATGGGCAGGCGCTGCACCTTAGTGCGATAACTGTAACGGCTGATCCGCGCCGTACCTGGGTCGATAACATAGCGAATGCCAGGCACAGTTAACGAGGTTTCGGCGACGTTGGTGGCAAGCACAATCCGCCTACCCCTGTGACTGCTAAACACCTTGGACTGCTCGCCGTAGGAAAGCCGCGCATACAGCGGCAAAATTTCGGTATCACGGTAATTACGCCGGCTTAATTGCTCGGCGGTATCGCGGATTTCCCGCTCACCGTTCATAAAGATCAGAATGTCGCCAAGCCCTTCGGCCACCAGCTCATCGACGGCGGCAAAAATACCTTCGATTTGATCTAGATCGGCATCGCTATCTTGCACTAAGGGGCGATAACGGGTTTCTACCGGAAAGGTGCGGCCTGAGACTTCGATAATAGGCGCATTGTTGAAATGCTTAGAAAAACGCTCAACATCTATGGTGGCCGAGGTGATGATGACCTTTAAGTCGGGGCGTTTTTTCAGAATTTGCTTGAGGTAACCTAAGATAAAATCGATGTTGAGGCTACGCTCGTGGGCCTCGTCGATAATAATTGTATCGTATTGATCTAAATAGCGATCTGAAGTTAATTCCGCCAGTAAAATACCGTCAGTCATCAACTTGATATAGGACTCACTCTTCAGCGCATCGGCAAAGCGCACCTTAAAACCAACCACTTCACCAAGCGGACTTTGTAATTCTTCTGCGACTCGGCTGGCGACACTGCGGGCCGCTAAACGGCGCGGTTGGGTGTGGCCAATCATGCCACGGCAACCTAGGCCGAGTTCCAAACAAATTTTAGGTAACTGAGTCGTTTTACCCGAGCCCGTTTCACCGGCGATGATCACGACCTGATTACCCGCAATCGCATGGGCAATCTCGTCGCGCATTAAAGAAACTGGCAAGTTTTCAGGATATTGGATCTTTGGCCGTGCAAGGCGACGCTGCTCAGCCTTATCAAAGGCGGCCTTAGCTTGCTCACTCAGTTGGGCTAATATTTGAGTCTTTTTATCTGAGTCGGCTTCTTTATTGAGCTTAAATAAACGACGACGGATCCGCGACGCGTCGCTCTGATAGCAAAGATTAAGAAAGGCGTTCGATAGCGGATGTTTGTCAGAGTTCAAAACCAAATTCCATTGCTAGCATCAAAAACGGCGATCCTAGCAAGGAACGTGGCGCATTGGTATGGATAATTTACCTAAGATGCGCCTTAAACCCTGCAATTTCAGGCGTAAACTAACCCGTTAACCACAGAGGAGCATGACCTAGGCTGGCGCAAGGTAACATTGCTGCATATAGACGTTCATGGCCTTCAACACATTGGTGCGATTGATAGTACCAATCACTTTACCCTGCTCTACCACGGGATAAATTTTAGGTTTTGGCCCCAGCATCTGCTCCGCTAATTGCAAAATGCTGTCATCTGGCCCCACAAAGAGCACCTCTGTGCGCATACAATCTTTCACGACGGAAGTCATATCGCAGTGGTAACTGCTTTTTAGCATCACGGCCAAGCAATCCTGTTGGGATAAAAAACCGACCAGATTGCCATTATCGTCGACCACGGCGGCGCCCATTTTATTGTGATCTAAGAGTTTTTCGACGGCGGTAGCAAGCGACATATTTGCACGCAACAATACGGGTTGACGGTCCATATGATCGCGAATTTTTATTGAGTCCATAGTGTTCCCCTTAATTAGCCCTACGCTTTGAGTCTAGTCAAAATCTCGCCCAAGGTAAGTGATAAATATCGATTGCGCTAATTGAGTACTGACTTTATGCCCAAAATGTCATTCTTTACGTTATGTTAAGGTGAACAAACGGCCCATTCTATCCGCTGCTATTTATGCCTTTTCCCGCTAGGGCACAACGAGATCCTACTTGTGACATCTGGCTCACAATGCCACAATGCGAGCAAAATCAAAGCTTGTATGCCAAGCGCCCATAAACACTGGAGCATCATTTTGACCCTTTTTGGTATTAAGAATTGCGATACAGTGCGTAAAGCACGTAAATGGATTGAAAATCATCAACTTCCAGTTCATTTCCATGATTTTAGAGATGAAGGTCTACGCCAAGAGGACCTCGAATTGTGGTGTCACACCGCAGGTTGGGAAACCCTATTCAATAGACGCAGCACTAGCTTTCGCGCCCTGAGTGATGCGGATAAAACCGATATAGATCAAGCTAAAGCCCTAGCGCTGATGTTAGCCCATCCCACCTTAATCAAACGCCCAGTGCTGGTTGTCGGTGAACAAGTGGTGGTTGGCTTCAATGAAGCAGACTATAAAAAGGTGTTTTCCCTATGATAACCGCCGATAATTTTCCAGTCACAGCGTTAACCAAGGACTTGATCGCGCGCCCTTCGGTCACCCCCTTAGATGAAGGCTGTCAAACCTTGATGGCCGAGAGACTCAGCGCCATCGGCTTTAATATCGAACCTATGGTCTTCGAAGACACCACCAATATGTGGGCTCGCCGCGGAAATGAAGGTCCCGTATTTTGCTTTGCGGGCCACACGGATGTTGTGCCAACCGGGGATGTGAGCCGCTGGCACACGCCGCCCTTTGTACCGACGATTATCGATGGCTACCTATATGGCCGCGGCGCCGCCGATATGAAGGGCTCACTCGCCGCCATGGTCGTCGCTACCGAACGCTTTGTGGCAAAACACCCCGATCATAATGGCTCCATCGCGTTTTTGATCACCAGCGATGAAGAAGGCCCCTTTATTAATGGCACCACTAGAGTCATTGATACCTTAGAAGCCCGTAACGAGAAGATCACTTGGGCGTTAGTCGGTGAACCTTCATCCACTTTAAAACTGGGCGATGTGGTCAAAAATGGCCGCCGCGGCAGCTTAACCGCTAACTTAACCGTAAAGGGCATTCAAGGCCATGTGGCCTATCCACACCTTGCCGATAATCCAATCCACAGAGCGGCGCCATTTTTAGCCGAACTGAGCCAAATGCACTGGGATAATGGCAATGAGTTCTTTCCGCCCACCAGTATGCAAATCGCCAATATTAATGGCGGCACCGGTGCATCGAATGTGATCCCAGGGGCACTCGAGGTGATGTTTAACTTCCGCTACTCCACCGAAGTCACCGCCGAGATCTTAATCGAACGGGTAGAAGCCTTATTAAAAAACCATGAGCTTGATTACGATATCAGCTGGATATTCAATGGATTACCATTTTTAACCGGCGATGGTCCACTGCTGGATGCGACCCGATTTGCCATTCGTCAAGTCACAGGCTATGAGACAGATCCACAGACCACAGGCGGCACATCGGACGGACGCTTTATCGCGCCGACAGGGGCAAAAGTGCTCGAGCTTGGCCCAGTCAACGCCACCATTCATAAGGTGAATGAATGCGTTAAGGTCGATGATCTTGAACAGCTAGCCCTATGTTATGAAGTGATTTTGGAACAGTTACTGTGCTAAATGCAGCCCTGCTCTCACCCGCAACCGCTCGCCTCTACGGCCTAGAACCCCACGATTTAGTTGAGGTGTTAAGCCCGTACCATAGCCAAACCACGGTTTTTTTACTGGAGCCCCACACCGCCATCGCCTTCAAAGCTATGGCTGAAAAGGCCGCGGAAGATGGCATTCAATTGGCCATCTGCTCCGCCTATCGCCCCTTTGATCGCCAACTGGCGATATGGAACGCTAAGGCAAGCGGAAAACGGGCGGTGCTAGATGCCAATGAACAAGCTGTTGATATCGAAGGCTTAACAGATGATGAGCTTGTTGATTTAATCTTACTCTGGTCGGCGCTGCCCGGTGCATCACGCCACCATTGGGGCACAGATATTGATGTGTTTGATGCAAAGCAAATCGAAGTGAAATCCCTGCGATTAGTGGAAGCCGAATACACTGACGCTGGCCCCTGCGCCAAGTTGTACCAGTGGCTGCTCCATCACGCCCAAGAGTTTGGTTTTTATTTTCCATTTCAACGCGGTAAAAGCGCAGTCAGCGCCGAGCCTTGGCATATCAGCTATTTCCCCGAGTCTCAAACCCTGTTACCCCAATTTGAGGTACAGGCCTTAACGCAGGTTATCCAGCAGAGCGATATGTTGCTTAAAGGGGCCGTGCTCGCTCGTTTACCCGAGCTAGTGGCTGAATATGTACATAGAATTGCCAAGCCTTAGGTTTTTATCAAAATTTGAACAAATTGATAGCGCCTAACACTCGGCGCTTAGCTTAAAAAGTAGGTTTTATGGATTTTTCTTCACATCGTCATCAATTAGACATCGCAGGTAGCAACTTAAGTTACCTCGATATTGGCACAGGTCCAGTCCTGTTATTTGGACACAGTTATCTTTGGGATAGCAACATGTGGGCGCCACAGATTGCGCTGTTGAGTCGTCAGTATCGCTGCATAGTGCCGGAACTGTGGGGACATGGCCAATCGGGAAATTTGCCCGAGAATTGCCATAGTCTGCTCGATATTGCCGATCATATGCTCGCCTTAATGGATACCCTGCAAATTGCGCATTTTAGCCTTGTTGGGCTCTCGGTCGGCGCTATGTGGGGGGCTGAAGTGGTGCTTAAGGCGCCGGGCCGCGTGCAAGCACTGATCATGCTCGACAGCTTTATCGGTTTCGAACCCGAGGTGACCCGCGCAAAATATGATGGCATGCTGGATATGATAACCGCCGCCAAGGCCATCCCAGCACCGCTTATCGGTGCGATTTCGCCGTTATTCTTCGCAAACAATGCTGCGAATAATACGCCCGAACTGGTTGCGGGCTTTGAACACACTCTTGCCGCTATCCCAGCAGAGAAAATCCCCACCATTGTTAAACTTGGACGGATGATTTTTGGCCGCCGCGACACTATGGATTTTGCCGAGCAATTCACTCTCCCCTGTTTAATTATGGTCGGCGTTGAAGATAAGGCCCGCAGCGTACTAGAGAGTTACTTAATGCACGATGCTATCGATGGCAGTGAGTTAGTGCATATTCCCAATGCGGGCCATATCTCGACCCTAGAACAAGCAGATGTTATCAACCAACATTTAAGCCAATTTCTGACAAGGGTTCTGTAAAAAAATCATCACCCGTTTGGCTTAACTTAAATGAGTCAGTTAGGAAGGCGTTACAGGCTGCACATTGGATAGACCAGCAGGGGAAAATTTGCTGGTATACTCTTACTTAACGTGTGTGACCCGCATCATTAATAGCTTTAAATACGCTAACAAAACAATAGGTTAAAATGAAATTACTCAAACCTTTATTCGACAACAACCGCCGCTGGGCTGGACGTATACGCCAAGAGAACCCCGATTTTTTTGAACAATTGGCCAAACAGCAATCCCCCGAATACCTGTGGATTGGTTGCTCCGATAGTCGCGTCCCCTCCAACCAAATTATCGATCTCATGCCCGGCGAAGTTTTCGTTCACCGCAATATTGCCAACATGGTGATCCACACCGATCTAAACTGCTTATCCGTCCTGCAATACGCCGTCGATGTGCTCAAAGTCAAACACATTATGGTCGTCGGCCATTATGGTTGTGGTGGTGTGCGCGCCGCCATGGGCCAACAACGCCTTGGGCTTATCGATAATTGGTTAGGACATTTGCGGGATATCTACCGTATCTACCAAGACGAATTACTGCAGATGGATGAGGCAAAACGCTTCGATCGCCTGTGCGAGTTAAACGTGATTGAACAGGTCGCCAATGTGACCAGTTCTACCATAGTACAAGAGGCGTGGGATCGCGGCCAAGAAGTCGCCGTCCATGGTTGGATCTACGGTATAGATAATGGTTTGTTAACGGATTTAGACGTGACCGTCGATCGCAGTCAAGGGTTAGCGAATAAGCGTTAATTCCCTTTTGCCGCTGATTATTCGACCAAAGCCGCTATTGCTTCCCATAAAAAACCTACACTGGCTGTAGGTTTTTCTTTTTCCCCATTAATTTTCATCAATAAAACATCGCAAGGGATAATGAGCCCAGTTATAATCCGCCAGTTAATTGCAGCGCGACCTATGCGCCACAAATTCTAAGGAGATACCTTCCATGCCCGGTTTTGAATTATTTGGTCCAGAAGAGAAACAAGAAGTCGCCGATGTGATGGAGCATGGCTTTACTTTCCGTTATAACTTCGACCATATGCGTAATGATCGCTGGAAGACTCGCGATATGGAGCAACTGCTCTGCGAGAAAATGAACGTTAAGCATGCCCACCTGTTATCAAGCGGTACTGCTGCGCTGCAAACGGCCATGATGGCTGCAGGCATTGGTGCTGGCGATGAAGTTATCGTGCCACCTTTCACCTTTGTTGCCTCGGTTGAAGCGATTTTTATGGCGGGTGCTATCCCCATTTTTGCCGAAATCGATGAAACCCTGTGTCTATCGCCAGAGGGCATTGAAGCCGCTATCACTCCGCGCACTAAAGCGGTGAACTTAGTGCACATGTGTGGCTCTATGGCCAAGATGGACGAAATCAAAGCCGTCTGTGCTAAGCACAATCTCGTATTATTAGAAGATGCCTGCCAAGCCATCGGCGGCAGCTACAAGGGCCAAGCCTTAGGCACTATCGGTGATGTGGGTTGTTACTCATTCGATTCAGTCAAAACCATCACCTGTGGTGAAGGCGGCGCTGTGATCACCAACAACACCGCAATCTATGACAACGCCCATATGTTCTCCGACCACGGCCACGAGCATATTGGTAAAGACCGCGGCGCAGAGTCACACCCGATCATTGGCTTAAACTTCCGTATTTCTGAAATGAATGCGGCCTTAGGTTTAGCCCAATTACGTAAACTCGATACCATTATCGATATTCAACGTAAAAACAAAAAAGCCATTAAAGATGCGATGGCCAGTATTCCTGAAGTCAGCTTCCGTGAAATCCCCGATCCAGAGGGTGATTCAGCCGGCTTCTTAACCTTTATGCTGCCCACAGAAGCGCGTACCCAAGAGATCAGCAAAAAACTGGCTGAAAATGGCGTTGACGGCTGCTTCTACTGGTATGTGAACAACTGGCATTATCTGAAGAACTGGAAACACATTCAGGAGCTTAAGGCATCTGCTGCGTTACCAATCACATTAATCGCCGACAGACCTGACTATACTCAAATCTCTGTGCCAAAATCTGATGCCATTATGAGCCGCACCATTTCCATGCTCATTAAATTGTCTTGGACCGATGCTCAGATTGCCGAGCGTATTGAAAACATCAAAAAAGCATTTGCCCAATAATTCTACGGGAGTTTTGCAATGAGTTTTAAGAATTTTAAAGTAGTTGAAAAGATGATCTTCGGCCGTGGCTCCTTCGCCCAATTAGACGAAGTCTTAGCTGCCCAGCGTAAAGCCGACGATGATTTCGTGGTGTTTTTAGTCGATGACGTTCACCAGGGCAAGCCACTCGAAGCGCGTGTTCCTGTTAAGGCCCACGATCTGCTGATATGGGTCAACGTTGACGATGAGCCAAGCACAATACAAATCGATACCCTGACCGAACAAGTGCAAGCCTTTAACGGCAAGTTACCTGTCAGTGTTGTCGGCCTCGGCGGCGGTTCAACTATGGACGTGGCCAAAGCGGTATCCCTAATGCTGACCAACCCAGGTGGCTCTGCCATGTACCAAGGTTGGGATTTGATCAAAAACCCAGCGGTTCACCATATCGGTATTCCAACGATTTCAGGTACCGGCGCCGAAGCGTCACGCACCGCAGTATTATGTGGCCCAGTGCGTAAGTTAGGCCTGAACTCAGATTACACAGTGTTCGATCAAATCATCATGGATTCTGAGTTAATCGATGGTGTTGAGACTGACCAATGGTTCTACACAGGTATGGATTGCTATATCCACTGCGTTGAATCCTTAGAAGGCACTTTCTTAAACGAATTCTCTAAGTCATACGCCGAAAAAGCCATGGAGCTTTGCCGCCAAGTGTACTTAGAAGATCACCCAGAAAAAGACGACAAGCTGATGATGGCGTCATTTATGGGCGGTATGAGTATCGCTTACAGCCAAGTGGGTGCATGCCATGCGGTATCTTATGGTCTGTCTTACATCCTCGGCTACCACCATGGTATCGGTAACTGTATCGCCTTTGATGTGTTAGAAGAATTCTACCCAGAAGGTGTTGCAGAGTTCCGTCTGATGATGAAAAAACATAACATCACTCTGCCGAAGAACATCTGTAAAGATCTGCCGGATGAAACCATTGCTAAAATGGTTGCCGTGACTAAGAGCATGGGTCCATTATGGGCTAACGTTTATGGCGCGGGTTGGGAAGAGAAAGTCACAGATGAAATGTTGACTGCTCTGTTCCGTCGCATTTAAGCTCTCAAGCATATGACAAGGGCTCGTTTGCGAGCCCTTTTTCTTTATACTGACCAAAATTAAAAAATAGGAAAATGCGATGAATGTGACTCTGTTAATCCCGGCACGTTACGGTTCAAGCCGCTTCCCGGGCAAACCCTTAGCCCCGATTAACGGCAAGCCGATGATCCAACATGTGTATGAGCGCGCCTCTCTAGCCAAAGGCCTGACGAATATTTATGTTGCTACCGATGATGAGCGCATTAAGAGCGCCGTTGAAGGTTTTGGCGGCAAAGTGGTGATGACCAGCCCAGATGCCGCATCGGGCACGGATCGTATCAATGATGCCATCACTCAGTTAGGGCTTAAGGATGATGACTTAGTGATCAATCTACAGGGCGATCAACCCCTTATCGATCCGACGTCCATAGAGCAAGTGATCAGCCTGTTCGAACGTCACCCAGGTGAGTTTGAAATGGCGACCTTAGGCTTTGAAATTGTCAACAAGGCCGAGCTTGACGACCCTATGCATGTAAAGATGGTGTTCGATAACAACAATTACGCGCTGTATTTCTCCCGCGCCCGCATTCCCTTTGGCCGAGATACCCAAGACTACCCGGTTTACAAGCATTTAGGGGTTTATGCTTATACCCGTAAATTCGTGCAGACCTTTGCAGCCCTGCCCTTAGGCCGGCTCGAAGATCTGGAAAAGCTGGAGCAACTACGGGCACTAGAGTATGGCCATAGGATCAAAATCGCCATCAGTGCCTTCGACTCTATTGAAGTTGATACGCCAGAAGATATCCGCAAATGTGAACAACGTTTGGCGGTTGATTAATCTTTAATCCGTTTTTCAATACAGGAGCTGTATATGTCAACCTTAGAGGTATGGATCATCATTATTTTGATCTTGGGTGTCATCGCCAGCAATCTTGCCGCATTGAAATACAGTGCAAAATTTAAGCTGCCGCAATTTGGTCAGCACGATAAGAACAAGCAGCTTAAGACCGGCGAGACTCAAGCTAGTGCGCCGGACAAGGCTGACGATGAGGCCAATCAAGACCCATCGTCAGCGGCGCAGCCTCCTAGTGACAAGAAAACTCAGCATAAGGAATGATGTATACCTAGGCATACATGATTCAGCCAAGTCTGCCCATGCAATGAAAAAAGACGCTAATGCGTCTTTTTTATTAGATAAAATAACCTGTTAGAAGAACTAAGCACAAACTCTAAGTGCCAGCCACAGAGTGCCTTGGTAGTTTAATTGAGATCAGTGCCGCTAACCCAATAAATGCCGCCGAAATCCACAGACAAGCCGCCATGCCATACGCTTGATATACCCAGCCAGACAGTACAGTGCCAATCAAACGCCCCATCGCATTCGCCATATAGTAAAAACCCACATCTAAGGACACACCGTCCGCGTCGGCATAACTGACGATAAGATAGCTATGTAATGAAGAGTTGATGGCAAATAAGGCGCCAAAGAGCATCAGTCCCCAAATCAGTATATTCGCGGCATGGAAATCATAACTTATGGCCAGTGCAATGCCTGCCGGCACTATGCTCAATATCGCCGCCCAAGCTAGGGCACTACGTCCATCAGGGACCTTAGCTTGGCCTTTGCCCGTCTGCTTTGTCCCTGTCAATCGGGGCGCCAAAGCTTGCACTATGCCATAACCTATCACCCAGAGCGCGAGAAAGCCGCCAACATACCAATGGCCCCAACCAAAGCTTGAGGACAGATAAACGGGTAAAGCCACCACAAACCACACATCCCGCGCGCCAAATAAAAACATGCGCGCGGCAGAGAGCGTATTTACCGCCGAACTTTTAGAGAAAATTTCGGTAAACTTAGGTTTGTTTTTGGCTTTACCTAAATCGCGCCGCAAACTTAACAGACTAAAAACCCACACCAGCAATAGACCCATCGCCATGCCCAGCAAGGCCTGCTGGAATCCAAACACCGTCAGCAAGGCGCCGCCCAAGAAGAACCCCGCGCCCTTTAGGGCATTTTTGGAGCCGGTGAGCATAGCAACCCACTTATACAACTCACCCTGGGCATCCTTAGGCACTAACAACTTAATACTGCTCTTAGCGCTCATTTTATTGAGATCTTTAGCGATACCCGACAAGGCCTGCGCCGCCATCACCCAAGCAACGGTGAGCATGGCAGCGGGAACGAGCAACATGCTAAGGGCGACAATCTGCATAAATAGCCCGATATTCATGGTTTTATTCAAACCTAGACGCGCCCCTAGCCAGCCGCCGACTAAGTTCGTTACCACTCCAAAAATTTCATAGAAGAGGAATAGCATGGCAATTTGCAGCGGGCTATAACCTAAGCCATGAAAATGGAGCACCACTAACATCCGCAGTGCGCCGTCGGTAAACGTGAAGGCCCAATAATTGCCAGTGATCATTAAATACTGGCGAATTTCGGGTGATAAGTTGGACAAGAACCCTGTCAGCTTAGCCATAGTATCCCTTTAAATATGAAAGCTTATGCCTTATCCATTAAACCGACCATGCGGGCCAGTTCGACGGTGCGATTGGCATAACCCCACTCGTTATCATACCAAGCGTAGAGTTTGACCTGAGTGCCATTGATGATCATGGTCGATAGCGCATCGATAATGCTCGAACGGGGATCGGTTTTATAATCCACCGACACTAATGGGCGTTCCTCATAACCTAAAATGCCTTTTAATGGCCCTTCTGCGGCCTCTTTTAACAGGCGATTGACCTCGACCTCGGTGGTTTTACGGCTCACCTCAAATACACAATCGGTTAAAGATGCATTTGCCAGAGGTACGCGCACCGCATGGCCATTTAGCTTGCCCTTAAGTTCAGGGAAAATATGGGTAATGGCCGTTGCTGAGCCTGTTGTCGTAGGGATAAGGCTTAAACCACAGGCCCGCGCACGGCGGAGATCTTTGTGCGGTGCATCTAAAATCGTTTGAGTGTTGGTAATATCATGAATGGTCGTCATCGAGCCGTGCACTATGCCGAGGTTTTCGTGGATCACTTTAACAATTGGCGCCAAACAGTTAGTAGTACAGGAGGCCGCCGTCACAATCGGATGAATGGCTTTGTCATAGAGTTGATGATTCACTCCCATGACCACGTTTAACACACCCTCTTCCTTAACAGGCGCCGTCACCACAACGCGTTTAACACCTTGATCTAAATAGGCTTGCAGCACGGCTTTAGTCTTCATTTTACCCGAAGCTTCAATCACCACATCGCAGGCGGCCCAATCGGTTTCGGCGATGGTTTTATTGCGCGTACAACAAATACGCTTGCCATCGATAATGATGTTATCGCCATCGCTGCTCGCTTCATGCTGCCAACGGCCATGCACAGAATCGAATGTCAGCAGATGGGCTAAGGTCGGCGCATCCCCTGCGGGATCGTTAATTTGCACAAATTCGACGTCATTCCAGCCCCAAGCGGCGCGCAGCGCTAACCGTCCCATACGGCCAAAGCCGTTGATCCCGATTTTGATTGTCATTCCTGTTTCCTTCACACTCAATTTTAGCGTATGTGTTTTATATTATTTTTAAAATTAAAGCGTTATCTGTTCGATATAGCCGCGCTGATGCACATTAGTTAAGGCAAAATATCAAATGGATGTGATATTAAGCGTTATCCCACCAACCAGGATTCAATCTTGTCTCTATGGGGAATTGAGCCCCAATGCACGAGCTTTTCATCAATCACCACGGCGGGTGTGCTCATCACCTTATAACCCATAATGACTTCGGGATTAGTTTCCTTCACCAGAGCAATACTGATGCCCTTCTCATTCGCAATGCTGGTAATGATCTCGGCGGTTTTAGTGCACTTAGTACAACCACTACCTAATACTTTGATGTTTAACATTTTATAATCCTCATAACATGGGACTGATAGCATTAAATATCCACCCTATCAGGGTGAATGCAATCAACAAAATGGCAAAAACGATGGCCAGTAAGCGCCATTGCATCACCTGCTTTAGTAAAATAAATTCGGGGAAACTCGCAGCTACTGTAGCCATACAAAATGCCAATGTGGTGCCGATAGGAAGACCGTTAGTAATAAGGCTTTCCATGATAGGGATAACCCCTGTCGCATTGGAATACAGTGGAATACCAATCAATACCGCAGCAGGAACCGACCACCACTGACCATCGCCAAGGTGGGCTTCAATCCAACCATCGGGGACGAAGCCATGGAGCGCGGCGCCAAGCCCGACCCCGATAATGACCCATTTCCACACTCGACCAAAAATCTCTAGGGTCTCGCCTTTTGCAAACTCATGTCGCTCGGTTAAGGTCATGGATGATGTCATACCCTCACTATTATTTTGACTCGCCTGCGCCTGACCTTGTTCGAGAGCTTTTGCCGCAAAGGACTGCAACCAACGTTCGGCGCGGATCGTGTCTAAAAAGGCGCCCGCGAGTATCCCCACCGACATACCGACCAACACGTATATCACAGTGAACTTCCAGCCCAACAGACTCACCAGCAGCAGAACGGCTACTTCATTAATTAACGGTGACGTGATCAAAAACGCCATAGTGATCCCAACGGGGATCCCCGCGGAGGTAAAACCTAAAAATACCGGAATGCTCGAACATGAGCAGAATGGGGTCACAGCGCCAAAGCCCGAGCCCATAAAATACCCAATAAAGCGATTTTTACCCGCTAAGTAATCCCGCACTCGCTCAACATTGAGCGATGCCCTCACTAAGGCGATGGCATAAATCATCAGCAGCAGGAGCGCAAAAATCTTAGTGGTATCTTCAATAAAAAAATGCACCGCATCGGCAAGCTTAGTATTGGGGGCAAGACCCATCACCCCAAAGGTTAACCAACTCGCTAAATCGGAAAATAGTTGCAACATGACCCCACCACCCTAGTATCGGCAAGTACCTTGAATGCAAAAACATATGAAAAAACATATGTTTTAGATTAAATTTTTTGCTGTTAATCGCTAGCAGCAGGCTTTAGTGCGCTCGGGACGGCCGCCCATCTTACACAGATTGCGCATATTCTCTTCGAGGAATACCGTATTTTTACTAGTGACTTCGCTCAAAACTAACTGACTCCATTCGGGTAAGTCATTACTGATCCGGTAGAAAATCCATTGTCCCTGACGGCGATCGACTAATAATCCGCATTTACGTAATTGGGCTAAATGCCGTGAAATCTTAGGCTGGATCTCTTGCAAGGCTTCAGTTAATTCACAGACGCAAAGCTCGCCTTCCTGCTGAATAAGCATCAAACAACGCAGGCGCGTTTCATCGGCTAAACATTTAAAAAACTGAGTCGGATTAATCATTAAAGTCCTTAGAATGTAAAGGTTCGTTCGGCTATTGGCTTTGGCTGCATACCAACACTAAACGCCTTACTTAACAAGGCGTAAGCGAGTTGGAACGAGCCAAACTCCCAACACTTAGAAACCGCACGCGTGGTTTCAGTGTATCGTGCCATTATCAAGATATAGGCCTTCATCAAGATACAGTCACTATATATGAATTATCATATATGTAAATATCCATATCAAAGGATTTATCATCCCCTAATAAACGGCTCATTGTTCACTACAACATTGATCCTGTAAAAAATGCACCAATCCCTGTAATAACTCATAGTCAGGTACGCAGTATAACACCCGGCCCTCACGCCGCTGGGAGATAATTCCTGCGGACATTAAAGCGCTAATATGGTGCGAGAGTGTCGAGCCAGGGATCTGCAATGCTTCCTGTAATTGCCCCACGGCAACCCCCCCATAGCCGCCTTTTACCAATATTCTGAATAGGGCAAGACGAGTGGGATGCCCTAGCTCCTTCAATACTTTAGCTGCATTTTCTGTATTCATATCGGTACTGTGATTTCAGAGTCAATTGTTAATTTATTCGATAATACCAGAAATACCTATTCCCAAGCGACGTCAACGTGAGTGACAAGCTGCTTAGGGTGGAACTTAGCCTACAAGTCATGTGGTGATCGCATCATATTTCCATATCATATATTTCCATAATTCCAGAAATTAAGTATTGAAATAACTCCACTCAATCACTATTATTCTGGAATATTCGAAATAACTTCAAAAGAGATAAAAAATGACTCCAGAAACTATCACTATGCTGAAAGAAACGGCCAATATGTTCGTCTTTCTTGCGTTTGAGCTAACCTTGTTATTTCTCGCCATAAGCTATCTCGTCGGTATGCTGCAAGAATTTATCACCCCGCAAAAAGTGCAATCCATATTGAGCTCCCGCCATGGTCGAGGCTATATAGTGGCAGCGTTACTTGGCGCTATCACACCCTTTTGCTCCTGTTCCACCATCCCATTCTTAAAAGGTTTACTCAGGGCCCGTGCGGGATTTGGCCCTATGATGGTATTCCTATTTGCCAGCCCATTACTTAATCCGGTGATTATCGGGCTTTTTGTGGTCACCTTTGGGTTTAAGATCGCGCTATTTTATTTTACGGTCTCTATGGGCGTATCTGTAATAGCAGGTTACTTGCTGGAAAAACTCGGATTTGAACAATATGTGCGGCAAGAAGCCTATGCTCAGACAGCCACAGTCACTTCATGTTGCGATGTAAGTCCAGCCCCCGTTGCCAGCGCATGTTGTGATAGTAAAACCGCACCCGCGGTGACCTCGTGTTGCTCTACTCAACCTAAATCCATTACAAACTCATGTTGCCCTTCCCAAACTGCAGCCAAAAACAAGCCTCAGAGCCGCTGGATAAAGGTTTGGCACACCACGAGGAAGGACTTCAAACAAGTGCTGCCCTATCTGTTTATTGGTGTGCTATTGGGTTCAATGATCTACGGTTTTATGCCAACGGAGTTAATCGTTAAATATGCTGGTGAAGCCACATGATATGCGATCCCGATTGCGGCATTAATTGGTATTCCACTTTATATTCGCGCCGAAGCGGTTATTCCGCTCAGTGCTGCGTTAATCCAAAAAGGGATGACGATGGGCTCAGTGATGGCCCTGATAATAGGGAGTGCGGGGGCCAGTTTGACCGAAGTCATTTTACTCAAAGCTATCTTTAAAGGTCAGATGATTGCCGCATTTCTCAGCGTTATTTTAGGCATGGCTGTGGGCGCGGGGTTTCTTTATCACTATGCCTTTAGCTAACTCACAAAATAATGATCTAGTTCGATGTGGCACTCACAATATGCCCTTAAAGTGAGTGCCTTAGGGCCCTATCCTACACATGCAATGACAGGTATTGCCGATAAGCTGTCAACTTAAGAGAATCAACATGAGTTTAACTATGCCATTAACAGCCAAAGATGATGCCATAGAATGGGCGCTAACCCATGCTATGGCCTTTAAAGAAACGGCATATTCTGCCCGCCATGCCCCATTTACCCTAACGCCAAGTTTAATCAGTAAAGAACACTATCAATACCTAACATCCGCGGTAGAACCACTGGGTAAACTTATCCATTATGTCTCTGAAGCACATGCCTTTTTAGTTGATGCAATTCAACCCATCACAGCAAGTGATCCCTTCTTTTCCGCGCTACTGAAGGCCCATCAGCAGTTGCATGGCTCTGCCACTAAAGCCCCAAGAATGCCACTGCTTATTATGCGTAGCGACTTTATGGACGATAGGGACTTAGGGCCGAAACTGGTGGAATTTAATGGCATAGCGGCGGGTATGGGCCCCTTTGGTCAGCGGGCCCATCAACTTCATCGCTATTTACAGCAGCAATGGCATCAACTGCCTATGGGGGAACTTGTTGACAATCATGCTATTGAACAATTATCCGTCGGCATAGCAACAGCAACCTTTAAGATAAAACAGGAATTTGAAGATTCAGGACCGGCAAGATTTTTGATGGTAGTGCAAGAAAATGAAGACAATGTGTTCGATCAGCATTTGCTCGAACTCGCGCTGCAACAAAAAGGAATACAAACACTGCGCAGAACCTTCAGTGAGCTCCAAGGGCAACTCACCACTGGCGCAAAACATCGGCTGCGACTCGAAGGCGTGGGGACTATTGATACCGTTTATCTGCGTGCAGGTTATCAATTTGCAGATTATGCAACCGTCGACATCAATGGCAACAGGGACTACCAAGCCCTGATGGGGATCCGGGTATTACTTGAACAACATCGCATCGCCCTCAATGCCACCTTAGGCCAGCAGTTGGCAACCAGTAAGAGGATACAAATGTTGCTCTCTTCTATGGATGAACTGACCTTGACTCAGTTTGGGTTAACCCTGCCAGAAGCCAGCATAGTCAAGTCACTCCTCGGTGAAATGCGCCCTGTCACCGCAGAGAGCCCCCAGTTAATTGCCGAGTACCCAATAGATACTTGGGTATTGAAAAATCAAGGGGAAGGCGGCGGTCATTGTATTTTTGGGTCCAATATTCTCCCCAAATTAGCCGAGCTTGAACCCGCACAATATCCAGTATGGTCCTTAATGCGTCGTTTACATCCACAACCCAGAACAACACCAGCCTTAGTGATACGTAACGGTGAAATACAAATTATCAATGACTTGATCCCTGAAATTGGCATGTTCAGCGTTCACTGTGATGGCTTACCCGCTGTCAATGAAAATGCCGATTGCCCCAGCTATGCGGGTTATTTAATTCGCAGCAAATCCGCCATGGTTACAGAGGGCGGCGTTCACAGCGGCCAAGGAGTAGTAGATTCGCTGATGCTTAGGGATCAATCCCTTAAGTTGTGATGGAAATGATGTTTTGGCGATAAACATCCAACGGTTGTTTGACTCGCATTTTTTTCGCGGTAGTATATATGGAAATTCATATATTAATATAATTCGACTGAGCCAAGGGACAAACGACATTCATACCGCGTTCCTGGCATTTTTTTGGTTAAGGGCAGACAGTAGCTGCCCTTTTAGGAGGTTTTATGTGGTTGGCAGGGGCAATTTTTGTTCTCACCCTAGTGTTAGTGATATGGCAGCCTAAGGGATTAGGTATAGGTTGGAGTGCTACCTTGGGCGCCGTTTTAGCCTTACTGCTCGGTGTGGTGCACTTAGGGGATATTCCTGTGGTGTGGAATATCGTCTGGAACGCGACCGCCACCTTTATCGCCGTGATCATCATCAGTTTATTATTGGATGAGTCGGGATTTTTCGAATGGGCCGCGCTGCATGTGGCCCGTTGGGGTAATGGTAGTGGCCGTTTACTCTTTACTTACATAGTGTTACTCGGCGCTACCGTTGCCGCCTTATTCGCCAATGATGGCGCGGCGTTGATCCTCACCCCCATAGTGATTGCGATGTTACTGGCACTTGGCTTTAGCGCCGGAGCAACCTTAGCCTTTGTGATGGCGGCGGGTTTTATTGCCGATACCGCAAGTCTACCGTTAATCGTCTCTAACTTAGTCAATATCGTTTCGGCGGACTTTTTCAAGATAGGTTTTAACGAATATGCCGCCGTGATGGTGCCCGTCGATATAGCCGCTATTGGTGCCAGCTTAGTCATGCTACAGCTATTTTTTCGCAAAGATATTCCCGCCACCTACGACTTAGAAAAATTGCGCGAACCTAAGGCCGCTATCCGCGATCCCAACACCTTTAAAACCGGTTGGGGAGTTTTAGTCTTACTCTTAGTCGGCTTTTTTGGCTTAGAACCCCTTGGCGTGCCCGTAAGTTTAGTCGCTGCCGTGGGCGCCCTAATCCTGTTTATAGTCGCCAAAAAAGGCCATGCGATAGATACCACTAAGGTACTGCGCGGCGCGCCATGGCAGATAGTGGTGTTTTCACTGGGTATGTATTTGGTGGTTTATGGTCTTCGTAATGCAGGCTTAACGGATTATCTATCAAGCGTATTAAATAGCCTGGCAGAACAAGGGCTTTGGGTCGCCACTATGGGCACAGGCTTTTTAGTCGCGTTTTTATCGTCCATTATGAACAACATGCCGACCGTGCTAGTCGGTGCGCTCTCTATTGATGGCAGTACGGCCACTGGCGTGATTAAAGAGGCCATGGTCTACGCCAATATCATCGGCAGCGATTTAGGCCCCAAAATCACCCCCATCGGCAGTTTAGCGACGCTGCTATGGCTGCATGTGCTAGCGCAGAAAAATATCAATATAACTTGGGGTTATTATTTCCGCGTTGGCATAGTGATGACACTACCAGTGCTATTTGTCACCCTAGCGGCACTGGCACTGCGCCTCTCCTTCTAATCTATGGCCATAGGCACTTAATCATCTAATTAGTGCCTATGGATACATTGATAAGCGATTCTTTCTCAGAGACAAATTATGGCCAATATCATTGACAACTATCTTGAAAAACACAGTCTTGAAGAACACCGCAGCATCAGGATTTACCACAATCCGGCCTGTGGCACATCGCGCAACACCTTAGGCCTTATCCACAATACTGGGGTTGAACCAACCATTATCCTCTACCTTGAGACTCCGCCAAATCGCCAAACCCTGCTGCAACTGATTGCGGATATGGGGATTTCAGTGCGCAGTTTACTGCGGCAAAATGTAGAGCCCTATGGAGCATTAGGCTTAAGCGAAGATAAATTTAGCGACAGTGAATTAATCGATTTTATGCTCGAGTACCCCATCCTAATTAATCGACCCATAGTCGTTACACCATTAGGCACCCGCCTCTGTCGTCCCTCGGAGCAGGTATTGGATATTTTGCCTAACCCCCAATTAGGCGCCTTTACCAAGGAAGACGGTGAAGTGGTGATAGATACCAATGGACAGAGAGTAAAAAAATAGCACAACCCAAGGCAAGCATTATGCCCTTCTGGCCGCTTGACGACTTAAGGGGCGTTCTTCGAGGTGAGCCACTAAGAACACTAAAAAACGGAACAGAGATTTAAGCTTCCGATCGTAATTTTTATCTGGCTGGGCCGTGGCTAATTTTTGCAACGACTTGATTTTTGAATAGGCGTTCTCGATTAGATAGTCGTTTTCTTTACCAATATATTTCGCAAATTCGGCAAATTCGCCAATAAATGCCGATGTCACTTTTCGTCGGTTTAGCTGGCTAAGCGTCACACCTTCTTTGAGTTTTGCCTCAAACAATGTGCATTCCAGTCCTTGAATCATGGCAGTCTGGGGCAAGTTACTGCTGAGCGCATCGGCAAGAAAGCCTAAATTTGCCTTTAACTCGAAGGCAATCACTTGCTTACTGGCGCTCGATTGTTGCCAGCGGCTGCGCTCTTTATCGAATATATCGTATAACTCTTTCCAAATACTCATGGGTTTTGCCTACCTTGCCGGAAATAGATCCCTGATGTTTCACACCACTAAGCGTTGAAAGTTATCATAAATTTAAGCTAAAGATATAAATTCGATATAAAAAAGCCCGAACAAGTCGGGCTATTTTTATCAATACATCACAGACACGCGTTTTTAAAATGACAAAGCCTGAGATAGTCGCGCCTTGGGTGAGAGCACATTAGGCCGTGTCCTCGTTACACCGTACCCGCTTGCTTCATTTTATTCTTTTGGGCGGCGAGCTGTCGCTGCGCCTCTTTTTTCTCACGGCGCGCTTCAATCACTTGATTCACATCGCTACCTATATGCGCTTCGTTACGTGACTTAGCCAGATTGACTTGACGTTCACGCTCGACAAAACGCTTGCGCTGCTCATCGGAAATCTTGTCGATACAATGTGGGCAACTCACGCCCTGTACATAAGCTGGGCTCTGTTTTTCGGCTTCAGTGATAGGCATGCGACAAGCATTACATTGATCGTATTGCCCTTTCTTTAAATCATGATCGACTGCAACACGGTTATCAAACACGAAGCACTCACCTTCCCACAGGCTTTCTTCCTGCTGCACTTCTTCAAGATATTTAAGGATCCCGCCCTCGAGGTGATACACCTCTTCAAAACCTTGTTCTTTTAAGTAAGCCGTTGATTTTTCACAACGAATACCACCAGTACAGAACATGGCCACCTTTTTATGTTTGGCCGGATCTAAGTTCTGTTTCACGTATTCTGGAAATTCCCTGAAGGTTTCGGTCACAGGGTTGATGGCGTTTTTAAAGGTGCCAATTTGCACTTCATAATCATTGCGGGTATCGACTAAGATCACCTCGGGATCGGAAATCAAGGCATTCCAATCCTTTGGCTTAACATAGGTGCCCACCACTTTCAGGGGATCGATACCTTCAACACCCATAGTGACGATTTCTTTTTTTAATTTGACCTTAGTGCGGTAAAAGGGCATTTCATCGTCGAAGGATAACTTGTAAACAATGTTGTCTAAGCCACTCTGGCCATTTAGCCATGCAAGTAACGCCTCGATCGAGGCCTGTGAGCCCGCCACTGTGCCATTAATGCCTTCGCTGGCCAGCAGTAAAGTTCCTTTAATTTCCGCCTGTTCCATCATAGCCAATAATGGCTCTCTGATCGTTTCAAACTGCGGCAGCGCAACAAATTTATATAACGCACACACAACAACCTTAGACATAACACCCTCATCTGCTGGCTGGAACTTAATTTCCAGTGCATAAATCTATGAATGACCTACAAGCTTTGCTCTAGGTCGTAAAATCGCGCGAAATTCTACCTGAGTCACAGACGAATAAACACTGATAAAAATTAAGGTCATTATGTTTTTATCACCGAGCACAAACTAAAAATCCTTGTTATTCGCAGCATTTCACGCCATAAGCCGTTACTATTGCAGACATTAGCTCCATAATATGGCGTTGCTTACCGATACGAGCCTTACCTATGCCCTTGCCAATCTTATACACTTTTCGCCGTTGTCCCTATGCTATACGAGCCCGCTTAGGATTATTACTAGGACAACGGAATGTGGAGATCAGAGAAATTACCCTGAAAGCCAAACCCGACGCTCTGCTTCAGGCCTCTCCTAAGGGAACCGTCCCTGTACTTGTGCTCGGCGATGGTCAAGTGATCAGCGAAAGTTTAGAGATCATGCGCTGGGCACTGTCATCACCCCATCCACAGGCAGATGCCTGCCCGCCTCTACTTGGGCAAACAGTGGATGAACAAACGCTAATCGCACACCTTATCCATCAAAATGATCACGAGTTCAAACCTTGGCTCGATAAATATAAATACGCAGATCGCTACCCAGCACAATCGCAGACCGATTATTTCCTGTCTGCGAGTGCATTTTTAAACACCCTTGAAATCCATCTTAATCGGCATAGGTATTTGATAGATGACCAGTTAAGTTTTGCGGATTATGCGATTGTCCCTTTTATTCGCCAGTTTAATGCCGTGGATCCCAAGCGGGATCTCAATCTCAGCTACCCGCGGCTTATGGTTTGGTTAACTGAACTCACCAGCAGCGAAATATTTACCCAAGCAATGAACAAATATGTGATCTGGGAAGCTGGCCAATCGCCGATAAGCTTGTTAGGTAGTAATGTAAGTGAATAAGTTTTAAAGGGTATTTTTATTTTACCCAGTAGCAATCGGTAAAATAATCGCGTAAGGTGAGTTATTTAGAAGTGGACGATCTGGGTAAAATAGCCGCAACCAGATCACTCAGGGTTAAATCATAGGTCATGGGTCATAGGGATAAATCTGTTGGATAATATGGATATTAACATCACTGCCATGCTTATTGGCTTACTCATTCTGCACTGTTTATTTGCACTGAGAGCCTTTAAGAGCCCTGCACGACTCAGTACCAGCAAAAAATGTGTCTGGTGCCTACTCAGCTTATTTTTAGGCCCCCTTGGTTATTACAGCTACCATGGCCTTATCCCCTTAGACAAACTGCAAAAAGATTAATACTATTATTGTGTTGTAATAAAAACGCGCAGCTTAAGCTGCGCGCAATTGTGCCAAAAACAACCCTATAAATGGCTGTGCAATAATACTGAATCGTCGGGGACTTTTTGTATCACCGGAGCCTGTCCTTCGGCTAACGCTTGCTTATAGCTTTGGTTCATTTTAAGGGCTAAATATAAATCGGGCCGGATTAAAATCCCTCCCTCACCCGATTGCATCCCCGCCTGTTCAAACCAGCCTAGCATCTGGCGCTTTCGCCCTGCGAGCACTAAACGCACACCGCGTTTTTTGAGCAGTTGATGTAAATCCGCCAACATTGCCATCACGCTCAAGTCGAGGTGGGTAAAGCAAGGTACCGCATCGATAATAATACAATCGACAGGCTCAGGTTCACGGATAAACCTTTCCAATAAACGCCGTTTAAAGTAGGTAGCATTAAAGTAGGTTAGCGGTGAATTAAATCGATAGATAAACACTCCTGGAACAGATTTAGCCTTACCCGAATCGTCGACACTGCGAATAACCCCCTTATTATCTAAGCCAAGCACTTGATCCGTCGGGCGCATAACCGTCGCTAAAAACTGAAATAATCCCAATAGTACCGCTAAGGTTATACCGGGGATTACTCCAATAAACAGCACTGAAAACAAGGTAGTACAAGCCAATAAAAATGCTGAACGGTCCCGAACCCTAAGATTCCACAGTGCTTTTATATCGATAAGTGAGATTGAGGCAATGACCAGCACTACGCCTAAGGCTGAGCTTGGAATATATTTCAATGGAGCAGTAAAAAATAAGGCCACCAATCCAATTAAGACCGCCGCAATAATAGATACCAACTGGCTCTTTCCCCCATTGGCGTCGTTCACTGCGGTGCGGGAATCCGCACCACTGATCGCAAAACCTTGGGATAACGCCGAGGCAATATTGGCAAGTCCGAGCGCTCTAAATTCTTTATCCACATCGATATCATAGCCATTTTTAGCCGCAAAACTCCGCGCCGTCAGCATCATGCTCACAAAGCTCACCATGGCTAAGTTAAGCGCAGGTACGACAAGCTCACGGGTGATCCCTAAATCAAACACAGGTGCTTGAAACGATGGCAGGCCGGAGCGAACCTCACCCACCACATTGATATCAAAAGCCGTAAGATTAAATCCCCATACGAGTAATGCCGCCATCGCCATCGCACACATTGAAGCGGGCCAGAGGGGGCGATAACGCTTCACTAACCCATAGGTTAATAGGGTGACCCCTCCCATCAATAGGGTCGGCCAATGGGTTTGAGTCAGATACGAAGGTGCGCCAGTAAGACGCTCAATCAGGTAGCGTTCATCAAAGGTAAAACCAAAGATTTTAGAAAATTGCCCCACAATAATAGTGATCGCCACCCCATTGAGCAGTCCCATCAGAATCGGCTTAGAGAGAAAATCGGCTAACACACCGAGCCTAAAACGGCTCGCAATTAAACACCAAAAACCCGTCATCGCCGTCATGGTCATCACGAGTTGCCAGTGCTTCATACTGTCGCCAGCGGCAAGCGGTGTCACAACGGCGGCGATCACGGCACAGGTCGCCGCATCGGGGCCCACAATCAGCTGCCTAGAAGTCCCAAAAAGGGCATATACCAGCATAGGTAATACACAGGAATAGAGTCCAACCGCCGCATTCACTCCCGTTAATTGGGCATAGGCAATCGCCACTGGCAAGGCCACAGCGGCAACCGATAAACCCGCTCGCACATCATCCCTAAGCCATTGCTTATCATACTGCAGCATCTGCGCCAAACCTGGCATGACCGAGTCTAAACTGGGAAACTTCACGCGGTAACCTCCATATACTTCGCCTCGAGGAAAAACCAGCCTCGGGGGTATCAATAACCACTACAATGAAGACCCTAAGGGCCAACATGTAAAAAAGCCACCAATATTATGTTGGTTATGACATAAAGCCAATCATTACGCGAGTCCGTTTACGATAATATTTTTAGGGTGTTAGCCCCCTCTTAACGCAAAATCATCGGTAAAGAGACGAGCAATAAACTCCCCATAAACCAATTAAAACCACGGCGACGTTTATCTGTATTCAACTTTTTGCTGATCGCGGCGCCCACAAACACCCATGTAAAGGAAGCGGGAAACCCAACCAAATTAAACACGACGACGCCAAGCAATGCACTCAACCAAAAACCATCGCCCCCTAATGTGAATGCGCTACAAAGAGTAATAGTCGACATCCAAGACTTAGGATTAATCCATTGAAACAAGGCCGCTTCTATCAAAGTCATCGGCTTGCGACCCTCATCTAAATGGGCAGCGCTCACCGGAGAGGTCACTAGGCGGTAGGCTAAATACAATAAATAAACCAAGGCGAAATATTTAAGCACTTGATGTAAAACGGGTAAAGCTTCAAACAGCGCGCCAAGCCCGAGGAGCACGGCTAAATGCAAAGAGGTTGAACCTAAGCGGATCCCCGCAATATGGGGCACAGTTCGCAATACACCAAAATGCGCCCCTGAACTGGCCAGCAAAATATTATTTGGCCCAGGTGTCATCGTCATAGTGGCGCAAAACAATGCCGCAGAAGCCATTAACGTCCAGAGCTGTGCTTGGTATAAAAATTGAAAATCCATAGTCACCCTTAAAATTGTATGCATACATTAATTGACACGAAACGATGCAATGAATAATATACTGCGAATATTAGAGATCAATGGATTTATTGTCATGGGTACAATTTGGACACCAGACCTAACCGCTTTTTCTGGTCCTAAATATCAGCGCTTAGTCAGTGCGATAGAGCAAGGGATCTTGCAGAAAAACTTGCCCCACGGCTGCAAATTACCGCCGCAACGCCGCTTAGCCGATGCATTAGGTATTACGATTGGCACTGTCACCCGCGCCTACGCACTCGCGGAGCAACGGGGTTATGTAGAGGCGAGGATTGGCGATGGCACCTATGTCAATGCCTCCCCTGTCACAGAGTTTGGCCATGCACAGCTCAATATGGCGACCTGCCAACAACCTCTTACGGATCAAATCAGTACCCTAAGTGATTGCCTTAGCCAATTAGCGAAAGATCCCACTAAATTGAGCCAATTGTTGGGTTATCGCGCCAATCCATTGGATCAACACCAGCAGGTTTTTCACCAATGGCTCAATCAACGGGGAATCGAGCAGAGTGTGGAGCAGCTTGTCTTCACCCACGGCGGTCAACAGGCTATCTTCGCCTGCTTGAACGCCTTGTTATCTAAGGGCGATGTGTTATTGCACGAGCAATATAGTTATCCCGGGGTGCGCATTTGTGCGAAGCAATTAGGGATAAATAGCATTGGTGTCCCCCTCACAACTGACGGCCTAGAACTGGCACGCTTTGAAGCTCTAGTGCAAATTCACCAACCTCGGCTTGTGTACCTCACCCTCAATAATCAAAATCCCACCTGCATCCAATACAGTGATGAACAGAGGCTAAAACTCCTAGATCTTGCCCAGCAATATCAATTTTATATTATTGAAGATGATGTCAATTATTGCTTACCCGAGGAATGGCATACCCCGCTGTGGCAATTGGCGAAGGACTTAGACATTCCAAGGGTCATTTATATTTCAAGCCTCTCTAAGTTGTTCTCCGGAGGCTTAAGGCAAGGATTTATGTTAGTCCCAGAAGCCCTTATTGCCCCCATTCGATTGGCTATCCACAGCCAGTGCTGGATGGTGTCGCCCCTTAATGTGGAAATTGCCTGCCTGCTGATTAAGAAGGGCCAGATCACAGCCAATAGGGATGCCATAGTGCGTCAGCGGCAAAACCTTTGCATCGCCATGGGGCAACGCCTTGGGTTAACACAGAGATGGCGTGGCTTAAATGGTTGGTTGCAATTACCTGAAGATCTGAAAGCCCATCATTTAGTAACTGCACTCGCGGCCAAAGGCGTGCTGATCCGCAACGGTGATGACTTCAACTGTCACGATAATTGTATTCGTTTAAGCCTAGGGGGCGCCGAAAATGAAGCCCAATTTCAACACGCATTAGATTGCATCGAATCGACTTGCCAGACCCTAATGCAAAATGCCTATTCAGTGGTGTAATTTTTAGCGATCAACCAGTTTCAAACCAACCAATAAAAACGCCAGAGAAGTGCTCTGGCGTTGGTTTCACACTAATCGCAGTTAGATACAGGTAAACAACACCTCATACCTTATGAAATCCACATCTATGATCGTTTTGAATTTATAATCACTGCACTTGATAATCACTGCACTTTAATCTGGTAGGCACTGGTTGTGCCGCTGACTTCATTACCTGTGATTAATAAAGGCTGACTATTCGGGCTCTTATCGGCACTCACAAACTTCATCCCTTCTGGGCCTAAATCCCCCCGCTAAACTCGCATCACTTTTCACTTCGCCAGTGTCAGTATCTATGGTGAAGTCCACCTCAAAGTCACGGTTGACCACATAGTCAACAAATTGCACATTGAAGGGGTTAGTCACATCATAAATCATAAAGCCCGAGGTACGTTCTAGGCCGATAAAGGCATAAAGTTTTTGCCCAAATTTATTTTCGTTACAATTTAAGTGTAAAGATCCCGTCATCAAGATTGGTTTATTTGTCCGAGCACTTTACTATGCTATTGCCTAAGCTCTTTCGTGATATGCGTCTGCGATATGCATTTGTGATATACGCTGGTTATACATTAGCAATATGCACAACATATTGATCGAAGTAGTCACCTCTTTGTACTCAACCCCATCCCAATACCCCTTTGCAATGTCACAAGGATTGCAAATTCGAATTATTTAAGGGGATGGACTATTGAGTAGATTGTCCTAGTACAATTTGGAACACAAGGCGCAACACAGAGCAGGCTCTTTCAATTCTTTCGCCACCCGAGGTAACAGTGGACCCACAATCACAGCCAACACATTCTGCGACTAGCAACAGACCTATTCCCCATCTCGCGCTGCTTATTCCTATGCTCGCCGCCATAGTGGCGATCACGCCTTTGGCTATCGACATGTATTTACCCGCCATGGCGACATTGGCGCAAAGCTTTCACACCGATATCACGACAGTGCAGCAATCCTTAAGCCTCTATTTAGGCGGTTATGCCCTAGGTATGTTGTGTTTTGGGCCATTAGCCGACCGTATTGGACGCCGGCCTATGGTCATTATGGGCCTGACTGGCTTTATGTTGATAAGCCTATTGATTGGATTAGCACAGGAGGTTGAAGTATTTCTGGTACTGCGCTTTTTGCAAGCCTTTATCGGTGCCGCTGCGACAGTCGTTGTGCCTGGTTATATCAAAGAAGTCTATGGCGACAACACGGCTAAGGGCATGTCTTACGTCAGCCTTATCATGATGTTAGCCCCATTACTCGCACCGAGTATTGGCAGCCTAATTTTAGAGTTAGGTGAATGGCACCTGATTTTTTTCATTCAATCGGCCTATGCCTTGCTGCTATTATTTTTGGTGCTAATTCTGCTGAAAATGCCCAGTGATAAAGATCTCAATACCCGCAGCCAAAAGTCCTTTCTTGGGGCCTATGCGACCGTATTTTCCCGCCCCGGGGTTAAACTCAATATTGCCAGCGGAGTGTTGACCTCCTTCGCATTTTTCTGCTATCTCACCGCCTCCCCCTTTGTTTATATGGAAGTGTTCTCCTTAGATAAGTCCTTATTTGCCATTTTATTCAGCATCAATGTTGGCGCCCTGATGCTAGCCAATATTATCAATACCCGCATTGTCAGTCGCTATGGTTCGCTGCGGATGTTACATGTCTCGACCTTCTTTGGGACTATTGCAGGGGTTGGTTTATTAACCGTAAACCTGTTGGATATGAGCTATCACTTTACTGTGCTTATGCTCATACCCCTGATGGGAAGCCTAGGGATAATGTCGGTCAATGCCGATGCCATAGTGTTAATGAAGTTTAAGCAAGAGACAGGCACAGCAACCGCCGTTATCGGAACCCTAAGATTTGGCTTTGGCGCACTTGCGGGCCCCTTACTCGCGGTGTTTTATAACGGCACCGCCGTGCCCTTCTCTGCATTGATGTTAGGTGCGGTGCTCTTGGTTGGGATTTGCCAATTTAATCGCCCAAAACACCAGAGACAGCCAAAAGATACGGCAAACAACTAATTAAGCCGCTACTTATTTAGCATCCCACGCAAAAACGGCACTTATAGTGCCGTTTTTGCTATTTAAGCATCTAACAATATGAAAAATATAATATAAGACTATCAAGCGTTCTAAATTACCTGGCTATTTCTGCTTGTTCCTCGTCATGCAAAGATGAAAAAGTTTCAAGTTGGTTATTTTTTACATAAAAGGCTTGATATGTTGTTTTTTTTGAATATGATGAAAATCTGTTCATTGCAACAGCTGCTGCATCCAAAGGGATGAGTCACTTAGCGCTTTATGGCCTAAGTTCAGCAATCGGAGTCTGAATTACCCTTCAGGCTTATTTTTAGAGCGATTACCGTCGCTGTAACACAATACTGTTTACCGTAACGGTACTATAGCAATAGGAGTTTCCACATGGAAAAGTTATCCGGCGCCAGTATGATAGTGCGATCCTTGATCGACGAGGGTGTAAAGCACATATTTGGTTATCCTGGCGGCTCAGTGTTAGATATCTACGACGCCCTGCACCTTATCCCCGGAATTGAACATATACTCGTTCGCCATGAACAAGCCGCCGTACATATGGCCGATGGCTATGCCCGCGCCACGGGTAAAGTGGGCGTGGTATTAGTCACCTCAGGTCCGGGTGCCACCAATGCCATTACTGGTATCGCCACCGCTTATATGGATTCCATCCCACTGGTTGTCTTGTCTGGCCAGGTTCCAAGCAATTTGATCGGTAATGATGCCTTCCAAGAATGCGATATGATAGGCATCTCCCGCCCGGTGGTGAAACACAGCTTTTTAGTACAAGATCCGACTCAAATCCCTGAGATCATTAAAAAAGCGTTTTATATCGCCTCCACTGGTCGCCCCGGTCCTGTGGTTGTCGATCTACCCAAGGATTGTTTAAATCCGGCCCTGCTACACGAATATATTTACCCTGATAGCGTCAAAATGCGCTCCTATAATCCGACCACATCGGGGCATAAAGGCCAGATCCGCCGAGGGTTACAGGCCCTACTCGCCGCGAAAAAGCCCGTACTCTACGTCGGTGGTGGCGCCATTATCTCTGGCAGTGATAAACAAATCCTTAAGTTAGCAGAAAGACTGAACATCCCCGTCGTCAGCACCTTAATGGGGCTTGGCGCTTTTCCTAGCACCCACAAAAACAGCTTAGGTATGCTTGGTATGCACGGTCGATATGAAGCCAATATGACCATGCATAACTGCGACTTAATCTTTGGGATTGGCGTGCGTTTCGATGACAGAACCACCAATAATGTCGAGAAATATTGCCCTAACGCCACTATTTTACATATAGATATCGATCCGTCTTCAATTTCCAAAACCGTACGGGTAGATATCCCCATTGTCGGCTCCGCAGACAGTGTGCTCGACAGCATGCTAGCCCTCCTCGATGAATCCGATGAGCATAATGACGCCGAAGCATTGAACCAATGGTGGCAGCAAATCGCCCAGTGGCGTGCTCGCCAATCTCTGGCCTATGACAAAGACAGTGGTCGTATTAAGCCGCAGCAAGTGATTGAAACCTTATACAAGCTCACCAATGGCGATGCCTATGTCGCCTCAGATGTGGGCCAACATCAAATGTTTGCCGCGCTCTACTATCCCTTCGATAAGCCGCGCCGCTGGATAAACTCTGGGGGTTTAGGCACCATGGGCTTTGGTTTGCCTGCGGCAATGGGCGTAAAATTCGCCATGCCCGATGAAACCGTGGTGTGTGTCACGGGAGATGGCTCAATCCAGATGAATATTCAAGAGCTATCAACCGCTCTGCAATATGATATCCCAGTTAAAATTATCAACTTAAACAACCGTTTCCTCGGGATGGTAAAGCAATGGCAGGATATGATCTACTCAGGTCGCCATTCCCATTCCTATATGGATTCAGTGCCTAATTTTGCCAAAATTGCCGAAGCCTATGGCCATGTTGGCATGACGATTAGCGATCCCGCCGAGCTTGAATCTAAGATGGCCGAAGCCCTCGCCATGAAGAACAGACTGGTGTTTATCGACATCATGGTAGATGAAACAGAGCACGTGTATCCAATGTTGATCCGTGGTGGCGCGATGAATGAAATGTGGCTCAGCAAGACGGAGAAATGCTAATGCGTCGAATTATATCTGTTTTATTAGAAAACCAATCCGGCGCCCTTTCACGTGTTGTCGGGCTATTTTCACAACGTGGCTATAATATTGAAAGCCTGACAGTCGCCCCAACCGATGATAATACGCTGTCACGCCTTAATATTACCGTGGTTGCCGATGAAATGGTCCTCGAACAAATCGAGAAACAACTGCACAAATTGATCGATGTGCTCAAGGTATCCAACATCACAGAGTCGGCCTACATAGAGCGAGAACTCGCCCTAGTGAAGGTCCGTGCCCAAGGTGAGTTTAGGGAGGAAATTAAGCGCACCGCTGATATCTTCCGCGGCCAAATCGTCGATGTCACAGCCAATCTCTATACCATCCAATTGGTGGGCACCACCGAAAAACTCGATGCCTTTATCCATGCCATGGGTGAAGTGACTAAAGTGGTCGAAGTGTCACGCTCGGGGGTTGTGGGCCTTGCCCGCGGCGAGAAAGCCATGAAAGCCTAAGGTTAAACATCAACATAAATTAAGGGGAGCATTAAGCTCCCCTTTTCATATTAACCATCCGCGAGCGATTAAGATTGGTTATCTAATAAACGTGATGAAGTGATCTCAATCTTGCGTGGTTTTAATGCTTCAGGGATCTCCCGCACTAAGTCAATGTTCAGCAAACCATTTTCTAAACTTGCGCCCAGCACGGTGACATAGTCCGCTAACTGGAAAGTGCGCTCAAACCCACGTTCGGCAATACCTTGATACAGGTATTTACGCTCGGTTTGGCTTTCGGCTTTATTGCCTTTTACCAATAACTTTTCGCCTTCACTGCTGATCTCAAGTTCTTCCATCGAAAACCCTGCGACAGCCATAGTGATCCGATAGCGATTTTCGCCAAGGAGTTCAATGTTATAGGGAGGATAACCTGAGTTACCATTATTCGCTGCGGCATGTTCCGCTAACTGTGCTAAACGATCGAAACCAATGGCACTGCGGTAAAGTGGAGTTAAATCATAGCTACGCATATTCATATCCTTGTCTTAAGCAATATGGAAATTCGGCGGACGGTTTTCACAATGAAAACACTTTTATACTGTCTCGCCCTGTTACTCTTTCTGTCCTTACGGCACAGAATTCACATCGGGAGCCTCATCGAGCGATCCCAAAACAGATATAAGGACAGGAGGTAGAATTTCAAGTCAAATGACAAAAATTTTTGCGCTCTATAAAAATTACAACCAAATCAGTATATTATAATTCACGCTAACATTAACTTTATCTGGGTCGGTAGCGCCGATTGCCATCAACTTTCCCAAGGCAATAAAAAAGGAGCCATAAGGCTCCCTTCTTTAGTCTTAGTACTCAGATTAACGAGTACGTGGACACAGTTCTTCAGCACTGAAGAAATAAGCAATTTCACGGGCGGCAGATTCAACAGCGTCTGAACCGTGTGCAGCGTTTTCGTCGATGCTTTCAGCGAAATCGGCGCGGATAGTACCAGGAGCCGCTTGAGCTGGGTTAGTTGCACCTAAAATTTCACGGTGAGCTAAAACAGCGTTTTCGCCTTCTAAGACTTGAACCATGATTGGGCCAGAAGTCATAAATGCAACCAGAGCACCAAAGAAGCCACGCTCGCTATGCTCAGCATAGAAACCTTCGGCTTGTTCTTTAGTCAGGTGTAACATTTTAGCTGCAACGATCTTAAGACCAGCAGTTTCAAAACGATTGTAGATAGCACCGATGTGGTTTTTTGCAACAGCATCAGGCTTGATAATAGAAAATGTGCGTTCGATCGCCATAACTAGCTTCCTTTGTCAGCAAGTTTGAAAAATTCGCGCGGATTATACGAAATTTCAAAACTAAATCCTATCTTTATAGCAAATAAGTCTGAGATATTGCGCACATTGGCTTGATTTGTAATCAGCTTGATCCCACGAAAAACGCCAGCATAAAGCTAAGCCTATGCTGGCGTTATAAAAATAATCTAATTTATGCCGAAAAGATTACTTTCTGTTTTTAGCCCACACACCGGCCCATGCCAACAGCGCAACTAAAATAATTGCAGGTGCAAAATCGAGTAGGTGATGAAATAAACCTACGCCGCCATGCCCCGGATGTGCCCAAGCCATTGTAGGTAATAGGGTAAATAGCAATACAAGCAAAAGTTTCATGTGAACATCCTTGCGGTAGCGAAAAATAAGTTAAGCAATGAACGAACTTAACCAATGAGTAACAAGGTACGTTATTCACTCGAAATGAATTTGATAACGATCAAACTCTCGCAAAAATCTCATTTCAATCAACCCGAAACGTGACATAAATCACTCTCTTGTATTACCCCTTGGACAAGATGACTTAACCAAGATTGCGCGCTACTTCTCTTCGATCCAACATTGCTGAATCGCTTCCAAAATACGTTCATTACAATGCTTTGGGTCATCATCAAAATCATTTAAGGCTAACACCCATTCATATAACTCAGTGAAATGCAGTTTATGGGGGTCAACATCGGGATGTTTCTCGAGTAATTCCAATGCAATATCCAAGGAATCTATCCATTTTAATTTCATTGTTCCCCCCTATGCGATCTGAGTGTAATCAATACAGTGAAAACCTAAAATAACCTATCCCTGTGCTTGGGTGATTTTCTTCACTTTAGACACATTTTTTTCAACAAACTCAATGATGGCACCCGCTACATCTTTAGTGGTTGCCCCTTCAATGCCCTCAAGCCCTGGGGATGAGTTGACCTCCATAACAACAGGACCATGATTAGAACGTAGCAAATCCACCCCTGCGACATTCAATCCCATCGTTTTTGCCGCGCGGATCGCGACCGAACGCTCTTCGGGCGTGAGTTTGACTAAGCTTGCCGTGCCACCCCGGTGCAAATTAGAACGAAACTCGCCGGGCATAGCTTGACGTTTCATCGCCGCAATCACTTTATCGCCCAGCACAAAACAGCGGATATCGGCGCCATTGGCTTCTTTAATATATTCCTGCACCATAATGTTGGCTTTCAGGCCCATAAAGGCCTCAATCACACTCTCAGCCGCTTTACGGGTCTCGGCTAATACCACACCAATGCCTTGGGTGCCTTCGAGTAATTTGATGACTAGAGGAGCACCACCCACCATATCGATTAAGTCCGGGATATCACTGGGTTTATTGGCAAAACCGGTAATAGGCAAACCAATTCCACGGCGGGACATCAACTGCATAGATCGCAATTTATCCCGCGAGCGCGAAATCCCAACGGAATCATTGAGCACATACACGCCCATCATTTCAAATTGGCGTAGCACAGCCGAGCCATAGAAAGTAATAGAAGCGCCAATGCGTGGGATCACCGCATCGAATGGCGGCAATTCTTGGCCGCCAATATGAATACTCGACTGACGCATATTGATATTCATATAACATTCAAGCGGATTGATCACTTGTACTTCATGACCAGCTAATGTCGCAGCTTCAACGAGTCGCTTAGTTGAATATAGCTCAGGCCCTTGCGATAGGATCGCGATTCTCATTCTGGTCTCCGACAACCATTTCATTTTGAGCGCATAATACGCCTGCGCCGGGATAAATCAATCACAGCGACTATGGTCTGTGCAATTGCGCTACACCATAAGTCAAAAACCAGTCACTTGGACTGGTTTTTGACGATAAAATCAGCGATATAGGAGATTAATTTCCTTCGCTAACCATATTAACTGTGTATTTAGGGATTTCAATTACCATATCAGCATCAACCACTTTTGCCTGACAGGATAAACGGCTCTCGGGCTCAAGCCCCCAAGCTTTGTCCAGCATATCATCTTCGAGTTCATCACTGGGTTCTAACTCATCAAAACCTTCACGCACAATACAATGGCAAGTCGTGCAGGCACAGGACTTTTCACAGGCATGCTCAATATTGATGCCATTACGCAGCGCCACATCAAGAATGGTCTCACCAACATTCGCCTCCACTACTGCACCGTCAGGACACAACTCTGCGTGGGGAAGAAAGACTAATTGGGGCATCACATCACCTATATGTTGTCAATTGACTGGCCTTTGAAGGCCACTCGAATAGAATTATCCATACGTCTGGCAGCAAAATCTTGGGTTTGCTCATCCAGTTGTTCAATCGCGAGTTTAATGGCATCGGCATCATCGCCCGCGGCCACTTGTGCCACATTGGCCATAGTCGCATCGATTTGTCCACGCTCATCGGCAGTTAACAAGTCGCCATCCTTAGCTAACGCGGCGTGTAAAGACTCGAGTACCCTCGCCGCCTCCACTTGCTGCTCGGCCAGCATACGACGACCGATATCCTCTTTCGCATGCTTCATCGAATCCTTCAGCATAGTGGCAATTTCGGTATCCGATAAACCAAAAGAGGGCTTAACTTGAATACTCGACTGCACACCGGTGGATTTCTCCATCGCGGTCACGCTGAGTAAACCATCGGCATCCACTTGGAAGGTGACCCGAATATGCGCTGCACCCGCAGCTAACGGGGGAATGCCTTTAAGCGTAAAGCGTGCGAGTGAGCGACAATCATCGACTAACTCACGCTCGCCCTGCACCACATGGAAGGCCATGGCAGTTTGACCATCCTTAAAGGTGGTAAACTCTTGGGCGCGAGCTACTGGAATCGTGGTGTTGCGAGAAACCACTTTTTCCACTAAACCGCCCATGGTTTCAATCCCTAGGGACAACGGGATCACATCGAGCAATAACAAATCAGATTCGGGTTTATTGCCCACCAAAATGTCGGCTTGAATGGCCGCGCCAATGGCGACAACACGGTCGGGATCAATAGATGTCAGCGGTGGTTTACCAAAAAATGCTTCGACTTGTTCACGTACCAAAGGCACGCGGGTTGAACCGCCGACCATCACGGTTTCTAACACTTCATCAGCCGTTACGCCCGCATCCCTTAGGGTACGTCGACAACTGGCAATGGTCTTCTTTACCAACGCCGAAATCATGGCATCAAATTCAGCTTTAGTAACGATTTGCGTGAGTTCAGTGCCATCGGCAAGGATCACTTTTGCTTCAGTTTCTGCAGCATCCGTTAAGGCTTCTTTGACTCGACGTGATTCAATCAACAGCTGACGGCTTAATTGTGAGTCGATGTCGCTAAGCTGCCAAACCTGTTGCATATGCGCTTGCAATAAATGGTCGAAATCATCGCCACCAAGGGCCGAATCACCACCTGTGCCCAATACTTCAAATACGCCGCGATTCAAGCGCAAAATTGAAATATCGAAGGTCCCACCGCCTAAGTCATAGATGGCAATTACGCCCTCTTGCTTCGAATCTAAGCCATAGGCAATCGCAGCCGCTGTGGGTTCGTTTAATAAACGCAGAACTTTAACACCCAGCAAAGATGCGGCATCTTTGGTGCCTTGACGCTGGGCATCGTCGAAATACGCGGGGACGGTTATCACCACACCTTGCAGTTCGCCGCCTAAGGTTTTTTCAGCGCGGGCGATCAGCGGACGTAAAATCTCCGCCGACACTTGTACGGGATTCACTTGGCCTTGCGGCGTCACAAATAAAGGTAAACCGTTTTCGCTTTCGGCAAACTCGTAGGGGAATGATTGTTCGCCCGCTTGGATATCCGCAAGACTGCGTCCCATAAAACGCTTCACCGAAACGATAGTGTTTTGCGGATCCTGCGCCGAACTTTGGGCCGCAAGGGCGCCGACTTCGACTGTGTCTTGGGTATAACGCACGATGGAAGGTAATGAATGCTGTCCATCTTCGTCCGGCAGGGTTGCCGTTTCGCCACTTCGAACCGCGGCGACCAACGAATTTGTGGTACCTAAATCAATGCCAACGGCAAGTCTATGTTGGTGTGGCGCGGCACTTTGACCGGGCTCAGCTATCTGCAAAAGGGCCATATTTATCCAACTTAGTAACGCCGACTCCGTTAAAACTGAGTCGGCTAAATAACATCAACACGAAAATTAATCTAACAGAGCGTCTTCGGCTCTGGTCAACTCGTCGTGTAATTTTGCCATAAATTTGAGTTTGCGAACTTGATCTGCCGCTAACAAGCCATCTTCGTCTTTACCGCTATGGAGCAGTTGAGTCAAAATCTGGGTGAGTTTAGCGCGATACTGCGCAAAGGATTGATACAGCTCATCGATGCTCTCTTGGGGATCGGCACTATGGCGAATATCTTCTAGGGCTTCACGCCATTCCATCTGCTGCATCAAAAAAGCGGTATCTTTCACTGTGGTGGTTTCATGACTTAAATCGATACCACGCAGCGCCAACATATGCTCGGCGCGGCGAATGGGATCTTTTAAAGTTTGATAACCGTCATTCACTTGGGCAGTACGTTGCACCGACAGTAATTTTTGCTGCTCGGTATCATTGGCAAACTTATCGGGATGCACCGCCCGTTGCAGTTCGCGATAGCGTTCTGCAAGCACAGCGGTGTCAATATCGAAGGCGGGGGAAAATTTAAATAGCTCGAAATAATTCATGCGTCAATTCGGCAATTAAACAGTGAAACTCTCACCGCAACCGCACTCACCTTTTGCGTTAGGATTGTTAAATTGGAAACCTTCGTTCAGGCCTTCCTTAATAAAATCCAGCTCGATACCCTGCAGATAAATAAAGCTCTTCGCATCGATGATGATTTTGACACCATCCACATCGAAGACTTCATCGTCATCATTCAGCGCATCAACAAACTCAAGTACATAAGCCATACCAGAACAGCCAGAAGTCTTTAAGCCGAGGCGCAGGCCAATGCCCTTGCCTCGATTTGCTAAGAAAGATCTGACACGATCCGCTGCCGCTGGGGTCATAGTAATCGCCATCTTAACTCCAGATGTTACTTAGCTTGCTTCGATTTATACTCGTCTATCGCCGCTTTAATGGCATCTTCCGCCAAAATAGAACAATGGATTTTTACCGGTGGTAAGGCTAATTCCTCAGCGATATCGGTGTTTTTAATCGCCGCCGCTTGCTCGATTGTTTTCCCTTTCACCCACTCGGTAACCAGTGAGCTAGAGGCAATCGCACTACCACAACCGTAGGTTTTAAACTTAGCGTCTTCGATAATACCGTCGGCGCCGATTTTCAGCTGCAGTTTCATCACGTCACCACAGGCAGGTGCTCCCACCATACCCGTGACGACTGAAGGGTCGTTTTTGTCGAAAGAACCAACGTTACGTGGGTTCTCATAATGATCTATCACTTTTTCACTGTAAGCCATGGTACTGCTCCAAAATTATCTATCGTAAATGGTCGAATTAATGATGGGCCCACTGAACTTGGTTCAGGTCGATGCCATCTTTAAACATCTCCCACAATGGAGACATTTCTCTTAATTTATCAATAGATTGAGTAATAACTTCGATAGCGTGATCGATTTCTTCTTCCGTTGTGAAACGGCCGATTGAGAAACGAATCGAGCTATGGGCCATTTCATCGTTTAAACCCAGTGCACGTAATACGTAGCTAGGCTCTAAGCTCGCCGAAGTACAGGCTGAACCCGATGAAACCGCTAAATCTTTTAAGGCCATCATCAATGACTCACCTTCAACATAGTTGAAGCTGACGTTAAGACTACCGCTCACACGCTGTGTCATATCGCCATTGATATAGGTTTCTTCAATATGTTTGATGCCATTCCATAATTTGTCACGCAATGCGCCGATACGCGCATCATCGGAGGCCATTTCAGCTTTGGCAATCGCGGCGGCTTCACCTAAGCCCACGATTTGGTGCGTCGGCAAAGTACCGCTACGCATACCACGCTCATGGCCACCACCGTGCATTTGCGCTTCTAAGCGAATGCGAGGTTTACGGCGAACATACAAAGCGCCAATCCCTTTTGGGCCATACATCTTGTGGCCAGAAATCGAGATCAAATCCACTTTAGTAGCTTGCACGTCGATAGGCAGTTTACCCGCGCTTTGCGCCGCATCCATATGGAAAATAATGCCCTTTGAGCGGCATAGCTCACCGATGGCATCCACATCGTGGATCACGCCAATTTCGTTGTTGACATGCATAATGCTGACAAGAATAGTGTCATCACGCATGGCCGCTGCTAAACGTTCCATCGGAATGATACCGTTTGCCGCTGGCTCCAAATACGTCACTTCAAAGCCTTCACGCTCGAGTTGACGACAGGTATCGAGCACAGCTTTGTGTTCGGTCTTGCTGGTGATGATGTGTTTGCCTTTCTTACTATAGAAATGCGCAACGCCTTTGATTGCTAGGTTGTTTGACTCAGTTGCGCCAGACGTAAACACGATTTCACGGTGATCGGCATTAATTAAGTCAGCCACTTGGTTGCGAGCGATATCCACCGCTTCTTCAGCTTGCCAGCCATAGCGATGTGAGCGGGAGGCGGGGTTGCCAAAGATGCCGTCCATAGTCATATATTGGAACATTTTTTCCGCGACTCTCGGATCGACAGGCGTGGTGGCGGCATAATCTAAATAGATAGGAAGCTTCATAACACACTCCGTACTGAGCAGTCTCTGCCGAGGCTACATACAACGTACAAAAATAATTTTTATCGTATAACAAGGAGCCTACAAACTGACTCTTTGTTCCTTTTGCATAGTGTCTTGCTTAAGTGAGATAAACTGTACATCCCGCTTCTGCATCAAGCCCGCAAGACTGATACCGTTTAAAAAATCTGAAATTTGTTTGCTTAAATCGCCCCAAAGCGAGTGCGTTAAGCAGCGAGTTCCACTCTGACAATTGCCTAATCCTTGGCAACGAGTCGCATCGACAGACTCGTCAACCGCATGGACAACCATGCCGACTGAAATATCGTTGGCTTCTAGCCCTAAGCGATAACCACCACCGGGTCCGCGAACACTAGCGACTAAACCATGCTTTCTTAACTTAGCGAAGAGTTGTTCCAGATAGGAAAGCGAAATCCCTTGTCTTTCAGAGATATCCGCCAAGGGAACCGGTCCCGATGCCGAGTGAATTGCCACGTCAAGCATAGCGGTTACTGCATAACGACCTTTTGATGTAAGTTTCATAACTACCATAGCTCCCAAACAGGTATGGGGTTATTTCAACATACCCGAGTAAATCAGTCAAGTATAAAACCTACTAAAACACTCAAGTATATGAGTGTAGTGCGAACCAATACCCTTTCATCTTGGTGGGGTATTTAACCTTTTTCTGCCCTAAGATTCAATGCCAAAGCGGCAATTAATCGGCACACTAAAGCCGATATCGAGATCTATCGCACGATAAGGTCCGCGAAAACCGAATGCATATCCCTAAGGCTCACAAAATAGTCACACTGCACTGTTAGTTAGTGCAGCGACAACAATAGTGCAGCGACAAAAAATACGAAACTTTAGTGCTGCGGCAAAAAATACCAAAATCTTGGGTTGAGATGCACCCGCCAAGTTATTCTGTTTGGGTGCAGTCACTTAACCTCAAACTAGGATGCATTAGATCCCCGGATCAAACTCATCGTGGCTGTTCTGACGCTTCACTGCCGCCGCTTTTTCGGCATCATTAAACTCGCCCACATCCAATTCCGGCAGTTTTTCGGTACACACATCACCGCCTAAACGTTGAATAGCTTGACATAAATCCTGCACTTTCGAGTCCATCAAATGCATATGATCTAGCATTTGCCCAATGGCGTTCGCGACTGGATCGGGATTATCGGGCGAAACGGCATAGGCATCGAAACCGTATTTTTTCGCCATCGCACTGCGGCGCTCGGACTTTTCCTTTGACTGAGGTGACGGGGTTGCCACCACGCGACCAGGAATGCCAACGACAGTCGTGTCCTTTGGCACATCTTTGACCACCACAGAATTTGACCCCACACGGGCGCCATCGTGCATAGTAATAGGGCCGAGGATCTTAGCGCCCGCGCCAACCACCACATTATTGGCTAAAGTCGGGTGACGTTTTCCCGCCTGCCAGGTGGTACCACCCAGTGTAACGCCGTGGTAAAGGGTGCAATCATCGCCAATTTCGGCGGTTTCACCAATCACCACTCCCATACCGTGGTCAATGAAGAATCTATGTCCTATGGTTGCCCCGGGATGGATCTCAACCCCAGTCAACCAACGGGAAAACGTCGATAAACAACGGGCCGTTAAACGCCAATCGCACTTCCATAACTTATGGCTTATCCGGTGCAGCCAAATGGCATGCATTCCCGGATAGTTAATTAAGATCTCAAAGGCGCTACGCGCCGCGGGATCACGGTGATATATAGATTCAATATCTTCTTTTAGCCTAGCTATCACACCCATCACTCAATCCTTCGCACTGATTATTGTTTGCCCGTTATTATTTGCCAGATAAGCACTGGGCTATTTGTGTTTATCACCGACCACTTTGTCGATGGAGGTCAATATTCCCCGAAGGATATTCATCTCCTGGCTCTCAATCCGCGCTCGACTGAATAATCGGCGCAGTTTTGTCATTACTTGTCCCGGGTGATTTTTAATAATAAAACCCGTTGATAACAGCGTACTTTCGAGGTGAACGAAGAAACGCTCTTGATCCGCAGCTAAGGGATATTCTGTCGGCTCAGCTATAGCTTCTGTTTGTGCTAAATGGGCAACCCGAGTCTCGTAACAGATAATTTGCACCGCTTGCGCAAGGTTAAGTGAGCTGTACTCTGGGTTGGCGGGAATCGCAACATGGTAAGTACATTGCTGCAGTTCTTCATTACTTAAGCCGTGATTCTCGCGGCCAAACACTATGGCAACAGGGCCACTTAGGCTTTCGCTGACCAGTTTCTGCCCTGCCTCTCGCGGGTCAAGCATGGGCCAATCTAAGGTTCGGCTGCGCGCACTCGTGGCAATCACCAAACTGCAATCGGCAATGGCTTCGGCGAGTGAATCAACTTTGACTAAGTGTTTCAAAATGTCGGAGGCACCAGCGGCTAATGCAATGGATTGACCATCAACCTCACAACGAGGTTCGGCAAGGTACAGGGTTGATAAACCCATAGTCTTCATCGCTCTGGCGGTGGAACCTATATTGCCGGGGTGCGATGTCCCCACTAAAACCACACGAATATTACTTAGCATGAAACAACTTAATTTAATTCATAAAACACTGGGGGCGAATATTATCACAGGCGTGGGCGAATGCTTATATGAAAATCGGTATTTGATATAACAATCAAATCGAGTATAATGCCGCCCGCTATTTTAACGTTCTTTAACATCCAGGGGATTGCAATGCATCCGATGCTGACGATTGCTGTTCGCGCTGCCCGCGCGGCCGGCCAAACTATTATGCGCGCCTACACTGAACTTGACCGAGTTGAAGTCAGTGCCAAAGGTATCAATGATTTTGTTACCAGTGTAGACAAGGAAGCAGAAGCGGCTATTACGTACCAAATTCGTAAATCTTATCCAGATCATACAATTGTGGGTGAAGAGAAAGGTGAAAACCGCGGTGAAAACAAAGACTATATTTGGATAGTCGATCCTCTGGATGGCACTAACAACTTTGTTAGAGGCATTCCCCACTTCTCTGTTTCCATTGCACTGCAATACAAGGGCAAGACTGAAGTTGCCGTTGTTTACGATCCTGTCCGTGAAGAACTCTTTACCGCTATCCGTGGTAAGGGTGCAAAACTCAACGATTTTAGGATCCGCGTCACGAATGTAAATGAATTAACCCCAACCATTATCGGCACGGGTTTCCCATTTAAAGCACGCCAACACACTGAAACTTATATGGCTATTTTTGGCGAAGTCTTCGGCCAATGTGCTGACTTACGTCGCGCAGGTTCCGCCGCCTTAGATTTAGCCTATGTTGCTGCTGGCCGTTTAGACGGTTTCTTCGAAATCGGCTTAAAGCCTTGGGATATCGCCGCTGGCGATCTTATCTGCCGCGAAGCGGGCGGTACTGTGACTGACTTTACTGGCAACCATAACTATTTGGTTTCAGGTAATATCGTTGCTGGCTCACCTAAAGTGACCACTGAATTAGTAAAGATCATGCGTCCACTATTGAATGAAGGTTTAAAGCGTTAATTTCATCGCCATCTTCATTTAGTCGCCAAGATTAAAAAGGCCAGTGACTTCTTTAAGAAGTCACTGGCCTTTTGTTTAGCAATCAGACTATTAGTCACTATCCCGCTCTAACAATGCTACTCGCTAAAGCACACTACCTAGCTGTAAAGCATACTACCTACCCGCTAAGGCTTGTGCTGGCGCAATTTGACTGGCCTTCAACGCTGGATATAAGGTTGCAATCAAGCTCATCATAAATGCCATGGCAATTACGAGCACCGCATCCGAGCCATGCAATTCAGAGGGAAGAAAGTCGACAAAGTATACATCCGCTGACAATAGCTCAATACTGAATAACCGCTCAATGGCACTGGCGATATCACTTAGATTCAGCGCCATGCTGATACCAATAATGCCGCCAAGACCACAACCGAGCAGCCCGTTTAAGGCGCCCTGCACCATAAAAATGCCCATCACGGCCAAACGGCTCAGGCCCATAGTCATTAAAATAGCAATTTCAGAGGCTTTATCCCGCACTGCCATGACTAAGGTGGAGACAATATTGAAGCAAGCCACACCAATAACTAACACGAGAACCAAGTACATCACGGTGCGAACCAGTTGAATATCTTGATATAAATGCCCTTGAGTACGAGTCCAGTCGCTAATATACACCGACTGCTTTTGCGCATAACCCAGTTCACGCACTTTGGCTGGCGCCTCAAACACTTTATCGACACTAATACGCACGCCCGTCACACCGCTATGCATATTTAGGATCTGCGCTGCATAGCGCATTGGAATATAGGCGGTCGTTAACTCAAGCTCTCCCCCGAGGGAATAAATGCCGGACACCACAAATCTATGGCTTTTTGCCGCGCGTAGACTCCCCGCCGCATCTGGATCTGAGTCCTGCACATAGAGTGCTACTGTATTCCCCAGTTTAAGCCCTAGCTTTTTCAATAAGCTCTTGCCAAGGACAATATTATTCGCATCCTGACCTAAACTCTGCCAGCTTTCATCACTCATAAATTGTGACAGGGCTGAGACCTTCATTTCTTCTTCCAGCTCAATCCCCACCACGGATAAGCCTTGAAACCCACCGGGCTTTTGCACTAATCCTTGCATACGAATAAAAGGCGCCGCGCCGCGAATACCCTCAATCTGTTCGGCATCTTTGACAACGTTTTGCCAATCGCTAATCGGCGCGTCCACCCCAACAATATCCGCCTGCGGTACTACGCCAAGAAATCGTTGCTCTAACTCACGCTCAAAGCCATTCATTGCCGACAATACGACGATCAATACCGCCACGCCGAGGGCAATGCCTGCGGTCGAAGCGAAGGAGATAAAGCTAATAAAACTATTTGATTGACGGGCACGGTAAAAACGCCAACCAATGGATAGGGCTAACGGTCCTTTCATACTTGGGTTTCCGCCGCTAATTGCAGGTAACCGTTTTTCATCATCAATTGTCTGTCCATACGCCCAGCCAGTTTGTGATCATGGGTCACTACCACAAAGGCCGTGCCGAGTTGATTGGCTAACTCGCGGATAAGTTCATACACAGCATCACCACTGTTGGCATCTAAGTTTCCCGTAGGTTCATCGGCAAGCACCAACTTAGGCTGATTGATCAGGGCCCGCGCGATCGCCACCCGTTGACGTTCACCGCCCGAGAGTTCCGCCGGAAGATGGGTCATGCGATGACCTAACCCGACCCGCTCTAACAGGACTTGTGCATCGGCGAGTGCTTGCTTGCGATCTTTGCCTTGGATAAAAGCAGGCATAGCCACGTTTTCCAGCGCGGTAAATTCAGGTAGTAAGTGGTGGAACTGATAAATAAAACCTAAATCTTGATTACGGATCTGCGCCTGACGCGCACTGCTGACGCGGTACAAATCTTCACCCAGCAGCAACACCTTACCCGATGTAGGCTCATCTAATGTGCCCATAATATGCAGTAGCGTACTCTTACCCGAGCCCGAGCTGCCGACAATCGCCAACTGTTCGCCCTTAAACACCTGTAAATCCACATTCGATAATACTTGGGTGGTCACGGCGCCGTCGTGATAACTCTTACTGACACTCTGTACTTGCAGTAACACGTCTTGCATTCAAATTCTCTCTATCAATTCTGGGAATAGGGTTTGGCGAGTTAAACCAGATCCAATTATTCGTATCGTAGCGCCGTGGCAGGTTGCACTCTGGCCGCGCGCAGCGCCGGATAGAGGGTTGCCAACAAAGTTACCGCTAAAGTGCCTATCACTATGGCCGACAATTGCACTAACTCCAGCTTCACGGGTAACACTTGCCCTGCCCCTAAAATAGAAATACCTAAGCTCGACATTATGCCATTGAGATTGAGCGTCAGTAGAATGCCGACACCTAAGCCCAGCACTAATCCTAATACGGCATTGAGCGAACCTTGAACCACAAAGATCCCCATCACCGAGGCCGTTGTCAGCCCCTGCGTCTTAAGTACCGCCACATCGGTGGTTTTATCGACCACCATCATCACTAGGGCCGAAACAATGTTAAAGGCGGCCACGGCCACAATTAAACTCAGCATCAGTGACATCATGTTTTTTTCCATTTTCACTGCGCTAAATAAATGCCCATAGGTGTCGCGCCAATCGCTGGTCGTCGCCTTAATCCCTTGTTTAGCGAGTATATCCTGCACTTTAGGCGCTAAGGCGGGGGCAGTGAAAGAGTCGTCTAAATAGAGCCTAAGTTGATTGATCTCATCGCTCGGTTGACGCATTAGGCGTTTCGCATCCTGATAATGGATATAGGCCACGCCCGCATCGACCTGTGAGCCCATTTCAAAGATACCCGAGACCAAAAACTTACGTTGGCTCGGTACAGGCCCAAGTGGCGAGTAAACCACACCATCGCCGCTCAATAATCTAACGGTATCCCCAGGGCTCACCTTGAGTTGACGGGCAAGCTCTGCCCCTAAAATCACTTTATATTGTCCGCTCGTCAGCTCATCAAAGGCGCCAGAATAAGTATGCTTAGCGACCGCAGACAAGGTTTGCGCAAGCTCGGGAAAGATCCCAAAGACCTGCACCGCGCGAATATTCGCGGCCGATTGCACCATAGCTTGGGTCGACACACTGGGGGTCACGCCCTTCACACTCGGTAGCGTCTTCAGTGCCGTCGCTTGGACCGTCCAATCGCTTAAGGGCGCCTCAGTATAAATAGTTAACTGAGGAACAGCGCCGAGAATACGCTCTTTTAATTGCCCCTCCAGACCATTCATCACCGAACTGACCACAATAAGTGCCGCCACGCCTAAAAAAATGCCTGACACGGCAAATATTGTAATGAAAGAAGCAAAGGCATTTGCCTTTCTGGCCCGCCAATAGCGGTAACCAACGTAGAAGGGAAATCGTAGATCCATTGAAAGAGGGCTGCGTCCTGTGTGATGAACTTGCTAAATCATAAAGATGGGCACGATAATAGGGGTTTAAGTCCTATAAATAAAGAGGCAAGCCTTGTTCACTGACTCTAATCCCTATTTTAGTGTGCCTCACCCCTTCACGGCTTACCTAAGCCCTTGGCCACAAAATCAACCTTTACCCAGTGAAATCGCATTAAGATCAATGCAATCCCTTGGAATACAACTGCTAAGTGAAGTCAAGGAACTCGAGGCCAGTTGTCTGCTACAACTGCGCCATTTAGATAATGAAGCTAAGGTCGTGGTGGACTTTTTAAAGTTGCAATCCCGCAAAGTGGACTTAGTGCTACAACATGTGCTCGAGAAAGAAGTGCAAGATGGGGATAAATTGCTTGGCTGCCAATTTGGCGGCAGTGGCATAAGGCTTATCAGCCCGACCCCACTTCCCCTTGGAGAGCATTTTAAAACCACGCTTTTTATTCACGATGAATTGATCGCCATTTTATGTTTTGTAAAGGTCTTGGCAAATCATCTGGATAGCACTCATCAAGCCGCAAATCCCTCAGCACCCGAGCAATATTTTATTGACCTCGAATTTAGCAAGATCCTCGACGCCGATGTCGAGCAACTGGTTAAAGCCAGCCTTACCGTACAACAAAAGCAGCTAAAACTTCGCAAATTAGCGAGGGATGGGCGCGAATAAGCACAGACTTTTCACTGGCACCTCGGCCTTTAAGTCACTACAATGTCTGCAACTTTTTGTGAATGAATCGTTTATCCCACACCAATGACTCACATTTCAGCCTTAACTCCACCCGTCGTCAAAAAGAGTACTCAAGTGCAAACCCTGTCCTGCATTGCGGGAGTTTGCCAAGCCGTAACACTGGCCAGTGTTGTCCGCCAACATAAAGGCACAACGCTTGTCGTCAGCAGTGATACGCCCAGTGCCTTGAGTCTAGAATCAGAACTCAACTATTTACTGAGCGCCGATGGTATTAAGGTCCGTTTATTCCCCGATAGGGAAACCTTGCCCTACGATAGTTTTTCGCCCCATCAGGATCTGATCTCCCAGCGTTTAGAGACACTCTCACAGATCACTCAGGCCGAACACAGTGTAGTCATAGTGCCAGTCAGCACCCTGATGATGCGACTGCCGCCAAAATCCTTTTTGAGTGCAAATGTCTTTGTGCTGAAAAAAGGCGATAAATATCAATTACAAGATGTACGACAACACTTAACCGATACAGGCTATCACTTAGTCGAGCAAGTATACGAGCACGGTGAGTTTGCGATTCGCGGGTCAATTTTAGACATCTTCCCGACGGGCGTGAATATGCCGCTGCGTATCGAGCTATTTGATGATGAAGTGGAAACCATTCGCCATTTCGATCCCGAAACCCAGCGCTCGTCCACCCCTGTCGATGCGGTGCGCCTATTACCGGCCAAAGAGTTTCCCACCGACAGCGCCGCCATCGAAGGTTTTAGGCAGAGATACCGCCGCCGTTTCGAAGTCATAGTCAAAGAGCCAGAATCCGTTTACCAATTGGTGAGCCGTAATCTGATGCCCGCGGGGATTGAAAACTATCTGCCGCTATTTTTTGATGACATTGCGACCCTGTTCGATTACCTCCCCAAGGACACCCAGCTTGTCACCTTAGGTGATATTGAAAAGTCGGCTCGCGCCCATTTGCAGGAGGTCGAAACCCGCTACCAAGACAGACGTGTCGATCCTTTGCGGCCACTGCTTGCGCCTAAAGAGCTGTATTTACTGATAGAAGAGTTATTTGCAGCCTTTAAACCCCTGCCCCGTTATCAGTTTATTGCACCCAGTTTGGGAGCCATCGACGATAAGGGCTCGATGATCGATGCCCAGTTATTACCCGACATCAGTGCCAATCACAAATTAAAACAACCCCTATTGGCATTGCAGGATTACGCTCAAAGTGCACCGCGCATTCTATTCAGTGCCGAATCCGAAGGGCGGCGTGAGGCTCTGTTCGAACTTTTAGGCAAAATCCAACTTAAACCCACCTTATTTAGCCATTTTAATGAGTTTATTCAAAGCGATGCTAAATTAGGACTCATAGTTTCGCCGCTATCACGGGGCTGTTTGCTTAAGCTCAATGCAAGGGATGCGGTCAGCATTATTTGTGAAACCGAGCTTTTTGGACACCGCATTTCCCAGCAGCGCCGCCGGGAAAAACAGCGTCAGATCAGCAATGATGCCCTGATTAAAAACCTCGCCGAACTCAAAGTAGGCCAGCCCATAGTGCACCTAGAGCACGGAGTGGCCTTGTATCAAGGACTTATCACCTTAGATACGGGCGGTCTGGTGGCGGAATACCTGCAATTGGAATACGCAGGGGGCGATAAACTCTATGTGCCCGTCTCGAATCTGCACCTTATTAGTCGCTACAGCATGGGGGCCGATGGCGATGCGCACCTAAATAAACTCGGCAACGAGACGTGGGCCAAGGCAAAAAATAAAGCCATTGAAAAAATCCGTGATGTGGCGGCGGAGTTGCTGGACGTTTATGCCCGGCGTCAGGCTCGTCCGGGTGAAAGCTGCGCGATTGACGAAGAGGAATACGCCCAATTTGCCCAAGGTTTCCCCTTTGAGGAGACTGTCGATCAAGAGAGTGCCATTCATGCAGTATTAGCGGATATGCAATCGCCAACCGCCATGGACAGATTGGTGTGCGGCGATGTGGGCTTTGGTAAAACCGAAGTGGCCATGCGCGCCGCCTTTGTGGCCGTCAATGCTGGCAAACAAGTGGTTGTCCTCGTGCCGACCACACTGCTTGCCCAGCAACATTATGAAAACTTTAAGGACAGATTCGCCGACTGGCCAGTTGTTACCGAAGTCATGTCTCGTTTTAGAACGGCTAAAGAGCAAGACCATGTGCTTAAGCAACTTGAAGAAGGCAAAGTCGATATCGTTATTGGTACACATAAGTTACTGCAATCCCAAGTGAAATTTGAAAACTTAGGCTTGCTTATCATAGATGAAGAACACAGATTCGGTGTGCGCCAAAAGGAAAAAATCAAAGCGTTGCGGGCCAATGTGGATATTTTAACCCTGACGGCAACGCCGATCCCGCGCACCTTAAACATGGCCATGTCGGGCATGCGTGATTTATCGATTATTGCCACTCCGCCTGCCAAACGCTTAGCCGTCAAAACCTTTGTGCGTGAATTCGATCTCGCCACAGTGCGCGAAGCCATACTGCGGGAAATCCTCCGTGGTGGCCAAGTGTATTATCTGCATAACAATGTCGAAACCATCGAAAAATGCGCCCAGGATATTATCGATTTACTGCCCGAGGCCCGGGTAGTCGTCGCCCATGGGCAAATGCGAGAGCGGGATCTTGAGCGGGTGATGTCAGATTTTTACCATCAAAGATTCAACGTCTTAGTCTGTACCACTATTATCGAAACTGGTATCGACGTGCCCAGTGCTAATACTATTATTATTGAGCGCGCCGATACCTTTGGTCTAGCGCAATTGCATCAGCTGCGTGGCCGTGTCGGGCGCTCGCACCATCAGGCCTATGCCTATTTAATGACGCCGCACCCTAAACGTATGACCAGTGATGCGCGTAAACGCTTAGAAGCCATTGATGCCCTCGAAGATCTCGGTGCAGGCTTTATGCTGGCCACTCAAGATTTAGAGATCCGCGGCGCCGGTGAACTCTTAGGCGATGAGCAGAGCGGCCATATCTCTAAGATTGGCTTTAGCTTGTATATGGAAATGCTTGAATCTGCGGTCAAGGCACTTAAAGAAGGTAAAGAACCGTCGCTCGCGCAAATGCTGAATCAGCAATGTGAAATAGAACTGAGGATCCCAGCACTACTCCCAGAGGCTTATGTGGGCGATGTGAATATTCGTCTATCCTTGTATAAACGGATCGCGGGCTGCGAAACAGAGGCGGCGCTCGACGAGTTAAAGGTCGAACTTATCGACCGTTTTGGTTTACTGCCCGAGGCCACTAAAAATCTGATGGAAATGACCCTCTATAAGCATCAGGCAACCCGCCTAGGCGCAACCAAAATTGAAGTGCATGCCACGGGTGGTAGTATCGAATTTAGCAATGACCATGTGATCGACCCAGGCTTTATTATTGGATTACTCCAAAGCCAGCCACAAATCTATCGAATGGAAGGGCCGAATAAGTTAAAGTTCAGCCTTCCCGCTGAAACGGCGAAGGATAGGCTCGCTTTAGTCAAACTCTTGCTCGAACAACTATCTCAACATCAATCGCAACATCGTCTTGGAGATAAATAGTGTTACGTCAACTCGCGGTCTCTATCGCTACACTCATTGCGCTCTCACACAGCCAGCTTGCCCGCGCTGAAGCCTGGTTCGAGGTGGAAATCTATGTGTTTGAACGCCAAAGCCAAACAACCGAGCAATGGCCAAATGCCCCCATTGCCACCAACACCCATAATGCCATAGACCTTATTTCTCCCCTTGTTGCCCAAGTTGTCACCCCTATGGGTTCTGCAGCACCCCCCTGCACGCTCGTGTTTGATGCCGATGCCAATAGCCACTGCGCAGAGCAACTCAACGCCGATGGCACAACTGTGGATAACTTCAACAGCGATGGCACATCGGCTCCTGCAGCGATAAACACAGCCGCCACTGAATACCGCTATCCATCGACTATTCCATCGGAAATCGGTAACAACAATACGGCTAATACGTCCTCCGGTGCTGATGCCCGACTACTCCCCAGCAGCAAAGGGCAATTTGCAAGCATCATCAGTAGTTTATCGAGGGAACGTGGTAATCGCAGCCTATTGCATATGACATGGCAACAACCTATGCGCAGTAAGAGTGGCGCAGTGCCTATCCGTTTATTTGCCGGTAAAGACTTCTCTGGTACCTACCATTTCGATGGCCGCAAAATTGCGGAGCAAGCATTAAACGAACCCATGTTAAATGCCGACGGAACCCCAATGCCCATACCAACGGTATCACCCGTTTGGGAACTAGATGGCACGCTTAATATTTATTTAAATCATTATTTATATATCGAAACCGCCTTAAATCTGCGTAAAGAAGGCAGAAAATTAATGGCCGTTGAAAATACTGATTTGGCTGCCACAACTCCACAGCCTAAGGTGATGACACCTTATTTAATGGCGATCCCACTCGAACAAAATCGTCGGGTAAAGAGTGAGGAAATCCATTACTTAGATCATCCCGAAATGGGCATGGTGATCCAAATTCGTAAGATGGCACAACCGAGCAATCCCGTTGGCCAAGATGCGGGAGTGGCACAAACCGTCCAGTATTAATTATGTAAACGTGGGATAGCCAATGGCAGTCAAGGTTGTTAACTGGCTATCCCTGTTCGCACTTTCCACTGTGTATTTCGCAATAAAACGGGCTAATACACCAAGCTAAGATTGCACAATCGAAAAGTCGAGGTAGATATCATCGGCTTTATCTTCACCCACAGTCACTGTGAGTCCCTCGGTGCAGGGCACACCCACTTCGCACCAGGCAATCAAATTATTCACCGCAATATCACTGCCTTGGGCTAACACCTCAACACTGCCATCACTACAATTGGTCACATAACCTGTCACGCCTAAGGCCCTCGCCTTTGTCAGTGTCGCATGCCGACATCCCACACCTTGCACTTTTCCGGTCAAACGAATTAATACTCGCTTCATTTCACGCCCCTTTTCCACGCGTCTTATTATTGGATTAAGCATAGCCGCAATTATCCAGAGGCTAAGTGTTAACCTCTGGATCTGTAGAGCAAAAAACAAACAAATATTATTTTTAGGCAAAAAAAACAGCTAACAAGACTGCTGTTAGCTGTGTCGGGCGACATACGCAAAGGGATATCCAATTACTGGACAAAGATAGCATTAACTCTGTAGCATTTTGTTACAAAATGACAAGGGTCGCTACTTTACACAATAAATAATTATTTTCAAGAGTTTGAAAAATAAACCCATCCAGACTTAATCAATATAATGCTTTTAGCTGAGGATCTGCTTGCGATCTGCTAGGTGATACAGGACTAATCATTCGCAAAGATAAATGTGGCCCCATCTGTGGAAATAGTGACAAGTTACTGACAAGATTAAATATCCCCATGATAACTGGCTCAAACTTACCACTGAGTTTGGCAAATTATTTCATGGCCCTGTGGGCACGTTGCAAGAACTCACCGATTACAGCGAACACTTAGAAAAGCGGCGACGGCATCTACAGCACACGGAAGTGTAAATGCCACGTTCACATGGTCAATGATGTTCCCGACATCATAGTGACATTTCCCATATCCCTATGGGTCTAATGTGAAAGAGCGGCTATGCCGTCAACGGTCACTGTTGTAACAATGCCGATCCTAACTAACACTTCTGCTGTTCGTTTAGCTAAAAGCTATTGCCCCATTCGTCGTTGGCAAAGTGACATCTAGCTAACTCCTACATAAGAACATTGACCCAATTTTAGTAATGCTAAAGAGTTCTGGCCTTATTCGATATCAACCGCAATTACCCTAACCAATGAGAAAATGTGGTACGAGTGTCAGCCTGAATACGGGGCTAAAATGCTATCAATCGAGGTCAATAATGAGTCGAAAGTGAGCGTAAAAGAATGAGAAAGCTAAAACGATATCAAGCAATTACCCATCAAACTGCATAAAAAACGCTATCGCAAAAAAGCAAATTCCTATAGCATCATTTTTACCAATTGACTTGGATGTGGCAGCGGCCATATTTGAGATTTAGTCAACAAGCGATTTATGCCCTGCAAACAGCGTAGCGCATAAATACTAAGACGTTATTTGTCATGAGGGACTATGAGCAATCCTCTAAATAAAGACTCAAAAATGGAGTGTGGTAGGCACGGTCTACGGAGGCCTGCGTTTATTTGCAAGCATCTCCAGCATGGCGAACGCGTTGGTTTTTTTGAACCTGAAGATGAGCCCGATCCAGCGTGGCCATTTAAAAGCGCTTGGTGTTCAGATTGTGAAGCTGTCGCTATTGAGCAAGGGGGCTGGAATGATGTCTCTGAAGGTTTTGCTCAAGTAATGCTAATCTGCGAGGGATGCTATGAAGAAATTAAGCGCCGAAATACATAATAAAAAGTTCAAAATCAGCAGCTTCACAACTTTCAACCTCCAAGCTGCAGCGCAGTTTTCCGGCCCCTTAACGCGGCGTTAGGTGTCTGGGTGAAGACATGAAACTTAATAGTTTAATTTTAGTATGCTCATTAACATTTCTTGGATGTGAGTCAAATAACTCATCATCTCAAGAAGTTGATGGCGTTAAAATTATCGGCCTTATCTCGGAGGCTACTGCTCGCGACTTAATCACTTTGTCAATGATGTGCTCTGATCTTAGTTGTCTGGGTAACAAGAAAGAATCTGTGCCTCAGTGGTTGAAAGGTTATTCGAAAATTGGGTATATAAGTCTAGAAAGTAAGAATGTGTATAAGGTCTGGGTTAGAACTCATGATCATGCTTATCTAGCGCTATATTTTACGCAAAAAGAAAATGGATTTGAATTGAGTAGCTTCGGCTTCGGTGAATTGAACTAGCACACCTAATCGGGTAGCCGGAGGTATTTAGCCTCCAGCCTCCACACTACCCTGCATGCGGCTCCGCACAGGGCGGTTCATTTAGAAACACCTAACCTAAACGTTCTGGTTAGGATAATGAACTGCGATCCATCTCTCAGTGAATACAATCCTGCTCTCTTAAGATACTCGTTACTCAGCGCTTGCTGTATTCCTGGTGTTTTCGAGCTTCGCCATAGCCCTTTGCTTGTAATTCCACAGGCAACGGCCGCTTGAATCCTGACGCCACATTTGAGTAAGTTTTGTACCTTACCGTGGCTTTCGCCATTGACGCCAGTAGCACATACGTACTCGACGACGGATCCAGTGGTCTAAATCGACACACCCTTTGTAAGCGTTGGCTATGCCAAAGTAGTTGATCCAACCTTGCATGTACTGCCGCACTTTAAACAGCTGATAACTCATACTCACGCCCCAGTTCCGGTTCGTTAGTCGTCTCATCTTTTGTTTAAAAATGTGTAATTTTTTAACATGTTTCCAAAAATTTTCAGCAAAAATTTTCAAAAAATTTTCAGGACAGGCATATCTTTTTGTATTTTCCTGCCCCCTTCTACTAGGCTTTAAATTATTCTGATGTTGTCTGTGTGGAGTTTGTGATGACCTCGGCCAGAAGACAGTTAATTGATGCCAATGCAACGCCCTTCTATCATGTGATAAATCGTTGTGTTCGTAGGGCTTTTTTATGTGGCGAGGATAAACTCACAGGTCGCAGTTATGGACATAGACGTGGCTGGATTGTGGATAAAATCAAGGCATTATCTGCGATTTTCTGTATTGATATCTGTGCCTATGCCGTGATGAATAATCACTATCATTTAGTGCTTAAAATTGATGTCGACAATGCTAAATCATTAACGCAAAAAGATATTATCAGCCGCTGGTGTCAAATCACTAAGGGCCACGCTGTCGCCTCTAAGTATATGAATGGTGATGCGTTAATCGACGGTGAAGTGATGTTACTTGATGCATTACTTGCCGAGTGGCATGAACGCTTATCCAGCATATCTTGGTTTATGCGCTGTTTAAATGAAGAAATTGCCCGTAAGGCCAATCGTGAAGATGAATGCAAAGGAGCGTTTTGGGAAGGCCGATTTAAGTCGCAAGCACTGTTAGATGAACAAGCTCTACTGGCCTGCATGATGTATGTGGATTTAAATCCAATCAGGGCGGGGATTGCCAATTCTTTGCAATCCTCTGATTTTACATCAATTCAAGAGCGGATTAACTCGCTAGCCCCGCAAGATAACGCTTTTCCCTCACTTAACACACTGTCTCAATCCGCAAATAAACGACCGCAAACAACACACCAATCCCTCGTCAAATTTAATGGTTCAACACATCTAAGCCAGCAATCTGGCATTCCGTGTCATTTTGCTGATTATCTCGAATTGATTGATTGGACTGGCAGAGCGATTCGCCTTGATAAAAAAGGTTATATTGATAATCAGCGGCCAAAACTGCTCCGTGAATTAGGTATTGCGCCCGATGCTTGGCTCACTTCAGCAAAGGAATTTCGTCGTCAATACAGTGGTATAAGCGGTCGGTGGGATGCAATGTGTGAATTCAAAAAGCAACATCACAGCGGACATTGGTGTAAAGGCAAAGCGTCAAGCCAAGCGTTACATCCTTAAGCTCTGCATGTTTTTGGTCTTAACAAAACGGCTTTTCTAAAGCATTTATAACTAAATTTTATAAAAAGTTAGTGTTAGATCTAGTCTTTATAACCTACAGGTTACGCGTGCGCTCGAAAGGCGTGCCATGGTGATTAGCGAGACGACCGTTCGCCCCATGGACGGGGCGGTCGAGCATCCAAGGATGGACTGGCTGCGAGTCGGTGAGTGAATGCCATGGCAAGCCTAAATGCGTGGATACCAGTCAACGCTAAACCTCTAAAACCCAAAACCCAAGTTGCCTATACCCCGCACTGGTTACCAACAAATTTCTATCCAAAACTAACATAGTCAATTTTACAATCTAGAGCCCTCAATGTGCCCTACTTAAAAATATCCCCAATAGTCACAATGTCCGTCAGATGAAGTATCAAAGCCAAAACCATAAGGCGGAACAGCCGATAAGATAAATCCACTCCCCTCTTTAATATAAAAAGAGGAGCGGTACTTTTACCCAATCGATATAAATTAAGCCAATTTAAAGGCTTTTATTTTGGGGAGATGTGCGGCGAGCTGGGGGAATTTATGGGGCTGAACGTCATCCCATTCAATCGAATAATAGGGTTTTAATTCACTAGCGAGTTGCTGATTATCGAACACTCCATCATTGACAGAAAAGATACACATGGCTCTTTGGGTGTTTTTAAGTCGAAATTGCGATACACACTTATTGGCAATATCGGCATATTCTTCAGGGCGGTCAATCTTACCCTGCATATTCTCTTCGGGGTGCAAGTTAGGATTAATTAGCACAGATTTAAGGCCGTTTAAAAATCCAATGCGCTCGGCCCAATATCCCCCGAGCCCAACACCAACCATCAAAGGCGCTGGGTCGTCGGTATATTGCATCTGCTTCGCGACTTCCTTGAGCAGATGCTGCATATCATGTCTAGGGTGTAATGTGCTGTAACTTAATAAACGCACATCGGGGTCAATAAACTGCAACTGCCGCATTTTCTCATGATTACCAGGGCTAGTAGCATCAAATCCGTGAAGATAGAAAATCATATCAAGGCCTTTTAACTGTGTGAGATAACGCGGGTTGTTAACGAGTGACACCCTTTACCCTAGCAAAAGTTTACGCAATAACCTTGCGTTGCATCAAACTTTTTCCTGTTGTGCCAAACAAATTTGCTCCGCCAACTGCTTTGCATTTTCCCAGCGGACACTATTCTCCAACGCCAACGCCGTTTGAGCCGCATTAGGCTTGAGCAAACTGGCGGGATATTGGGGTGCCGCCTCGGGCCAAACAAAGCCCTCTAACAGTGACATCACACCCGGATTATCATTACAGACTAAAATCATGTCACAGCCCGCATCCAATGCCGCCTGTGCGCGGCCAAGGTAATCACCAGCAAATGAGGCGCCCTTCATGCCTAAATCATCGGAGAAAATCACCCCTTTAAAGCCCAGTTCCCCACGTAACACCCGTTGCAGCCAATAAGGTGAAAAACCTGCAGGATTAGGATCAATCTTAGGGTAAATTACATGGGCAGGCATGATCCCAGATAATTGTCCTTTCGCTATCAACGCCTTAAAGGGCAAAATATCTTTATTAAAGATAGCTTCGGCTTCGCGATCATCTATGGGTTGGGCGATATGTGAGTCGGCGGCAACACTGCCATGGCCGGGGAAATGTTTACCCACGGCGCCCATACCAGCTGCGGCCATGCCAGCAATAAAGCTTTCGGCCAACTCAATCACCTCAGCAGGCTCAGGGCTAAAGCTGCGTTTACCTATCACTTGGCTGATACCATTCAGATCCAGCACTGGCGCAAAACTTAAATCGATATCGCAGGCTAATAGCTCAATGGCCATTAAGAAACCGAGTTCACAGGCCCAACGTTTTGCCAGTGTCATATCGCCTTTAGCGGCAGGTAAAATATCCCCCATCGCCGGAATTAGCGTAAAACCATCCCGAAAACGCTGCACCCGGCCACCTTCATGGTCAACGGCGATCAGAATGTCGGGGCGGATTTGGCGGATCTGTTGTACCAGACGGATCAACTGATCACGGCTCGAAAAATTGCGGGAAAATAGAATTAAGCCACCCACCTGTGGATGGCTAAGCATCGCAGCTTCAGCCTCACTGACATCCACCGAGAGCAAATCCAACATTAAATAACTCATACTTCTCCCTAAAAATATTCATTCATACTCAAAAAATAACCACAATAGCCAAAGTCAGTGTGTGTCACACAAATCACCAAAAAAGCGAACTATTCACTATCACAGCCCTTTTAAAACCGACAATATTACCCTTTGGCAGGGTAAACCGACATGGCGAGTTAAGCTCAACTTATCCGAAGACTTTCAAATCAAAAAAACTAATGTGAATTGTCGCATGGTTCTATGTGATACTGATAGCAAGAGTATCACACAAGCAGATCCCGTCGAAAAGCTGCCTGCAGTTTGCCAGAGTTTACGTCAACAAGGCTAGCCTGCTTTATACCGGACGGCGAGCAATCCCGTGGGCTCAGACTAGAATAAAAAGTAAGACACAACAGGACTTCAACCATGATTAGCGTATTTGATATGTTCAAGATCGGCATTGGCCCTTCGAGTTCACATACTGTCGGCCCAATGAAAGCGGGCAAAATTTTTATGCAGCACCTCGCCGACGGCGATCTTATTTCCCAAGTGGATGAACTAAGAGCCGAACTCTTTGGCTCCCTCGGACAAACAGGTAAAGGCCACGGTACAGGTAAAGCGGTTATTTTAGGCCTGATGGGTGAAGATCCTGAAACCGTAGAGACCGACAGCATAGATGGCATCCTTGAGCATGTCTCTAAGAGTGAAACCCTGACACTCAGCACAGGTAAAATCGTTAAATTTACCCGTGAAGACGGTATCACCTACCACAGACGTAAAACCCTGCCAGCCCACGCCAATGCGATGACCTTATACGCCTATAGCAAAGACAAATGCATTTTCGAACGCACTTACTATTCTGTCGGCGGCGGCTTTATCTTAGATGAAGATGAAATTAGCCAACGCAATGCTTCACCGGCATCACAAATTGAATCGGCACCTTTTGATTTTGTGAGTGCGGCTCACTTACTGGAATTATGTGGCGAACAAGGTCTTAGCATTTCTTCTTTGATGATGGCGAACGAACTGAGTTTAGCCAGCGAAGAGGAAGTCAAAGCCAAGCTGTGGAATATTTGGCAGACGATGAAAACCTGTATCGAACGCGGTTATCAGAAGGAAGGTATTTTACCCGGAGGCCTAAAACTGCGTCGCCGCGCCCCTGCGCTATACCGCCGCCTGAAAGCCGAAGGCCGTAACAATGTCGATCCATTAACCGCTATGGATTGGGTCGATTTATTCGCCCTGTCGGTCAACGAGCAAAATGCCGCTGGCGATCGCGTAGTGACAGCACCCACAAACGGCGCAGCTGGGATTATTCCTGCGGTTTTATGCTATTACGATACCTTCGTACAAGAAGTGGATATCGATGTCTGCGCCCGTTATCTATTAACTGCTGCTGCGATTGGTATTTTGTACAAGAAAAATGCCTCAATTTCTGGCGCCGAAGTCGGTTGCCAAGGTGAAGTGGGCGTGGCCTGTTCTATGGCCGCTGGCGCTCTGACTGAAATCATGGGAGGCACGGTTGAGCACGTTGAAAACGCGGCTGAAATCGGCATGGAACATAACTTAGGTTTAACCTGCGATCCCGTGGGCGGCCTAGTGCAAGTACCTTGTATCGAACGTAATGCCATGGGCGCGATCAAAGCGATCAACGCCTCGCGTATGGCCTTACGCGGTGACGGTAACCATAAGGTTTCACTGGATAAAGTGATCAAAACCATGATGGATACAGGCAAAGATATGCGCAGCAAATACAAAGAAACTGCCAAAGGTGGTTTAGCGGTCAACATTGTTGAGTGCTAAGTGCTGAGTGTTAATTCACTTTCGCTAACCGCTTAAATAGCACCATAAAAAATGCCGCAACTCACTGAGTAGCGGCATTTTTGTTTTAGCGCATCGGCATGACTGCTGAATCGGCTATTTAAGGCTTAAAGTACAAGCTATGGAACTTAAGGTGCTCTTCAATAAAGCTGGCGATAAAGTAGTAGCTGTGGTCGTACCCCGGCTGCATCCGCACATCTAAGGGATAACCCTTAGCATGGGCAATATCCACCAGCGATTGTGGCATCAATTGGGTGTCTAAAAAGCTGTCGGCTTCACCTTGGTCAATCAGGACTGGCACTTCACTAATCGCGAGCTTAAGCAATTCACAGGCATCGTACTGGCGCCAATGTTCACGATTTTCACCTAAATACTCGCTAAAGGCTTTAATGCCCCAAGGCGCATTACTTGGATTCGAAATCGGGCTAAAGGCCGAAATGGAGCTATATCTGTGTGGGTTACTCAGACCAATCACCAAAGCCCCATGGCCGCCCATAGAATGGCCGGATATGGCGCGCTGGGTAGTCACAGGAAAATGCGCTTCAATCAACGCGGGCAACTCGTGGACGATATAATCGTACATTTTGTAATGGCGATTCCACGGCGCCTTAGTGGCATTAAGGTAAAACCCAGCGCCTAAACCTAAATCGTAGGCTTTATCCGCCGCATCGGGCACATCGTCACCGCGAGGGCTGGTATCGGGGGCGACAATCGCCATCCCAAGTTCAGCCGCCATGCGCTGGGCACCCGCCTTCTGCATAAAGTTTTCATCGGTGCAGGTTAGACCTGAGAGCCAATACAGCACAGGCACAGGTTTATTCACCGCTTCTGGCGGCAGATAAATAGCAAAGCGCATCTCGCAGTTTAACGACTGAGATTGATGGCGATATTGCTTATGCCAACCGCCGAAACTCTTGTTACAACTGATATTTTCTATGGTCATACAAGTCCTTTTAAGCTCAATCTGTTAGCGCTTGTCTTAGCGTTAGTCATCTGCTCAGTTGGCAACACAGCAGACAGATTTGCCCCTGTCTGCTGGTCTGTCACCTCTAGATGATTAGATGATGCATCAACTTAAAATGCAAAATCGCTTATTTATCAAAATGGATCACGCTACGGATGCTCTTACCTTGGTGCATCAGCTCGAACGCTTCATTGATTTGCTCAAGCCCCATAGTATGGGTGATAAAATCATCGAGCTTAAACTCACCGGCTAAATAACGCTCAACAATGTGGGGCAGTTCAGAGCGCCCTTTCACGCCGCCAAAGGCAGAACCGCGCCATACTCGGCCCGTAACAAGCTGGAATGGACGGGTTGAAATCTCTTGTCCTGCGCCAGCAACACCGATGATCACCGACTCACCCCAGCCCTTATGGCAACACTCTAAGGCGCTGCGCATCACGTTGACGTTACCGATACACTCGAATGAGTAATCTACGCCGCCATCGGTCATCTCAACAATGACGTCTTGAATAGGCTTATCGAAATTCTTTGGATTGATGCAATCGGTCGCGCCGAGTTTTTTGGCTAACTCAAACTTTGACTCGTTGATATCAATCGCGATAATGCGGCTGGCTTTAGCCATAGTCGCCCCAATGACCGCCGATAAACCGATACCGCCGAGGCCAAAAATCGCCACGGTCGCGCCCTCTTCCACTTTGGCCGTGTTCATCACAGCGCCCATACCTGTAGTTACGCCGCAACCCAGCAGACAAATTTCTTCTAATGGCGCGCTTTTATTGACTTTAGCCAATGAGATCTCAGGTAACACAGTATATTCAGAGAAGGTCGAGCAGCCCATGTAATGGAAAATAGGCTTGCCATCGAGATAAAAACGCGTAGTGCCATCGGGCATTAAGCCTTTACCTTGGGTCGCCCGAATTTTTTGGCATAGGTTCGTCTTGCCCGATAGACAGAACTTACACTCGCCGCACTCTGGGGTATAAAGTGGGATCACATGATCACCCACTTGTACGCTGGTCACGCCCTCGCCCACTTGCTCAACGATACCGCCGCCTTCGTGACCTAGAATCGCAGGAAATACCCCTTCAGGATCATCACCGCTCAGGGTAAAGGCATCCGTGTGGCACACGCCTGTGGCGACAATGCGCACTAAGACTTCGCCCGCTTTAGGCAGCATCACATCCACTTCTTCAATTTTTAGTGGCTGGCCCGGCCCCCAAGCAACGGCGGCCTTTGATTTAATAAACTGTGGTGCTTGATTTGACATGTTAATTCCTTCCTCTGGTATGCAGTGACTCGTATCCCCAAAAACGGCTGGACTATATAAAGGGGCTATATAAAGGGGCTATAGATAAACCTGATTGTATTTATTTCCTAATGATTGATAATCTAGCATTCTTGCAATTCATTTTTACCGAGTAACAATAATGTATCTCTGGGATGGTATTTCTGAGTTTGTCGCCGTGGCCGAGACGGAAAGCTTTACCTTGGCCTCACAGCGCCTCAATATTTCTATCGCCCACGTAAGTCGCCAAATCACGGCATTGGAAAATCGCCTCGGCACAAAACTCTTTTACCGCACCACCCGCAAAGTATCGCTCACCGAAGAAGGTACGATTTATTATCGCCATTGCCGCCAATTACAAACGGGGTTAGAAGAAGCCGAGCGCGCCATTTCAAACCTAAAGGACTCACCCCAAGGCTTAGTCAAACTCACGGCGCCCGTCGCCTATGGCGAGAAGTTTATCATGCCGTTACTCAATGATTTTATGGTGCAATATCCAAGTATTGAGTTTAGCGTTGACCTCACCAATCGCACCTTGGACTTGATTGAAGGCGGTTATGATCTAGCGATTCGCCTCGGCAAACTTGCCGACTCTAGCCTGATGGCCAAACCGCTTAGCAGTCGCACTCACTATGTGGCGGCCTCACCCAGTTATGTGGAAAAATACGGTCAGCCCCATACCTTATCCGAACTCAATCAACACAATTGTTTGATCGGGAATCATAATTACTGGCGCTTTGTGGAAAATGGCCGCGAGCGCAATATTAAAGTGCGCGGCAATCTCAACTGTAACAGCGGCTACGCCTTAAGGGATGCGGCGCTTAAGGGCATTGGAATAGTACAACTGCCTGATTATTATATTGAAGAAGATATTCAAGCCGGACGTTTACTCTCCTTACTGGACGGTCACCGCGAAGCCAAAGAAGGCATTTGGGCACTCTATCCACAAAACCGCCATTTATCGGCCAAGGTCCGCGTATTAGTCGATTACCTTGCCGAAAAACTCATCGAACAAAATTAAGTGATGTTTGAGCCGATTGATTGGTAGCAGGCAACACGGCGCGAACTAACGCCAATTTTCCCGCATGGTGTAATACAACATGCCTAAGGCAAGCGCTTGATTGCCAAACCATTCATTTAACGGGATGCGGGTATGGCGCATGGCGGCAAACAAGTCAAACTCACGCAGTTGTCCATCCATCGCATTGGCCATGATCTCGGCCATAATGTGCGATGTCGCCACACCGTGCCCAGAATAGCCTTGGCAATAGAATACATTAGGCGACACTTTACCGAGCTGCGGGATACGATTAATCACAATGCCCGCCATTCCGGCCCAGGCAAATTCGATATCCACCCCCTTTAATTGTGGAAAGGTGCGCTCAATTGCGGGCCGCAGTTCCGCCGCCACATTTTTAGGATCGCGGCCGCTGTAATTAGTGCCGCCGCCGAACATCAGCCGTTTATCTGCGGTAAGGCGATAATAATCCAATACAAAGCGGCAATCGTACACGGCTAAATCCTGCGGATTAAGTTGCAAAGCGATCTCATCGGGCAAAATTGCCGTGGCGCAATTGCCCAAAGATGCAGGAAACAACATGCCGCGCAGTTTTGAACGGGCGAGTTTATGGTAGGCATTCCCCGCGATCAGCACACTGTTGGCGCGCACTTTGCCATTGGCGGTAATAACGGTAGCAAGATCGCCCTCCTTAATATCAAGTACGGGTGAGTGTTCAAAGATTAATGCCCCAAGACCTGCTGCGGCGCGAGCTTCACCCAGGCATAGATTAACTGAGTGCAAATGCATGTTGCGCCGATTGACTAAGCCACCGTGATACAAGGGCGAGCCTAAATAGGCGGGCATTTCATCGGCGGATACCAGCGTCATAAATTCACCCATGCCGCGGCGCTGCGCCTCATCATGCATACCCCTAAGCTCCTGCATGTGCTTTGGCTGGTAGGCGGTTTGGATATGACCAAACTTTAAATCACAGTCGATGCCGTACTTGGCCACCCGATTTTTAATAATGTCGTGACCGCGCCAACGCATATTCCACACATAATCTTCAGCTTCACTGCCAATCTGGCGGCGCAGCTGTTTTGTCATCGCAACATCGCCGGACAAACTGCCCGTCACCTGCCCACCGTTGCGTCCGGTCGCGCCCCACGCAATTTTATTGGCTTCAATAAGCGCCACTTTGTAGCCCTTCTCGGATAACTCCAGCGCCGTTGCCACACCGGTAAACCCGCCACCGACAATGGCTACATCGACTCGAATGTCGCCTTCAAGCACAGGATAATCAGACTCTTGGTTAATGGTGGCATTGTAGTAGGAGGCACAGCGTTCTGCGGGCATAACATTCCTTTGGCAAAAAGTCGTCGGTAATAGTGTTTAAGTCTTGATAGTGGCAGCCGATCAGTACCAGTATCCGAGGATGGCAAGCTTAATTTGTTTTATATTTTTTACACTTGTTCAATATTGCGAGTATAACTAAGTTCAAAATGACGTCAAGGAGGGATATAGAGACTTACGCTTTCCCCTCGCTTGGGTTAGGCTACTAGCTTAGGTTATAGGGCGATACCGACACTTTCCACTCTTCATACTCCCACTCTTAGCCCTGCCAGTGGGAATGAATAGAGATATCCAATTCAAGCGGCAATACAAGATACTTAAAATTTAATAAAACAAACCAATAGGTTAAAAATTATATTATGTTAGCACTGCCCTTTTCCCAAGCCTGTGAAAACAACAAAGCGCCAATTCTAGCCCTGTTAACACAGGCCTTTTCCCAAAGCCAACATGTGCTCGAAATTGGCAGTGGCACGGCGCAACATGCCGTTTATTTTGCGGCTAATCTACCCCATCTGATTTGGCAAACCAGCGATCAGCTTGAGTATCTTGAGGCTATCAAAGCCAGATGCGAGCAGGAAGCCCTGTTACCAAACCCCGCGTCAAATATACGCTTACCGCTCTGCCTTGATGTCACCCAGCCATGGCCAACCCATAGTCTCTCGCCCGATATTGATGCGGTATTCACCGCTAATACCTTACATATTATGAGTAAAGAGATGGTGGAAGCCTTTTTTAGCGGCCTAGGCGCCAATCTGCCGCAGCTAAACACCCTGTGCATTTATGGTCCCTTCAACTATCAAGGCCAATTTACCAGTGACAGCAATCGCCAGTTTGATGCATTTTTGAGGCAACGTGACCCCGCAAGTGGGATCCGGGATATTGAATGGATCTGTACGCTAGCAAATGCACAAGGTTTTTCGCTCAGACAGGATTTTTCCATGCCGGCCAATAATCGTTTGCTGCATTTTAGTCGCTAAGCCAAAGCGCCCTTGGAATATGCTGCGTTAAAATTCACCACTCGATCACTGTCCTATGCCACAGCCCTTGCGCTGATGGGGATAAGAAAACTAAGATGGCAACGCTATGTTATAGGATGCAGGATAAGCGTTCGCTACCCGCTCCGATTTTGCTCACTTGAGGAATCCCAATGTCTAAGATCAATCTACTTTTGCTGTGCGGCGGTGGAAGTGCGGAACACGATATTTCCCTAATGTCGGCTAATTATTTTGAAACCTCATTGGCAAAATCCGATCAGTTTTCCGTCCTACGCGTTGAGCTGGATAAATTTGGCCAGTACCGCACCGCGGCGGGTGACGATTGTGAACTCACGAATAACCGTGAGATCCGCTTTCGTGATGAAACGAAAGCCCCTTGGCCAGTGGATTATGTTATTCCTTGCATCCACGGTTATCCCGGGGAAACCGGCGATATTCAATCCTATTTTAATTTGATCCAATTGCCCTATTTTGGCTGTGAATCCGAAGCCAGCAGTAATTGTTTCAATAAAATCACCGCCAAAATGTGGTTCTCTGCCCTAGGCATTCCTAACACGCCTTATATCTTCTTAAATCAATACGATGAGGAAGCGATTGCCCAAACCCAGGCAGTGCTCGAAAACTGGGGTTCCATTTTCGTCAAAGCCGCATCCCAAGGCTCTTCTGTGGGTTGCTATAAAGTGGATGACAGCAGTAAAGTGAGCAAAGTGCTCAAGGATGCCTTTGGTTACGCCCCCTATGTTGTGGTTGAAAAAACGATTAAGGCGAGGGAGTTAGAAGTCGCGGTATACGAATACAAGGGTGAAATTGTGGCAACGCTGCCGGGTGAGATCATCTGCGACAGCAATACATTTTATACCTTCGATGAAAAGTACGCCAAGAACAGCAAGGCCCGCACCGATGTGGTTGCGCAAAATGTGCCAGCTGAGATCAGCGATCAAATTCGTGCCTATGCCATTAAAGCCTTTACTGGTATGAAGCTGCGTCACCTATCGCGTATTGACTTTTTCTTAACCGCTGACAATGAAATTTTACTAAATGAAATCAATACCTTTCCAGGTTTAACTCCGATTTCAATGTTCCCTAAAATGCTGCAAAATCACGGGCACGATTTCACTGACTATTTAAGTGTGGTGATCAACAGTCAACTGACGCCTAAAGCCTAATGCACTAAATTGCAGATTTAAAAACGAAGCTGCGGGCTTTAAAATATAAGTTGCTGGTTTTAAAAAATAATCTACTGTTTTAAAGCATAAAGAGCGCCCTTAGGCGCTCTTTCTTTTTTAATGGAACAAATTCAGATAAAGGGAAAAACCTTTCTAGGCTTGCTTAGCCAGCAATTCAAAAAAAGCCGCCTTAGTCATAGGTTTATAGAATAGATAACCTTGGATCTCTTGAATATGATTGGCGACCACAAACCTCAGCTGCGATTCATTCTCCACCCCTTCCGCCGTGACACTGAGGTTTAGCGCATGGCTCAAACGCACTATAGCCTCCACTAACGCCTCATGCCGTTCACCCTCTTCTAGTCGGTCGATAAAGCTTTTATCTATCTTAATCTGATCTATCGGAAAGTTGGCTAAATAGGATAAAGAGGAGTAGCCAGTACCAAAATCATCTAGGGCAATTTTTACGCCTCTGCCACGTAACTCATTCAGTACTTTGATTAAATGCACATGCTGCTTCATCAACAGCGATTCAGTGATCTCCAGCGTAATTAACTCGTAGGGAAAATCCACTCGGCCTAAATCATCAATAATATCGGCGAAGGAGTCACAAAACTCATCCTGCAACTCATGGGACCAAAACTCAAAGGTAGAGACGTTAATGGCTAAACTGATGGGCCAGCCCTGGGCCTGCATCTCTAAAATGGTTTCCATCACGCTCCGGCGGACATTACGACCAATATCCACGATTAAACCGCTATTCTCGGCGATAGGGATAAACTCAGCGGGGGGGATAAATTGACCCTCATGTTGCCAACGCAATAACACCTCGGCCCGCACAATTAAGCCAGTACTTGCATTAACAATAGGTTGGAAATAAAGCTCAAATGCCTTTTGATCTAAAGCTTGCTTAAGCAGAGTGTGTAAATTGGCGATTCGCTCCGCATTTTGCTGCATTTGCTCGGTAAAAAAATGATAACGATTGCGCCCATTTGCCTTAGAAATATACATGGCCTGATCCGCGCAGTTTAACAATTGCTCTAAATCGAGCGCATCCTCCGGAAAACGTGCGATCCCGATACTGACAGAGCTATAAACGCCTTTATCCTTAGATAATTCATAGCGGCGATAAACCTGCTTATTAATGGTCTCAGCAAGCTGTGAAAGCTCTTTTTGGGTCACCACACCCGGTAATATCAACGCAAACTCATCTCCCCCAAGGCGAGAAAATACTATGCTGTCATTCAAGCAAGCCTTAATTTGCTCGACAACTTGGATCAATAGCATGTCGCCTTTGTCGTGCCCATAGGTATCGTTAACTTGCTTAAAATTATCTAAGTCCATCAACATAAAGCTAAAACCTGGGGTTAAACTGTCGGCGGTAATCAGCTCTTGGATTTGCCGGAATAAGGCATTACGGTTGGCAAGCCCAGTAAGGGAATCATTATTAGCTTGGTATTTAATCAACTGTGCCGCTTTCTTGCGCTCACTAATATCCGAAAATAGCCAAGCAAAGCCATTTTGAGTGCTGTGGGGTTCACGAAATACGGTTACGGTAAGATCGAGATGAAAATGTTCACCATTGCCCCGCAGGCCAATTAACTCACCCTGCCACATTTTTCCTTCGGCAAGATGCTGAAACAGCATATCGACTTCATGGGGCTCTGAAGGTGAGAGGAATAAAGCGGGATTAAACTCAAGGGAAACAAGTGCTTGGGGTTGGACAATTTGGCTAAATGCCCGGTTGGCATATAGCACATTATTAGACGCATTGGTGATCACTAAGGCTAAAGGGAGGCGATCAAATATATTCACGGCTAATCGCTGGAATTCCATAGAACGGCTACGTTCTATGGCAAGGCTGGCTAATCTTGCGGCCTCGGCAATTAAGGTTAAATCCTGTGTTGTAGGGGATTTAACTTCATCATAGTACATAGCAAAGGTCCCCAGCACTTTGCCATGACTATCTTTGATAGGTTCAGACCAACAGGACTTAAGGCCCGCACTCAGTGGGATAGTTTTATACTTCTCCCAAAAGGGATGATTAGCGATATCTTCAACAATCACCCTTTCACCCGTAAAAGCGGCGGTACCACAGGAGCCTACATCAGGACCTATCTCAACCCCATGAATAGCTTGATTATAATTATCGGGTAAATGGGGAGCTGCGCCAAAGAGCAAGCGTTTACCATCCTCGCTGAGTAACAGAACGGATGCACGAGTACCAATACGCTGTGCTTCAATTTTAAGCACAAGCGCGTGGAGAATTTCACCGAGGGGGGCGCCGTTAAGCAACATAGAGAGAATGCCGCTATAACATTCAAGACTCACATCATGGTCTAGTATGAGTGGGATCCCATCGAGTTTCACTGAGACATTAATGCCTTCGTCCATACATCCCTTAATTGTTTAGCGGGCAGATAAACTGTTACTAAGGTCAGCAACCTTTGTAAACTAAGGGTGAATTTTAGGCACTAAGGCGCCCCAAAGCAACCTTTTAACTCAGGGAGTACGGGCTTTAGGGCGAAGGTGATTACTCTTGAATGCGTTCCAATTTAGCCAGATAAAAACCATCAAAGCCCGTATCCGCTGGGCTAATCGTTTCATCTTCAATTAAGCGAAAGTTTGGATTCTCAGCCAAAAATGCGTCTATTTGACCACGATTTTCACAGGGAAAGATTGAACAGGTGGCATAAACCACTATCCCACCCACTTTAACCATTCGGCTGTAGCTATTGAGAATGTGTTTTTGCAGGTCCATCAGTACGGGTAAACGCTCGGCAGTATCGCGCCATTTTGCATCGGGATTACGTTTCAACACGCCTAATCCAGAGCATGGCACATCGAGCAGAACCCGATCAGCGGTCAATTTTAACCTTTTAATAGTCTTGCTACTGGCAATGAGGCGCGTCTCCACATTGTGGGCACCATTACGACGGGCACGTTCTTTGAGTTTATCGAGCTTCCATTGCTCCACATCCATGGCCAGCAAACGCCCTTTGCCCTGCATTTGCGCGGCTATGTGTAAGGTTTTACCGCCGGCGCCGGCGCAGGCATCGATGACTCTCATGCCAGGTTTGGCATCCAGCGCAGCCGCAACTCGCTGTGAGCCAGCATCTTGCTGCTCAAACAAACCCTCTTTAAAGCTATTAGTACGGAACAACGCCGAGTCAGAGGTCACCTCAAGCGCAGAATCGACTTCAGGTACCACCAGCGTACTCACATATTCTGCGGCAAGTTTTTGGGCTAATTCTTCACGGGTCACTTTTAGGCCGTTAACCCGTAAAAAACGCTTTGGCGCCATGCTTAAAGCCGCCCGTTCCTTTTGCCATCCATCGCCTAACTGCTCATGCCCCATAGCATCGAGCCACTCGGGACAACCGTCCCACAGCACAGGTTTGCCTTTAGCTTGTTCGATACGCTCGGCAAGGCGGGCATTGTCCACTGGCAGTGAATACTGCATTTTAGGTAAATCAAGATTGTGAAATAAATGCCAAGCGTTCAGTAATTTAGAACCGAATCGCTCCATTTCATCTGGGCTAATTTCCGCGAGAAAACAGTAAAGATTCAAGCGGCGCAGAATATCTCCGGTCACTAGGGCGATTCGAGCCTGTTCGGCGGGCACAAGTTGCAACCCAGAAAAATGCTGAGAATAAGCCCGATCTAGGGGTTTTCCTTGGCTCAACACCATAGTTAAGATACTGATCACTAATTCGTTCGAGCTGGCAGAAAGCGGAGAATTCAACATTTAAAGGTCACCGTGAATGATAAAACCGGAGGATCATAGGAGGTCAAGCCCCAATACGCAAGCATACTGGCGCCTCGTTCAGGATAAAGCCATAAAAAAAGCGATCCTATGGATCGCTTTGTAGTTCAACAAGCAATGATGGCTTACATTTTTGAGCCTTTGGCGCCATAGAACAAGATAAAACCATAGCAAATCACAGGTAAAATAAAGGCCAGTTGAATACCCAAATTGTCGGCCAGCACACCTTGGAGTAATGGCACTATCGCACCGCCAACTATGGCCAAACATAAAATACCGCTACCCTGTGACGTATGGGGCCCTAAATCCCGCAGTGCGAGACTAAAGATGGTTGGGAACATAATAGAGTTAAATAAGCCAACCCCCAAAATCGCCCACATTGCCACACTGCCACTGGTGGCCATAGCAATAACGACAAGTAACGCCGCCATTAGCGCATTAAAAGCGAGCACGGTTCCCGCGGGAATTTTTTGCATCACAGCCGAGCCAATAAACCGCCCTACCATAGCACCGCCCCAATAATAGGCAATATAATGAGCAGCTTGTTCCTCTGGCATAGCGGCAATATGCGACTCACCTAGGAAGTTAACTAGGAAACTGCCGATCGACACTTCCGCCCCGACATAAACGAAAATACCTACGGCACCCAGTACAAGGTGCGTACTCTGCAGTGCGCTTGTCTTGCCTAAGTGAGTCTGAGTCTCCCCCAGCGCACCCTCGGTATGTTCACGAATAGTGGGTAAATTTAACTTAGCAAAAATGATGGCTAAAACTGCTAACGCCGCAGAGAGCAGCAAATAAGGTAATTTCACCACTTCCGCTTCAGCATTGGCTTGGGCTAAATCCGCCGAAACCGATGCCGCAACGGATAAAATCAATATTGACCCAAAGAATGGCGCAACCGTCGTCCCCAAAGCGTTAAATGCTTGGGTTAAATTCAAACGACTCGAAGCGGTCTCGCTGCTCCCCAGCGCATTAACATAGGGGTTCGCCGCCACTTGGAGTATGGTGATCCCAGATGCGAGCACAAATAAAGCCGCAAGGAATAAACCGTAAGTCGCCAGTGTGGCCGCGGGATAAAACAGCGCACAGCCTATACTGGCAATCACTAAACCAGTGACAATTCCCTTCTGATAACCCAGTTTTTTCACTAAATTCCCCGCAGGGATAGACACCAGAAAATAAGCGCCGAAGAAGCAAAACTGGATCAACATCGCCTGGGTATAGTTCAATGAAAATACCGCTTTAAGATGCGGGATCAGGATATCGTTTAAACAGGTGATAAAACCCCACATAAAAAACAGTGAAGTCAATGACACGAGTGCGAAACGATAGTTACCGTTTCCGGCATCGCTCACGCTGCTCGTGGGGCTACTAGTGTTAATTGATGACGCCATAATAGTACTCTCTATAATGTTTTTATTATCTATGGGGATAAATCGGCACTGCTTCCCATGCCCCTAGGGCGTTTGTCGTACAAGGATAGGAGGTAAAGATCCCGTATCTACACCACCCCACCCAAATTAAGCTGAAGCTTTTTTACTTTAAAACAGCGTAATAGCTGGCGAATGCTGCAAACTTCAACATTTCTCCGGCTAATTGCGCGGTTTTCAACCCGTGACCCGTGAGTGCTTGTTGTATCTCGAGCCCCGCCAGACTGAACGAAGTATCTGCATCCATAAGGTTAAAGCAGACCAACACGCGCTGTTGTCCTAAGCTACGCACAAAAACCAATAACGGCTCGGGTGCATCGATAAATTGAATATCCCCCTCGATAAGCACAGGCTGGGATTTACGCCACGCAAGGAAGCGACGATAACCATTGAGCGCGGAATCTGGATTGGCTTCTTGCACATCTACGGCGAATTCTCGGTGGGCTGCGGCCACGGGCAACCAAGGCGATACCTGGCTAAAGCCACCGAAATCTTCATGCTGTTGCCAAGGCATAGGGGTACGGCAACCATCTCGCCCCTTAAACATTGGCCAAAAGGTTTTGCCGAAGGGGTCCTGCAGCTCATGGTATTCTATGGGCGCTTCGGTTAATCCCAGCTCTTCACCTTGGTAGCTACACACACTGCCACGCAGGGAACTGAGCATCGCATTGAGCATTTTGACGCAATCCGAATCGGGGATACCCTGCCCCCAACGGCTCGCCACCCGCTGCACATCATGGTTACCTATTGCCCAGCAGGGCCAACCATCGCCGATACTGGCCTCTAATGCTTCAACCGTTTGGCGAATATAAGCGGCGCTATAATCCTCGGTTAACAGCTCAAAGCTGTAGGCCATATGCAAACGATCTTCGCCCTTAGTGTAGGCGGCCATCACGGCGAGCGAGTCTTCGGCGGACACTTCACCTAAGGTAACGGCACCGGGATAGCGGTTGATAAGCTTGCGCAGATCTTCAATAAACTGAATAGTTTGTGGTCGGTCATTATTGTAATAATGATATTGATAGGCGTAGGGATTATCTTCACTGAAGCCTCGGCCCTGACGTTTATCCTTAGGCTTGGCGGGATTATCCCTGAGTTGTTCATCGTGGTAACAGAAGGTAATCGCATCTAAACGGAAGCCATCGACGCCCTTTTTCAACCAGAACTCGACATTATCGAGCACAGCTTGGCGTACCTGCGGATTATGGAAATTAATGTCGGGTTGGCTACGTAAAAAATTATGCAGATAATACTGTTGGCGGCGCGGCTCCCACTCCCAGGCACAACCACCAAAAATCGCGAGCCAGTTGTTCGGTGCAGTGCCGTCCTCCTTAGGTTCGGCCCATACATACCAATCTGCCTTGGGATTGCTCCGGCTTTCTCTACTCTCGATAAACCAAGCATGCTGATCTGAAGTATGACTTAACACTTGATCGATAATGACCTTAATGCCAAGACCATGGGCTTTTTCAATCAGTTCATCAAAATCCTGCATCGAACCGAAGAGCGGATCCACTTCGCGGTAATCACTGATATCGTAACCAAAGTCCGCCATCGGCGATTTAAAGAAAGGCGAAATCCAAATGGCATCGACATTCAGGCTAGCAATGTAATCTAACTTAGTAATAATACCGCGCAAATCGCCGACACCATCGCCATTGGTATCCAAAAGGCTGCGTGGGTAGATTTGATAGATCACGGCTCCACGCCACCAAGTTAACTCACTCATTGTTGCCCCTTTATCATTATTCTTCAGCGAGCTAACCCAGAAAGACTCATATCAACAGTTACGGCATTGTTACTGTAGAGTAAAGACGCTGCGACTTTATTTTGTGACACCGAGCATACGTGAAGAGGGAAATAAGGTTCAATACACCTGCATACGTATGCAATGCCGAGCACCAAAAAGCCCACAAAACCAATATAAATTTAGTTTATAATTAACAATGATTTATGTGATAAATTTTTCTATTACCCCAGCGCATTTATTGCCCTAAAGCGGCCGTTTGCGGAGTCGAAGGCGGATTGAATACGTATGCACAATATTGTGACAGCGAGAAACTCGGGAGTAGTATCTTCACCGTTGCATAACAATTTGGTCATAAACGCAGCACTTATGCAGTCAATTAAGCGCCGAGATACCAAAAAAGGCCGCATAGATAACGCGGTGATAACGATAAAACGCTCTATAAAAGCGATAAAAGCGACTTCAAGGGGAAGAAAGATATGATGCGATTTAAACCCAGTTTGCTGACCTTAGCGCTCGTCGCTGCAGGTGCTAGCATGCACTCCTACGCCGCAGATGCTGTGGCAGATAAAGAGGCTAAGGCAAAAGAAGCTGAAATTGAAGTAATTGAAGTTAAAGGCTTTAGAACCAGTGTTATCAAATCGCTCAATGATAAACGATTTGGTGATACTGTCTCGGAATCTATCTCAGCCGATGATCTTGGTGCACTACCCGATCAATCCATCGCCGATGCTCTAACGCGCTTACCCGGTGTGACTGCGGTGAGAACCGGCGGTCAAGCCAGTGGCCTGAATATTCGTGGCCTAGATGGTGATTTTGTATTCGCAACACTCAATGGACATGAACAAGTCACAACGGGTGGCAAACGCGCCATTGAGTTTGATCAATACCCATCTGAATTAATTAGCCAAGCTGCCGTCTATAAAACACCAAAAGCATCACTCATTGAAGGTGGCGTTGCTGGTACTGTGGAATTAAAAACTGCAGACCCTCTTAAAAGTGATAAAGACCAATCATTTAACATCAATGCCCGCGGTAGTTTCAATGACAGAGCCGATGAAATTTCCGACGCCGAGCAATATGGCAATCGCCTAAGTTTTGCTTATCAAGGTAAGTTCCTTGAAGACACGCTTGGGGTCGCTCTCGGCTATGCGCACTTGTACCAACCTTATGTTGCTAGCCAATTCATCGGCTTACGTTTCAATGATGATAAAAAAGATGTCAACGGTGATGGCACTACAGAATCAATAAGTGAAGGTTTTGAACTGCAGCAAAAAGGGGGGGATGATACCCGTGATGGCTACATGGCTGCGATCCATTGGCAGCCTGTCGATAGTCTGAGCGTCAAGGGCGATCTTTTCCACTCTAAATTTACCTCTGAAAACTTTGCCCGTGGTTTCCGTGTTAAGTCATTAAAGAATGGCACTATTAGTGATGCGGTTGTCGAAAATGGTTCTATGACTGGCGGAACAGTATCGACCGATGGTAATGATAACTTTGCTGTTTTCGTTATCAACGATAACGACTCTAAGTATTCCGAACTCACATCGGGTTCAGTCAATGTCGAGTGGAATAATGGCGGTGCATTAACCGTCGCTGCCGATGTTAGCTATTCAAAAGCCGATGGTGAATTTGTTAACGGTGGTACGCGTGCCGTCTTATATGATGATATTGGTAATGAAGTTCGTTCGGCCGAATCTGTTAATTATCAACTCAATGGTTTAAGTCCTGCGGATGTCAGTTTTTCAAACGACTATACAGATACGGCAACTTTGGGCCTAAAAGAAGTGGGTATGTGGCCATATGATCAACAAAATGATCTTGTCGCCTATAAATTAGACTTTAACTATGTTTTAGACTCTAGCTTTATTTCTTCAGTTGATTTTGGCGTACGTTACTCCGAGCGTGAATTTAATGCCCAACGTTCACAGGCGGGTTATGGTTTTGAATTTGGTAAAAACCCAGATAATCAACCTGTTCTAGCCATGAATGGTGATATGACAAATGTCGTCGATTTTGGTGGAGAGCTCTCTAGTTACCCTAGTTTCCTTGCGATTGACTTCGATAAAGCGCTTGAACTTGTTAACGCACAATTGGCAGCTACAGGCCAATCTCCCTTTACCCCAACGGCAAACTGGGCTAACAACTGGACAATGATCCAAAGTGGTTCGGTGAATGAAGACGTACTAGCGGGTTATGTTCAAGGTAATCTTGATTTTGACTTAGGCGATATTAAAGTCACAGGTAACCTGGGTGTGCGTGTTGTTCACACAGACCAAAGCAGTAAAGGTCTACAACAAGTTGGCTATGGTCTAGGCGAAGCGATTACCGATGAGCTCGGAGTGATCAGTACCGATTATATTCGTAACGAAATTGGTAAAACCTATACTGACTATCTGCCATCACTCAACTTGACTTTCCACCTGACTGAAAATGATCAACTGCGTTTTGCTGCAGCATCAGTGATGTCACGTCCGCCTATCGATAAATTAAAATCAGGAATGGGTTCTTGGTATGATGACTCAGCAACCCCTGGATATAAAAAGTACAATGCGTGGGGTAACACCAGCCCGCTATTAGATCCTTTCTATGCGGATCAATATGACTTGTCCTACGAGCACTACTTTGAAGAATCTGAAGGTGCGGTTGTTGTAGCCTTGTTCTACAAAGATATTAAATCTTTCATCAACAACTTCACAATCCAACCTTATGACTTTGAAGGTAATGGATTTATTGTTCCCGATACTATTGTCGATAATGGCGTAGAATTCCCTGTTGTAAAGGATGAAGGTCAATATCAAACTGCGATCAACAACGACAATGGCGGTTATATTCGTGGTATCGAATTGGGTTATACCCAAGTGTTTGATTTCCTTCCATCACCATTGAGTGGCCTTGGTTTTACTGGTAGTTACTCCTATTCAGACAGTGAAGTGGAATTTACTACCGACTTAAGTGGATCAAACTTAACCATTCCATTGCCAGGTCTATCAGAAGATGTATTGAATACAACCTTATTTTATACATTGGACGGATTCGATACCCGCGTGAGCATGAGATATCGCAGTGGTTATGTATCTGAGCAAGTTGCAGTTGAGTCACAACTCGCCTTCTTCGATGCTGAAACAATTGTGGATTATCAAGCATCATATGCACTGGAAAATGGGCTTAAGTTTTTATTCCAAATTAATAACTTAACCGATGAGCCAAGCAAAACCTATTTTGGTGAAGAGCACCAAACAGGCACTATTCAATACTTCGGTAGACAGTATTTCCTAGGTTTTAGTTATTCTCTGTAAGTCATTATGAATAAAGCCTGCTTCAATTTAGAAGCAGGCTTTTGCTTATTTAGATTTCAGCTATTTTAAAATTCATCATGCCAGCGAATTTTACATACCTATCTTTAAAAGGCTTACATTATGATCCGTCAATATTGGCTAATAGCGCTTTACTTCTGCTTGGTTTACTCTTCATTTAACACGGCCTATGCAAACACCTTAGCGCCGAATATATCATCGAATGTAAAACTTGAACCCGCTTTCTGGTGGGCGGAGATGCAAAATCCTGAGTTGCAATTGATGCTCTATAGCCGCGATTTACCAAGCTCACCCCAGCAGCTTAAGGTGGATATCGAAGGGAAAGGTATTACGCTAAAAAGCCTTGAACACACTGATAATCCTCACTATCTCTTTATCAATTTAGATCTGAGCCAAGCTGAGCCACAAACCTTTGAGTTGCTGATTTCCAATACCCAATCCGGCGCAACAAATCCAAAACCTCTCTATCGCCTACCCTATACATTACAAACGCGGGCTAAGGGTAGCCGTGAACGCCAAGGATTTAGCAATAAGGATGTGATTTACCTTATCACCCCAGATAGATTCGCCAACGGCAACCCAAGCAATGATAATCAAGCGGATATGCTGGAGCGCATCGCGCCCGATAACGCCGATGGCCGCCATGGTGGTGATATTGCAGGGATAAGCCAGCAGTTAGACTATCTGGCAAAACTTGGAGTGACTCAGTTATGGATAAACCCGCTGCTTGAGAATAATCAGGCGCAATATTCCTACCACGGTTACTCGATTACCGATCTATACCGTGTCGATCCCCGCTTTGGGAGCAACGAGGATTATCAAGCCCTCGTCGCTAAGGCCAAAAAACTTGGCATTGGCGTCATTAAAGACGTAGTCGTGAACCATATTGGCTCAAACCATTGGTGGCTTAAGGATTTACCCAGTAAAGATTGGTTAAACAATCCTGCAATTGAGAATATGCCCCGCTATACCAGCCATAGGCGCACCACAGTGCAAGATCCCTATGGCGCCGCGCAGGATAAGGCCGACTTTGTCGACGGCTGGTTTACCGACACTATGCCGGATCTGAATCAAGGTAATCCCAAACTTGCCACCTATCTTATCCAAAACAGTATTTGGTGGGCGGAGTACGCAGGGCTGTCGGGGATCCGCGAAGATACTTATTCCTACGCCGACAAAGACTTTTTGGCAAAATGGTCTAAGGCCGTGATGGAGGAATACCCGAATTTTAATATTGTCGGCGAGGAATGGACTGCCAACCCTATTACCGTATCCTACTGGCAGAAGGGAAAAATCAATACCGATGGCTATACCTCAGATTTACCCAGTTTGATGGATTTTCCGCTGTATGAAAAATTGATTGCCAGCCTCAATGAACCAGAGGGCTGGGACACAGGTTTTATTAAACTTTACGAGATGTTAGCCAACGATGTAGTGTATGCCGAACCCAGTAAGCTAGTGTTATTTGAAGGTAATCACGATACCAATCGAATTTTCAGTTTAGTGAAAGAAAATATCGACTTATACCAAATGGCACTCACCTATGTGCTGACCGCTAAACGTATTCCACAACTGTTTTACGGCACCGAAGTGTTGATGACTAGTCCGACAGAAGGCCGTCACGATGGTGTGGTGCGTAGCGACTTCCCCGGCGGATTTGCCAATAGCAAAGTCAATGGTTTTAGCGGCCAAGGGTTAACCCATACACAGTTACAGGCACAGGAGTTTGTCCGTACCCTACTCAACTACCGCAAACACTCCCCTGCGCTACAAACCGGTGATTTACTGCATTTTGTGCCGCAGGATGGCGTATATGTGCAATTTAGGTGCCTTACGAATAACGTCGCCCCAACAAAACAGCATGCCTGTAACCAAGCGGATGCGGATAAAGTGATGGTGATCTACCACAAAAATGACCAACCACAGCCGCTGGATTTAGCCCGCTTTAACAGCGTACTCGGTAACAGCGTTTCGGCAAAATCAGTACTTACGGGGGATAAGATCATGCTTAATCAACCGCTTAAGCTGCCCCATGCCGGAGTAATACTGCTCGAGATCCAAAACCAATAGTGAATGATTAACTGGGTTGCCAAACGATTGTTTGGCAACCATTGAGTACCAAAGGAATCCACATTGAATTTTCCATTAGCGCCAATCACTCAATGCCGTGCTTATCGTTGGCAACAAGGGTTAACCCTACTGGTTTTAGCGGGTTTTGCCGCCTGTAGCTTTGCAAGCAATACCTCAGTCGCCCAGGATGCCGCTCAAGCGATGTCCGCAAAGCACAACCCATCCCATAGTAATACAGCAAAGGCAAATGAGAGTGCCGAGCAAACAGCCAACAGCTTTAAACCTGTGGTTTATCAAATTTTTACCCGTCTCTATGGCAATAAGAATCCAACCAATAAACCATGGGGTACCATTAGCGAAAACGGTGTTGGAAAATTTAATGATATTGATGACACTGCGCTCAAAAGTATCAAAGGCTTAGGTGTTACCCATGTTTGGTATACGGGTGTGCCCCACCACGCCTTAATTGGGGATTACAGCGCGATTGGTGTGAGCAGCGACGATCCCGATGTGGTTAAAGGCCGCGCGGGCTCGCCCTATGCGGTAAAGGATTACTACAACGTCAATCCCGATTTGGCCGTGGATCCAGCAAAACGTTTGCAGGAGTTTCAAGCGCTGATTAAGCGTACCCATCAGCAAGGGTTAAAGGTGATTATCGATATAGTACCCAACCATGTGGCGCGCAATTATCACTCCATCACTAAACCCGAAGGCGTGCGCGACTTTGGCGAAGACGATAATCAAACCCTTGAATATACAAAGCATAATAACTTTTACTATGTGATAGATAACCATCAGTCTCAAGAGCATCAGCCTCGTGGCTTTGAGGTGCCAGACTTACCTGAAAACCTAAAACCCTTAGGTGGCGAGCCTCATCCCTTAAGCGATGGCCAATTTAAGGAACTCCCCGCGAAATGGACAGGCAATGGCTCACGCCTCGCTAAACCCGATATTAATGATTGGTATGAGACAGTTAAAATCAATTACGGTGTGCGTCCCGATGGCACACAGGATTTTCCGAGTCTGCCGCCAAGCTATGCCAAACGCGACGCTGAGCAGCACTATGCTTTTTGGCAGCAACGAACGAGTGAATTACCCAACTCTTGGATTAAGTTCAATCAAATTGCTCAATATTGGCTGGCTTTAGGGGTAGATGGTTTTCGCTACGATATGGCCGAAATGGTGCCCGTTGAGTTTTGGAGCTATCTCAATAGCCAGATAAAACACACACATCCCGAAGCCTTTATTCTGGCGGAAGTCTATAACCCTAAGCTGTACCGCGATTATATTCAGCTTGGCAAAATGGATTATCTGTACGATAAGGTCGATCTTTACGACACCCTTAAAGCTGTTATGGCGGGGCAAGAAAGCACCGCACAAATCGCCTTAGACCAAGCCAAAGTGCAAGATATCGACTCCCATATGCTGCACTTTTTAGAAAACCATGATGAGCAACGTATTGGTAACGCTGCCTTTCTTGGCAGTTTGATGGGAAATGCCTCAACTGGCGCCGTCGATCCCCGTTACGCTCTACCTGCCATGGTGGTGTCGGCCACCCTAAGTACTTCGCCGACGCTGATTTATTTTGGCCAAGAAGTGGGCGAAGCCGCTAGCCAAGATCTCGGTTTTGGCCGAGCCTCCCGTAGCAGTATCTTTGATTATGCGGGTGTCCCCGCCCATCAACGCTGGATGAATGAAGGCAAGTTTGATGGCGGCCAATCAACGGCGCAGGAAAAATCCCTGCGGGCGTACTATCAAAAACTGCTTAACTTAAGCACGGGCCGAACGGCGCCGGCACTTTTAGGCCAGTACTACTCGCTCGATGCCGCGAATCGTAGCCCTACTGAACCCGCAACGGGTTATGATGACTCAACCTTCGCCTTTGTCCGCTTTGAGGCAAATACTGCCGATAAATCGAGCCAAAAGCTGATTATTGTCAGTAACTTTAGCCAAACCGATACAAAGCCATTATCCCTCAAGCTGCCAAAGCAACTTATCGCTCAATGGCAGTTAACGGATGGGGCCTATCCGCTGAAGGATTTGCTTGAAGATCATGCGGCGCAGTTGGTCATTAAACAAGGTGAAGGGCAAGTTCAACTGCAACTCGCGCCGCTGTCTTCGGTCATATTCGAGCTAAAAGTGCAATCGACCGATAGCGTCACACTAAGCTGTGACGCTATCTTTTTTTAACCGTGATACGCTCAAACCCATTTAAAAAGCATGTCAAAGCCATTTAAAAACTATAGAGGGAAGCGATGTTACTCGGCATTCACCATGCAGCGATTATTTGCAGTGACTATGAAAAATCCAAATATTTTTATGTGACTATTCTTGGCCTTAGCGTGCTTGCAGAGCATTACCGCGAGGAACGCCGCTCATACAAACTCGATTTGCAACTGCCCGATAGGAGCCAAATTGAGTTATTTTCCTTCGACAATCCACCCAAACGACCAAGCTATCCCGAAGCCTGCGGCCTTAGGCATCTCGCCTTTCGCGTTGATTGCATCGAATCAGCCATAGCACGCCTTAATGCCCATCATATCGCTGTCGAACCCGTCCGCATTGATGAATACACAGGTAAAAAATTCAGCTTTTTTAGCGATCCCGACGGCTTACCCTTAGAGTTATATGAGCTATAGCGTGAATCCTCACTGTATAAAAACAGCGCATTAATGCCGCGAGTAAAATGAATAAAGCTTAATTACGCTGAGGGATAGTTAGCATTAGACTCAACCAAGCGACACTGCCGTTTAACCAATAGTTTAAGCAATCGATTGACCCATTTGACGCTGCGATAAGGTCAAAGCCTACCTAGGCTAACCATTGAGGAACTCAAAGTGTTTGATAATCCAGCATTATTACTATGGAGTTTTGTCTTTAGCCTCTTTGGTCTTGGTTTTTTCACCTACGGCAAACGCCAAGCCGCTCCCATCCCTCTGGCCGTTGGCCTCACCCTGATGATTTACCCTTATTTTGTCAGCAATCTAGCGTTACTTATCGCTATAGGTATAGCCCTTATCGCACTCCCCTATTTTATAAGGATATGATTTGGGGATTTTTAGAAATTTTTGCGAACAGTAGCCCGCAAAAACATAACCAAACTAATACAACAGGCAAACTAATAGTATTAATTATTAAAAGCTTACAGATGGCAGTTATTGACAACGTTTGGCAAGCCATGGCATTTGCTCATCGACACGCAGCGAGTCCATCCTTGGATGCTCGACCGTCCGTCTGATGTGAATGGATTCACGAATGCCGCGATGGCATGGATGCCAAAAAGTGGCCATGGGGCGGACGGTCGTCTCGCTAATCACCATGGCTCACCTGTTTAGCATCGGAGTAATCTGTAGTTTTTTAAGAAGATACGAGTCAGCTTTGGGACAATTCCGAGTTAAAATTTAGGTCGAATTTAAATTTCTATAGATAACGTCCGCCTAAAACCTAAGAACTGGCAACGCACTACAACTATACTCAACACAACAACTGCAATCACCGTGGCTCATTGAGACAGGAAACGCTACGCGTTGACAGTCCCTCTTGAGGCGTTTGTTGAACGAAGCCGCTTTGCGGCAGGAACAAGATAAAACCATCCTTTTGCCCCTCATCCTAAATACTTGCTAGACGCGACCTGCTTCGGTCGCAAACCTAGGAGTATCATCATGGACATTCACGAACAACAACGCTTTGATTTACTTTATGAACAACATCTTACCAACTTAACCTTGCAAGGCAAGCGGCCTGCAACCATTGATGCCTATAGCCGAGCTATACGCCGTATTGCGGCATATTTTGACTGCTGCCCCGATACCCTGACCTCCGATGATTTAAAGCGCTATTTTGCCGACTTAATTGCCTCACATTCATGGAGCACCGTCAAACTCGACCGCAACGGCTTGCAGTTTTTCTACTTTCACGTCCTCAATAAATCTTGGCAGTGGCTTAATATTGTTAAGCCTCCACAGGTGAAACACCTGCCCGATATCCTGACGCCCTGCGAAGTCGCGATAGTTATCAGCCTCACGCGTCAACTGCGTTATCAGGTTTGTTTCTTAACCCTGTACAGCATGGGATTGCGCCTTGGTGAAGCGATTTCATTGCAGGTCGGGGATATTGATGCAGGACTCATGCAGGTGCATATCCGTGATGCTAAAGGTGGCAAGGATAGACTGGTGCCTTTACCTCAACGCACCTTGTTAGCCTTACGCTATTATTGGCGCACCCACCGTCATCCTCGTTGGCTATTTCCGGGTAAAGATAATCAACCTGATTCACTCATGGACAGAGGCGGGCTCCAAAAAGCCATGAAGCAAGTCATTTCCGAGTGCAACATTCATAAAGCCATCAGTCCGCACAGTCTACGCCACAGTTATGCCACCCATTTACTGGAGCAAGGACTCGATTTGCGCTCAGTGCAAACACTGCTTGGCCATCACAGCCTGAATACCACCGCCCGTTACACGCGGCTCACTGATATCACCCGTAAAAATACCTGTGAGGCAATTAACCAACTGACCAACGACTTGGCCTTGAGGTGGGAGTGTGGGTTATGAGCCAGTTTATCAATATTTTACGCCAACATCTGGCGGATTTTCGGCGGCGTTATGCCCATCAAATCACCCCAGAAATACATGCTGCTATCCATGCCATGCTCAGCTGTCGTTGCAACACGGCGAGGGTTAGCTGCTGGGGTTGTCAAACCTGCGAGCAACAGCTTGAGTTTCCGCTCTCTTGCGGTCATCGCAGTTGCCCACAGTGTCAACACGGCACCACATGTGACTGGCTGAGTAAACAACAAGCTAAGTTATTACCGGTGAATTATTTTATGGTGACCTTTACCTTGCCGTTTGAATTAAGAGCCATAGCGAAATCGCAACCCGAGCCGTTCTATCACGCCATGTTTACCGTGGCAGCGAGTGTACTCAAAGACTTTGCCGCACGCTCCCCTAAGCTCAGTGGTGACATCGGCTTCACCGGCGTACTGCATACTCACAGTCGACGCAGAGACTACCATCCACATCTGCACTTCATTATCCCAGCAGGGAGCTACCACTCAGGCAAGCGGCAATGGCGTAAGTGTCAAACCCATTACTTATTTAACGCCTTTAATCTTGCCAAGGTGTGGCGAGCACGTTTACTGGCTTATCTGAGTGACACGCTTCAACTCACCCTACCACATCAATCCCAGTCGAAATGGGTGGTCGATTGTCAGTTCGTAGGTAAAGGCGAACCTGCACTGCAATATCTATCGCGCTACCTTTATCGGGGCGTTTTACCCGACAGCAGTATTTGTCGTCATGTCGATAATCAGGTGAGTTTTAGCTATCAAGACAGTCAGAGCCGCTGCCAACAAGTACGCAGCTTGCCCGCGGTCGAATTTCTGTGGTTGATATTACAACATGTGTTACCCAAAGGATTACGGCGAGTACGAGACTATGGCTTACTGCAAGGCAATGCCAAAAAGCTACGGCAACAAATCCAACTGATGTTGGCTGTCGCAGGAGCCACTTTCCCCGCATTACCAGAGGTCAAACGTGCCTTAGCCGTGCGCTATTGCCCTTGTTGCCATCAAGCTATGCATTTTATGAGCGTTCATATGCGTCATCGACCGACAGGCGCTAACATCACCGCTTAAAGCGAGAAGTATAAGAATAACGGGTCAATCACTCTGAATGAGGACTAGATAACGGTTTGATGAACAAGCGATAAAAATATTAGCTCGTTCGCTAAGGGCGGGTCATATCTGCACAAAAGTTTCTTTGAAAATAAGACCTTCGCCAGCACAAATTCTCAATCAGCTATTTGCATAATAAAGTGCCAACAACCAGCATCGGGCTTGTTCAACACTTGGGATAAGGTCGCGGCTATGCGCGGCCTATCCTTATTTGTTATGTTTTGGGCTTAATAAAGTTCTTTGTTGCCGCTGCAGAATACTTATCTAACTTATCAATTGTGGACATTATAGAAAGACCGGACACCCATAACTTTTTTGCTTTTAGCGCTACACAGACAACACTAAAAATCAAAGCAACCACAGTTAAATCTAATCTTTAATCTTTTGCATCTACAGACTACGCAAATTCTGAAAGGTGCGCCATGGTGGTTGGCGAGACGACCGTCCGCCCCATGGCCGCTCTTTGGCGTCCATGCCATCGCGGCATTCGTGAATCCTTTCACATCAGATGGGGCGGTCGAGCATCCAAGGATGGACTCGCTGCGAGTCGACGAGTTAATACCATGGCAATCCAGACTGCGCAGTGATTTTAATACTAAAAGCAGGGCCAAATAGAGAAAACTAAGACTCACGAATTATCGGTAAATGGTTAATATCAAAAAACCAATGATGACTATTGCTGCAACCACATTATGCCGCAACCACATGGCGCTGTGCACGTAGTGGGTGTAAGCGGTTATGCATCACTTTAATGGTTTCAAACTGCACCATGGTTTTAGCACCGGATAAAACACATTCGGGCGATAATAACATCACTAAGGCCGATTGCAGGGTATTTTCAACCACAAGCACGAGTGCCCTTTGCTTTTGGCATTTAAGCTCAAATACTTTACCCACATCGCTATAAACACAGACATCGCTGGTATCAAAAAACCAAGATTTTGGCATTTGTGGTGTCAGCATAAAATGGGCTGCGGTGGCATTGAGGGCAATTTGCACAATGGCGGCATCGGTTAAAGAGAGGGTTTTAGGCAACTTTTCGAGTAGGCTCATATAGAATTTGGCGTGCGCGATATTAAATTCCATCCTCGATAAGGCATCAGGAATTAATGATTTTGCTTTATAAGCCGTCAGAAATTCTATCTCGGAACCTAACGATACGCCTAATACACCATACGAATCGTTATATTTCCATTGCCAATCCTTTTGCGGCATTAATAACATAACGTTTACCCAGTATTTGAACACTGGGACATAATAGTAGATATTTTATTCAATATCAAAATAAAAATAATAAAATACAAATTATTTAACAACAGCTTAGTAGATCTATTCCTTGATCTTAACTGCGATCTAAAGATCGTTTTAGATCGCAGTTATTTAAAAAGATCTTATTTTAGATCTCTATATTGATCTTAAGATCATTATTTTAATCGGTAGGCTTCTACAATTTCTTTAATTAACTTTGGACCTTGATAAATAAAACCAGAATAAATCTGTACCATAGTGGCACCCGCATCAAATTTGGCCAAGGCATCCTCGGCACTATTAATACCGCCTACGCCGATGATCGGGATCTGTCCTTTCAAGCATGTCGCTAACTGCTTGATCACTTTCGTCGACAGCTCAGTCAAAGGTTTACCGCTTAAGCCGCCGCTTTCATTGGCATTCGCAAGACCACTAACACCATCACGGGTTAAGGTGGTATTGGTCGCAATTGCGCCATCAAATTTGTTTTTAATCAGAGCCTGAGCAATATTCTCAATTTCTTCACTGGTTAAATCTGGTGCAATTTTAAGCGCTATAGGCACATACTTTTTATGCTTTTCAGCAAGCTCAAGTTGCTTGGTTTTAATGGCGCTTAATAATTCATCTAATAGATCGCCATATTGCAGCGATCGCAATCCTGGGGTATTGGGTGATGAAATATTCACCGCAATATACGCCGCATGGGGATAAACTTTATCCATGCAGATCAAATAATCGTCCTTACCTTGCTCTACTGGCGTGTCTTTATTTTTACCAATATTGACGCCGACCATTATATTCGTCTTCTTGGCGAGCAGGTTTTTAACTAAATTATCGACACCTTTGTTATTAAAACCCATGCGATTGATAATGCCTTTGGCGGGTTTTAATCTAAATAAGCGGGGCAAATCATTACCGGGTTGTGGCCTTGGGGTAACAGTGCCCACTTCGACATGGCCAAATCCCATCGCATGAAAGGCATCAATCGATTCGCCATCCTTGTCCATACCCGCCGCTAAGCCAACAGGATTTGGAAAGGTCAGCCCCATAAAGTTTACGGGGGCGGGGGCAATCGTTTGTCCATACAGGCAGGTTAATGGACTATTGGCAGTCATTTTTAAACTGCCTATAGCAAGATTGTGAGCTCGCTCAGGATCCATCTGAAACATGACTTTCTGTGCGATTTTATAAAACATGTACTTTCCTCGACCTAAAAAAAGCCCCGGCGATCGCCAGGGCTTCTGATTATTATAAAAGTTTACTTTTGGCCTTCGCAGTGAAGGATCAGAAGATTAAGTTCACGTAGGGCGACAGAGAACTTAGCAAACTCATGGCTTTGCGACGTTTTGAAGTCAGCTAGCATGTGGAACCATCTTTCCAATAAGCCTTGATTGATCTCAATCCACTGAGAAATCACGCTTTCGGCATCACAGGATTCACTGCAGGTTCTTAGCACCACTGAACTTAATGCACGTTGTTGCCAATCTAACTCTTCTCTAAAGGCGGCACGGGCCAGTGCTTGCCAATGGTTCGCCACAGGTTGAGCGCTGATCTGTTCTAAGAACCAGTGCAGCTCAACGCGGGCGCCGAGTTTGAAGTAAGTTTCGGCAACTAATGCCACTGTCTTACCTTCTGCTTGGGCAATTTGTGCTATGTCTAAGGCTGAGAACAAGGTACTCATATTAGCCACAACGGTCGCAACATCCTGCGGTACATTCTCTCTGATCAAGGCATTGATCTCAGATTGGATACCTTTAGCTTCATCTTCTACCAGATATAAATGAACATTCGCTTTTATCTGTTCAAATACAGGTTTGAAGAAGGCAACCGTCTGCTCGATGCTCCAAGTGCGGTTACGGTGACGCAGGAACCAGCGACAAGCACGACGCATATTGCGGCGTAACTGGTGCAACATCTCACCTTGAACCACAGCAGGTACGATACCGTTTAAGTCAGTGATCGATTTAGTTAATTCAGCTAAACCAAATACTTCGCGAGCCATAGTGTAACAAATCGCCGCATCGGCAACTGAGGCACCAGTCTCATCTTGCATACGTTGAACGAAGTTCAGCCCCATGTCGTTAACGAGTTCATTGGCGAGTGAGGTCGCAATGATTTCGCCGCGCAGTGGGTGAGTCGCCATTCTGTCACTGTATTTTTCCTGAAGTTTTTTCGGGAAATAGGCGATGAGCAATTGGCTTAATAGCGTATCTTCAGTGATTTCTGGCGTCACTAACTGCTCTTTCAGCACCATCTTCGCGTAGGCAACCAGCACAGATAGCTCAGGGCGTGTTAACGCGCGACCACTGGCTAAGCGCTCGGCCAGTTCTTCCTCAGAGGGTAAAAACTCTAACGCTCTGTCTAACTTGCCTTCTTTTTCCAGATACTGGATAAAGCGGATCTGCTCTTTTAACTGCTCAGCACCGCGTACTTGGGTGACAGAGATAGTACGAGTTTGATCTTTACAGTCTTGCAGTACGATTTGGCCAACTTCTTCGGTCATTTCTTCCAGTAAACGGTTACGCTGCTTAAGCGTCAGTTCACCTTCAGTCACCATAGCGTTCAGCAAAATCTTGATGTTCACTTCGTTGTCTGAACAGTCCACACCACCCACGTTATCCACGAAGTCAGTGTTGATACGACCGCCGTTAGATGCATATTCGATACGACCTAACTGAGTACAACCTAAGTTACCGCCCTCGCCGACTATCTTAGCGCGCAGTTCGCCGCCGTTAACCCGCAGCGCATCATTAGCGCGATCGCCAACTTCAGCGTGGGTTTCACGGGATGACTTAACATAAGTACCGATACCGCCGTTCCAGATCAGATCCACTGGCATTTTCAGCAGTTCTTTCATCAGCTCAGTTGGGGTCATAGAGGTTTTCTCTGTGGCCAACATTTGCTTCATTTCTGCCGATAGCGGGATTGATTTAGATGAACGCAGGAAAACCCCACCGCCCTTAGAAATCAACTTGCTGTTGTAATCTTCCCAGCTTGAACGTGGCAGTGCGAATAAACGCGCCCGTTCATCATAACTTAATGCCGTATCTGGATTTGGATCGATAAAGATATGCATATGGTTAAAGGCTGCAATCAGTTTAGTGTGCTTAGACAACAACATACCGTTACCGAATACGTCGCCCGCCATGTCACCTATACCTAAACAGGTAAAGTCTGTGGTTTGACAATCGATACCCACTTCGCGGAAGTGACGTTTAACCGACTCCCAACCACCTCTAGCGGTGATGCCCATTTTCTTATGGTCATAACCGTTACTGCCGCCCGATGCAAATGCATCACCCAGCCAGAAACGGTATTCAAGGGAAATCGAGTTCGCGATATCGGAGAATGTCGCTGTACCTTTATCGGCCGCAACCACTAAATAGGGGTCATCTTCATCGTGACGCACCACATCCACTGGATGGACGATTTCACCGTTCAAAATGTTATCGGTAATATCGAGCAAGGCGCGGATAAAGATACGGTAGCATTCTTGACCTTCGGTGAAGAAAGCTTCACGGCCGCCTTCGGTCGGCAATTGTTTACAAACGAAACCACCTTTGGCACCCACTGGCACGATTACGGTGTTTTTCACTTGCTGGGCTTTTACCAGACCTAATACTTCGGTACGGAAGTCTTCACGGCGATCCGACCAACGCAGACCACCACGGGCCACTTTACCGTAACGTAAATGCACACCTTCAACCCGTGGCGAATAAACGAAGATTTCGAATTTCGGCAATGGGCGTGGCATTTCAGGGATCAGCGAAGGCATGAATTTAAACGAGATATAACTCTTAGATTCGCCTTTGGCATCCAGCTGATAGAAGTTGGTACGCAGCGTCGCGTTAATCAGGTCTAAATAACGACGAATAATACGGTCATCATCTAGGCTCGATACTTCGTCTAAACGTAAATTGATCTGCTCCATAAACTTGCCCAGCGTACGGGTCTTGAGTTTTGGATTGAACTTACGGATAAACATCTTCACCAACAAATCGGCGATTTGTGGGTAACGACCGAAGGTTTCTTCGATATAGGCTTGGCTGAAGGTCGCATCGATTTGACGCATGTACTTAGCGTAAGCACGCAGTACAGACACTTCACGGCCAGTTAAACCAGAGGCCAGAATGATGCGGTTAAAGCCGTCATCCTCTAATTTCTTTTGCCACACTTGGGAAAGTGCAGTTTGGAATCTGTCTTGGCTATCGGCGATGTTGTCAGTGTTGACCACTTTAACTGTCATCAAGAAGTCTAAGATCCAGAAGGTTGAACCATCGGTTGTTGTGACTTCATAGGGGCGCTCGTTGATCACCCGCAGACCAAAGTTTTCTAACATTGGCAGTACGTCAGAAAGATGAATTGGCTCATCTTTATGGAATAGCTTTAAACGCACTTTGTTGTCGTTCAGCGCCGCTTCCTGCGGTTGATAGAACAACATGCCGAGCTTGTGTTCATCGTCCAGCGCTTCGAGCTGTTGCATATCAACAACGGCTGAGCTTGGTAGTACGTCTTCTTTATAACTTTGTTCAAAGGCGTTAGCGTAACGCTTCATCAGATGAGTACCGGCTTCTTCGCCTAGGGCGTTGTTTAGCGCAGTATTTAACTTATCTTCCCAAGAACGTGCCGCTTCTATTAAATTATTTTCTATGGCAGCCACATCTACATCCATATTATTGTTATCAACTTTGACTATGTAGTGAGTACGGGCCAGGGTCGACTCGGAGAAATACGTCGTAAACTCTACATCTTCTTTGCTGTTAAAATGCTGGGCCAGAATACGTTGGGTATCTTGGCGAAGTTTAGTGTTGTAACGATCCTTAGAAACATACACTAAACAGGATAAGAAACGGCCAAAGCCATCTTTGCGAACAAAGAGTTTTAGCTTGTCCCTGTCTTGCATCTCGAGCACACCGTGGGCCGTGTGGGCTAAATCGTCCACATTGGCTTGGATTAGCTCATCGCGCGGTAAATTCTCAAGAATGTTTAGCAGAGCTTTATAGTCATGGGAACGTGGCGTTAAGCCTGAACGATCTAACACACGCTGCACTTTTTCGTTCAGCAGTGGGATCTCACGTGGGCTGCGGTTATACACGTTTGACGCATACAAACCGATAAATCTGTCTTCACCCACCACATTGCCTTTCTTATCGAAACGCTTGATGCCGATATAATCGACATAGGCAGGACGGTGAACGCGGCTCTTAGCACTGCTCTTAGTCAGGATCAGTAAGCTGTGATCTAGGGCTTCTTTACGGGCACTGTCGGAGAAGCTAGATAACAACAACCCTTGCTCTGGTTGTGTTTTGTGGTGCTTGTTCATCAAACCTAAACTAGAGGCAAGATTAGGCACTAGCTCGACATCGCCTTCAACACGTTTTAGATCGTATTGACGGTATCCCAGTAAGGTAAAATGATGATTATTCAAGTAAGTTAAGAAGTTAATCGCTTCTTCTAACTCTTGCTTTTCACCGGGGAACGGACGCTTTGGCAAATCTTTAATGGTTTCGCTCAATTTAGCGGACATGGCTTCCCAGTCATTGACTGAGGCGGCAACATCGGCGAGCACGGATTGAATTTCGCGCTCCAGAGCTTTGATATCCACTGTGCTGCTTTGACGGTCAATTTCAATTAAGAAAACCGCCACTTGCTCAGTACTGTCTGGGCTCTGGTTCAGATAAGTCACCTTAGTAACTTCTGCTGCAGAACGTTCGATCGCCAGTGGTGTATGCAACATCATATGAGCAGTAATACCCATACGATTCAGTGCCATACCAACTGAATCTACCAGGAATGGCATGTCAGGTTGGATGACTTCGATGATCGAATGGGTCGATTGCCAGCCGTGTTTTGACTGACTTGGGTTAAATACTCTTAGGTGAGTTTGACCCTTAGGGGTCTTATTTAAGGCGTTCCATAAACTGAGAACGGCACCGTACAAATCGCTATCGTTACGCGCATTGAGGTCGTCTTTCGACATGTGGGCGTAAAGGCAGGTCGCGAACTGTTCAACTTGCTTGGCTTGTGAATTAGGGACTTTAGCGTGAATTAAACTGACTACATTTTCAAGTAGTACTGAAGGCATTGCATCTTTCAAGGCCATGTTGCTGTTTCCTTAAGCGTCTATGGCAGCGCTTTTTTTCATTATTTGGATGCTTCGGCTTAACGATCGCAGAATATTAGTGTGATCTAGATCGTCGCGCGAAGTTTATTACTAAATCCTCTGTATTTCGAGGAAAATTTTAGTGGTACATCCTCTGTAAATCCAGCAACAGCGTAAAGATGGCGCAACACGTGAGCAAAAAATCAAAAAATTAGCTTTTATATGCAAAACAAATGGGGAGTGATTACTCCCCATTAAGCTTATTTACTTAGCCTTAGGCCAAAATACCGCTGCCAGCGCAGGCAGGATAATTATGGCACCGAGCATATTTACCACAAACATAAAGGTGAGCAGGATCCCCATGTCCATTTGGAACTTGAGCGCCGAGAAAAACCAAGTGCTCACACCAATGGCTAAGGTTAAGCCAGTGAAAATCACCGCACTGCCCCGTTCGACTAAAGCCTCATAGTAAGCCTGTTGCACTGGCATACCGTTAGAGAGCTTAGAAGACATGGTCGACAGGATATAAATACCATAGTCCACACCAATACCCACACCGAGAGCAATCACAGGTAAAGTACTGACAGCTAAGCCAATATCAAGCAGAGTCATCAAGGCTTGTGCCAGAGTCGAGACCACATACAGGGGGATAATCACCGCCACTGTGGCTTTAAAGGATTTAAAGCTGATTAAACACAGCACAAATACTGCGCCATAGACATAGATCATCATAGGCAACTGCGCTTCTGCCACCGCCTCATTGGTCGCGGCCATTACGCCCACAGGGCCCGATGCCAGTTTGAACTGCAGCTTATCGTTATCCATTTGCGCGGCAACAGCTTTGACCTTAGTCACCACAGTTTCAATGGTTTCTGCCTTATGGTCCTTCATAAACAGATACACAGGCATCACAGAACAATCGCCATTTAACAAGCCTGATGTCGTTGGGATCTGGCCAATCGCCTGCACTAAACTCGCGGTAGTACGGGGTAACACCTCCCATCTTGGATTGCCTTCGTTAAAGCCCGCATTCACTTTTTTAGCCACCGAAGCGAGGCTCACCGTCGATTCAATCCCTGGGGTATTACGCACTCGCCATTCAAACTCATCAATCTGAGTCAGTACATCGTGGTAAGTACAGGCTTCTGGACTCGCTTCCACAATCACAGTCATCACATCGGTAGTGATAGAAAAGTGGTCCGTAATAAAGAAGGTGTCTAAGTTATAGCGGGAATCTTGGTGTAATGCGGGCGCGCCGCCCTGCAAGTCACCGATCTTCATCTGGTTGGCCTGTTGCAGCCCCACAAAATATAAGGCAATGGTCGCCACAATCACTACCAGAGCGTATTTAGGTGTCGCAAACTTGGCCAGAAAACGCCAAATGGCCTCGACGCGGACTTCTTCAGCCGTCGGCTTATCCGATGAAACCACGTTCAGTTCTGTATAGGAAATCACTAAGGGTAAGAGGACCAGGTTAGTGAAAATAATGACTCCAACGCCGAGGGATGCCGATATCGCTAACTCGCGAATAATACCGATATCGATAGCTAACAGAGTAATAAAACCCACGGTATCAGAGAGTAATGCCACGCCGCCTGGCACTAATAGACTACGAAAAGCCGAAGCCGCCGCCGCTTTAGTGGTTTGTCCGTCCATCACACGGCGCCTTACCGCGTTGATAATTTGTACCCCGTGGCTCACCCCAATGGCGAACACTAAAAAAGGCACCAAAATCGACATGGGATCGAGACCAAAACCAATCACAGTCAATAAGCCGAGCTGCCATACCACGGCAATTAAGCTACACACTAAAGGTAAAACGGTCAGAATGACTGATTTAGAGAAGAGGTACACCATAGCCGCGGTGATCAAAATAGCGATCACGAAAAATAACAACACGCCCTTAGCGCCATCGGCCACATCGCCCGCCATCTTAGCGAAACCTATGATGTGAATTTTAACCTTGTCAGTTTCGTACTTGCCCCTAAGCTCTTTTTCCAATTGAGCCGCAAAGGCAATCGTATCTAAGGGTTTACCCGTCTGAGGATCGAAGTCCATCAACTGGGCAGAGACCATAGCCGCACTGTAATCATTGGCGATTAAGCGCCCGACAATCCCCGCTTTCTCGATGTTATCCCGAACCGTATCCAACCCAGTTTGAGTGGTTGAAAAATCGGCGGGGATCACAGGCCCCCCGGCGAAACCATCTTCTACCACCTCAGTAAAACGTGTCGAAGGCGAAAAGAGCGATTTCACCTGTGAGCGTTCTACGCCGGGAATAAAAAACAGCTGATCATGGACATTTTTTAAGGTATCAAAATAGTTGGCATTAAAAATATTGCCGCTGGTGTCCTCAACCGCCACCATAATGCTGTTCGCGCCACCAAAATCCTTTTGATGCTTGAGGTAGGTTTGCATATAACTATGATTAAGCGGAATATTTTTAATAAAAGCCGCATCCATTTTAAGCTGACTGGCTTGATAGCCCAAAAAAAATGTCAGCAGCACAAAAATGCTCACGACCCATGCACGATTGCGGAATAAAAATGACTCAAATCCGTTGACCAGTTTTTCTAACATCTTCTCGGCCCTGTTATTGTTGTTTTAAAGTTTTATGGCTTAAGAATAAACAGCCCTTGGCTGCCCGATAACCACACATTCCCTTGATTATCCTTTGCAATTGAAACTAAGTTTTCCCCTTGGCGACGGGTCACTATGCTGGTGCTATCATCCTGATTTAACTGGATGACGATGCCCGCATTACCGACTAAATACAAAGCATTATCCGAAACGGCCATAGCACCATTGATTGAGGATTGCACTGGCATTTCAATTTCAGTCCACTGGGCTAAACTGCGTTCAGCCTTAAATACGTGCCCGCGTAGCCCCATCACATACACAGCATCTTGGGTTTCAATGGCATTAAACATTGACCCATCATAATCAAAGGCAGTACGGGTAAAACTGAGCCCTTTATCCTCTGATACGGCAACGAGCCCCAATTCACCTACCAATAACAGTCGGCCATCTTTCAGTGCCACTACACGATTAAAGTGTGGCAACAGGGAGGCCCGCTCCGTTAAATATGCCGCCTGATCACTGTCTTTAAGCTCAGCTAAATAGGCGACATCCTCCTCGGCCAGCAGCTCTTGGTGGAACTCTTCCTGCCAAGTCGCACCGCCATCTTGGGTGCGATAAAACAGGCCATAGGCGCCAATCGCCATGCCTTCCTGCTCATTTAGAAACAGCACATCGAGGAAAGGCTTTTCAATCTCAGAGGATTGCATCTGCAGTGTCCAAGTCTGACCGCCATCCTGTGTATGCACTATGGTCGCATCGTGACCCACAGCCCAACCGAGTTTTTCGTTGAGGAAAAACACTTTAGTTAATTGCACCGATGTCGGTGTCGGCACTTGCTGCCAGTGGTCATTGAGCACGAGTACATGGCCACGTTCACCAACGGCGACTAAGTGTTGACCCGCATGGGCAATATCGAGCACCAAAGAGGATGCGGCCAAGGGCTGAATTTGGGATGAAAGCGTATCTGACACCGCAGAAAACGAAGGGAGGGACAATAAACAACCGGCACCTAACGCAGCAATACTATGAAGGATGCGAAACGACATACAAACTTCCTTAAACTAATGAGGGGCGCTAAGCGCCCCTACTACCGTGGCTGATTAACGAATACCTTCACGACGTAATGCGTCGGGGGTAAAGTTCGCTTCACTCAGTTTGGCATCAAAGTTATACATACCACTCTGGTTGTCTAATCCCATGGCCAAATAGCGACGAGATTGCAGATCATGGAACACTTCTAAGGTATCCCATTGTGTGGGCACCTCGTAGTAGTTGATACCATGGGCAACCGCCACTCGATATAACTCATCGCGGTTGTCATAGAGATCGGCAATCGAGACTTGCCATGAATCTTCGTCTAGGTACATTACGCGGGTTTTGTAAATATGGCGCATACCGTCTTTCAACGTCGCCTTCACTTCCCATACGCGGTGTTTTTCCCAGCGAACAAATTCAGGATTGAGATGACCTGGTTTTAATATTTGGTCATATTTCAACTTGTCTGAATGCAGTTTGTAGTCGTTGTACGGGATGTAAATTTCTTTCTTACCGACTAACTCCCAGTTGTAACGCACGGGTGAGCCGTTAAACATATCGAAATCATCCGTGGTACGTAAGCCGTCAGACACTGTACCCGGCGTATCAAAAGCCACGTTTGGTGCCTTACGCACGCGACGTTGTCCCGTGTTGTAAGTCCAAGCTTGGCGTGGAAGCGCCTCTTGATCCATGGTCTCCTTCACCAGCAATGCCGTTCCCGCTAAACGTGCCGGTTGCGTCACGACTTGCTTAAAGTAGAACAGCGTATTGCTGGCTTTTAACTGATCTAAGGTGATTTCTGGGCGAGAATACTCGAAACGAATTTCTTCCGCAGTCTCAACCAAGGTATAAGCCCCATCCGCGGTAGGTGCAGCTTGACTACGAGACGTTTCAACATCCACACCACGGAAGCGTAAAATATGGTTCCAAATCGCCTCTAAACCATTGGCCGGCAGCGGAAATGGGATACCAATTGACGCACCGGAAATACCGTTACCTTGAGCGACTAATTCCGCACGGGTAGCGTTAGTTTTAGTCGCATCATAGACAAACTGTGGCACAGAGGCGCTGCGGCGCGTCTTATACACGTTCATCTTGTAGGTTTCAGGGTAAAGCTCAAATAATTTCATCTGACCCGGAGTCAAAAAGTCCTTATATTGAGCCTTGTTAGCATTGGTAATGGTAAATTCAATTTTATCCTCGGGGAAAGGATCTGGATGATGCATTCCCTTGGTATAACCTGCTACAGGCTTAGTGATACCCCCATCCCACGCCGGAATAGAGCCGTCAGCATTGCCCGCTTTTTCCGCCCCTAATGGGGTTAACTCATTGCCAAGTTTAGCCGCATCAGCCTCTGACACCTTAGCCATAGCGACTGGGGCTACGAGTGCTAGCATGACTGCACTCGCCAATATCGTCAGTTTCTTCATTGTTTTAGTCCTTTTAGATCGAATACTTGATATTGAATGAAACATAATCACGATCTGCCATCGCATTTGTCGTACCGACTCCGCCAAAGAAACTGTTATAGGACAGATCTGCGCCCCAACGGTTTTGGTAATCGAAGTTCACCCCTAGCGCGACAGATTTACGTCCCTCAGTGAACAGGAACATAGGGTCTGGCGTGATACCGTCAACATCGTGGGAGAAAATCACTCGAGGCGCCATGTTCACACCCGCAAACAGGTTGTTAAACTCGGCTTTTGCCACTAAACGGTAGCCCCAAGCAAAATCCGTTGGGAATGGGTTAGTTTCAGGGCCATTATGCAGTGCCTGAATGATCCCTGGCATATCTGGATTACCACCAGAACGAGAAGTACCTGGACCATTTAAACGCAGTTCATCAAAACCTGGCATATCATGGATCCACACACCACCGACTTCCGCCAACATAGTCAAGTTATCTAAACCTAAGGTTGGACCAAATAAATGGGTAAAAGTCGCCTGCGCTTGAGTGGTATCAAGGCGGATAAAACCATCGACGGTTTCACCTGGATCAACGCCATCAATCTGTGAAATACCATCGAGATCCGGGCGAATTCCCGCATTCGCTAGCTGTTGTGGCATACCCGCAAATAGCAGTTCTACGTCATCAATTTGCAATGGCTCATCTTGGCGATGGGCAATTTCGGCCGCAACAGAAGTGTCACCTACTAAGGTGTTAAAGCTAAAGCCGTAGAGTTTAATATCTTCTGGATAGACGATTTGCGCCTTAGAGAAACTCTTTAGACTCAACAACAATTCACGATTGATATCACCCGCATTTTGGCCAACGGTCGCGAGATCCGATAGGAGTGCGCCCGTGCTAAAGTCCGCCGCAGTACCACTGATCAGTGGGCGGCGACTATGGTAATTCATAAAATAAACACCAAACTCGGTTTCACCTAGCTCAGGTGCGTAATACCCCAGTTTAATACCGTATTGACCGTCATTGCTTGGCTCTTCTTCGTCCTGCACGAGTGTCACTTTAGTCGGATAAGCAAGGGCCATTGCCGCCAACTGCGCCGTTGGAATAGATTGTCCGCTGGCGATCATGCCCGCTAAACGCTCATATTCTTGGATCACAAAGTCTAAATTGATGTCAGGGTTTGCGTTAAAACCCAGCTGCGCATTTTGGTTATAACCACCAAAGCCCGCAAAATCGTTCGTCGCAAAAATAGAACCTGGTGTAGGCACCCAAATCGGTTCCCAATCATATTGATAGAAAGCCTCTACCGATAATGACTCTGTGATCCCAAGGGATGCCCATACCATGCCTTGGGGCCTGAAAGCTTCTTTTAATTCAGCGCCGGGGGCATTGAGAATGTTCAAATCTACCGCGTTGATTTCACTGATCCCGTGGGCAATTAAGGTACTTTCCCCCCAGGAAACCACTTGATTACCGACACGAATGGAGAGTGGATTGGCGCCATCATTCAAATCGAAATTGGCGTAGACAAAGGCATCTAACAAACGGATATCTTTACATTGCACTTCTGAGGCGCGGTTATCAGCGCAGGGGTCAAACTCTTCACCCGTTATGGGATCATTGAAGTCATAACTGCCATCGTTTAACTTGCGATCATAGAAATACATACCACGGGCAAATAAGCCGTAGTTTTCGTATTTTAACGAGAGTTCATGTAACCCTTTGATAATTTCAGAGGTGGTATCACCTTGAGAATAAAGCAAGTTACTTAAATCGTTATTACTGGAATAAGAGCCGGGTTGGGCCCAAATTTCCGCAGATGTGTATTTTGTATTACCAAAGGCAGAGTAGTTAGACCAATCGAACTGAGGTTGGTTAACTTTACCTATCTGACCTTCCCAATCACGCTCCCCAACACGCCAGCTCGCACCAGCGGTCCAAGTTGAGTCAAATGTACCTTCAACCTCACCCCAATCAAATGAGACCGCATTAACGTTCGACACCACCAATAAACTCAATGCCGACGCCACCCCCAAAGCAAGCGCCGACTTGTTAAAACTATTTTTAACAATTTTCATTTTAGCTCTCCGTACCCTGCTGGATTCTTTGTTTTAGGAATTACAACCAACATCTTGTTAGCTCACAGGTAACATCATTGTTACAGCAATTAATCCCCATGAGCAAGGCACAGTTAGAGAAAATTTTCTAAAGAATTAAGCACGTAGACACATTTATGTCACAGGCAACACAGAGGATATTTAAATTAGAAAAGCAGAAGATAAGATGTGAGGGTAAAAACAGATCAAAAAATCATATATTTCATTAACATAATGATAAAGAAAATGTCATCCGCTAAAATGAGTAATCAGCCGACCGTTTAAAGTAATTACTCTAATAAAAAATAGCCCAATTACCCCTAAACACGATTTAATGAAACAAATTGTCCTTTATCATCAATAACCAACTTAAAATGGCCATGAATACCATTTTCAGTTAAAAAACCTCTGAAATGTCGACCATTGATCCACAGTATTCGCCCCTGACTTTCACGCACTTCCACCTTATCGGCGAGCCCCTGATAATAGGGTAAAAAGTCTTGATAACTAATTGTAAGTTTAAAATAAAATTCCATGAATATTCAGGCGGCAAACACTGCCGCCCTCCTCTATCAAGTCTTAGTTAGCCAAGGCTTTTGAGACTTTTTCATACATATCTTTCGATAATTCAGGTAAAGCTAACAGTTGTCCCAAACATGCCCTGATCTGCGATTGCCGCGCCTTATCAAACTTCCCAAATTGGATCAAAGGGGTCACCATACGCGCTGCGACCTGCGGATTGAGTTTATTCAAGGTAATGAGGCTCTCAGTTAAAAAAGCATAACCTTTACCATCGGCGCGGTGAAATTGATAAATATTGCCCGCGGCAAAACTGCCAATCAAAGCGCGAACCCGGTTAGGATTGCTCATGCTAAAGCTACCGTGCTGCTGTAATTGTCGCAGGGTATCAATCACATCATCGGCATCACGTGTTGCCTGCAGCATAAACCACTTGTCCATCACTAATGTCGTATCATGCCAGCGCTGCTCAAAAGCCAGCATTAAGTCATGGCGACAGGACAAATCACCGACATTCGCGGCCATTAATGCCCCTAGGGAGTCGGTCATATTACCCGCCTGCTCAAACTGGCTTACCACAAAATCTTCCGCTTCAGCCGATACTCGGCTCAACCAATTTAAACATTGATTCTTAAGGGCGCGGGCCTGCGTACCCTCTACGGCCACTAAGGTACGGTACAAGGCAACCAATTCATCTTCACAATACGAAGCCAGTTCAGTTAATACAAACTCCCGGGCCAATGCTAAGGCGTCCAAATCGACACTTTCCGCCTGCTCAATTAAGGCTGAGGCCGTCGGTATCGTTAGGATTTCAGCAATTAAGGCTGGGTCAAGCTCAGTATCCAGCAATACTCCCTTAAAGCTATCCCGCACTCTTTCATCGAGTGTCATCGTTTGTTGTTGCTGTAAATGGGCCACGTTTTGCCAAATGGCTTGGCTGACAAGCACCACTGAAGCCTCCCAACGGGCGACTTCACTCGTTGCAAAACGCATTAAGTGAACCAGTTGATCAACCTCAAAATCGTAGTGCAGTTTTACCGGGGCAGAGAAATCTTGCAGCAGAGAAATAACCGGCTTATGGGTTAATCCTTTAAAGCTAAACACCTGTTCGGCTTGAGTAAAGTCGAGCACTTGATTCACTAAAGATTGGCCCTTCGCATCTAAGAGTTCGATGCTGAACGGAATATGTAACGGCGATGCACAGTTCGCTAAACTTTGTTTGAGCGTCAGCTGATAGATGCCCGTTTGCGCATCGAAACTATCCGTCGCGGTTACGGACGGCGTGCCTGCTTGGCTATACCATAAACGGAATTGGGTTAAATCTACGCCGCTGGCATCTTCCATGGCCGCCACAAAATCATCGCAGGTCACCGCTTGGCCATCGTAACGTTTAAAATACAGTTTCATTCCCGCCTGGAACTTAGCTTCACCGAGCAGAGTGTGCATCATGCGAATGACTTCGGCGCCCTTGTTATACACAGTCACCGTATAAAAATTATTCATCTCAATCACAGATTCTGGGCGGATCGGATGGGACATAGGCCCTGAATCTTCAGCAAATTGTTGATTCTTGATCACTTTAATTGCGTGAATTCGATTCACTGCCCGCGAACCTAAATCCGAACTAAATTCTTGATCGCGAAATACCGTTAATCCTTCTTTCAAGCTTAACTGAAACCAATCACGGCAGGTCACCCGGTTACCCGTCCAATTGTGGAAATACTCATGGCCCACCACAGACTCAATACCGTGATAATCCTCATCGGTCGCCGTTACGGTATCCGCCAGCACATATTTAGTATTGAAAATGTTTAAGCCTTTGTTTTCCATCGCTCCCATATTGAAGAAATCGACGGCAACTATCATATAAATATCAAGATCATACTCGAGATCAAAGCGAGACTCATCCCAAGCCATAGACTTCTTGAGCGATGCCATTGCGTGGGATGCTTTGTGTAAATTGCCTTTATCAACAAAAACTTGTAGTAACACTTTACGGTCACTGCGGGTGATAAACTCATCTTCTAACAGGTCAAAATCCCCTGCAACTAAGGCGAACAAATAGGCGGGTTTCGGGAAAGGATCCTGCCAGCAAACATAATGACGTCCCTCGGGTAATTCACCCCGTTCGATTAAATTGCCATTGCTCAATAAATACGGGAATGCCGCCCTATTGGCCTCGATACGTACAGTATATTTTGCCAACACATCGGGACGGTCGAGGAAATAGGTAATACGTCTAAACCCCTCCGCCTCACATTGCGTGCAATAGGCACCATCGGACATATATAAGCCTTCAAGGCTTGAATTAGACTCTGGGTCGAGTTGTGTCTCTATGGTCAGTTCAAATTCATCAAGGTTTGTCTCAAGCTGGAGCTGACCTTGGCTCACCTGATAAGGCACAGTTTCACCATTAATGGTAACGGCAAGCAAGACTAAATCATCGCCATTGAGTACCAGTGGCAATGCGTGGGCCGACGTGCGCTTGACCTTACTTACGGCTTTCACGTGGGTATCTTTACCCGCCAAATTGAAGGCTAAATCGATGGTTTCTATTGTAAAATGAGGCGCTTGATAATCTTTTAAGTATTTTGCTTGAGCTTGTGTCATTTCGAACCCTTTAACATTGATCTAAATAAGAAAAAACGCGCCATAAGCGCGTTTTTAAATGGGATAAACCGAGTCGATTATCGCCTATTGTGCGTTAGTTTTGGCGAGCTTTTTAGCATCGACCATATCTAAGGTGATAAAAGCGGTTTCATCTAAAAATGCATCCGGTAATTCGGCCTCGTCTTCAATGTCTTCCATTGATTTAACGGCGGCTAAACCATTTGCCACTCGACGTTCATTGGTTCTATCGAGCACTTTCTTCTCATCGGCTTCACGGGAGGCGATACGCTCACTTTCAACCAGAGAAACCGTCTTCTCTTTATGATGCTTTTTAAAGTCTGCAATATCTTGATTGATATAAGCAAACTCTACACTGTTTTTGATCCGGTTAAGGTGCTTAGCTTCAAGGCTAGTCACTAACTCAGGGGTAATATCATTGAGCGTGCCATATTGTGCCATGGGGACTTTATCCCAAGGCAAGGCATTCTTTTCTTCCGCTTCACCGTACTCACCCGGCTCTAAGGCACTGGGGTAAGCAATATTGGGGGTGACACCCTTTATCTGAGTGCTGCCGCCATTAATGCGATAAAACTTCTGAATCGTATATTGCACATGGCCGATTGGCTTCTCATACATATCGTAGATACGGCCAAGACTCTTATGCTGTTGTACTGTGCCTTTACCAAAGCTCGATTCACCGACAATTAGCGCACGGTCATAATCTTGCAATGCGGCGGCAAAAATCTCAGAGGCTGAAGCACTATAGCGGTCAACCATCACAGTCAAGGGACCTGAATAGTTTGTTTTACCATCATTGTCACGGTGTGCAGAGACGCGGCCATCGGCATCACGAATTTGCACTACAGGACCCATGTCGATAAAGAGGCCCGTCAGTAATACGGCTTCGGTTAAGGCTCCGCCACCATTACCCCGTAAATCGATGACTATGCCTTCGACTTTGGCTTCGTTAAGTTTAACGAGCTCTTTTTCTACATCCTGGGACAAGTTCATGTAAAAACCAGGAATTTGGATCACGCCAACCTTACGATTCGCATATTCGCCTTCTTTAGGCTCGATCACCTTAGAGGTCGCGGCGCGATCTTCTAAGCGAATTTTGTCACGCACTAAGGTCACATTGAAGGGTTTAGCATTTGAACCGCCCTTCTTTGGCAGAATTTGCAAAACCACCTTACTGCCCTTAGGACCTTTGATCAGATCGACCACATCGTCTAAACGCCAGCCGATCACATCGACAATCTCGCCACCTTCTTGGCCGACACCGACAATTTTATCCTCAGGAGAGAGCTTTTCACTGCCTGCGGCAGGACCGCCAGCGATTAAACTCTTGATCACAGTGTAATCATCTTCAAGTTGTAACTGCGCCCCAATCCCCTCTAGGCTCAAGTTCATTTCCATTTGGAAACGCTCGGCATTACGTGGAGAAAGATAGCTAGTGTGTGGCTCAATGCTGCGGGAGAAGGCATTCATCACGCCTTGGAATACGTCTTCACTGTTGGTTTGAGTCAGACGTTTAATGGCGTTGTTGTAACGCTTTTGCAGAATATCAACGATTTCAGGCCATTTCTTGCCCGTCAATTTGAGATTAAGCGCATCATATTTAACACGTTGACGCCATAATTCGTTAATTTCAGCCTGATCCTTTGGCCAAGCAGCATCATCTCGGTCGTATTCATACGCATCACCGGGCACGCTGAAATCTATTTCTTTATCCAGCAGAGACAAGGCATAGACAAAACCTTCATAACGGCGTTTTTGCACCACATCAAACATCTTATATGCGGGTTCAAGCTCGCCTGAAGTCAGCATGTCATCAAACTGATTGGTATAAGGCTTAAAGCTGTCGACATCCGCCTGTGTTAACACATTGCGGCGGTAATCGAGTTGCTGTAGGTAGCGGTCAAAAATCTGCGCAGAAAACGCGTCATCTAGCGCAAATCTATGGTAGTGCGAACGAGTGTATAAGTCCGTCACTCTTTTGCTAGCAACTTTATGTTGTGCTTCCTGCTGGAGAGTGGGTAACTCGCTGATTTGAATCGTGGGTGGTACAGCCCAAGCCGAGAATCCGACAAAAACAGTGGCGATTGAGGTAGCCAAAGTGAGTTTTCGCATCAACAAGTTACTCCGTTTTAATAAATGATTACAGCAGGATATGTTCTGCTCTAACTTTTATGGTTAGGCCACTATCTAACTGAACATGAATATCCTCTTTGTTAATGTCAGTGATCACACCGGCTACGGGTGTCATACCTAACTTAACATTGACGCGTTGTTTCTTCGCTAAATCCGTGAGTTGCGCCTGGACTAAATTCACCACAGGTGCGGCTTTTGGAGCAGGTTTAGCGGGACGCTCAGTCTTAGGACGCTGGGGAACGGCAACTTTTTTAGGCGCGCGTTTGGCTGGCGTTTTCGCTGGGCTAGGCGCCTGTGCGGCACGTTTTGCCTTCGCTTTATCCTGACTCTCTTTCAACATTGCTTGAGCGTGATCGATATGCTCTTGCTCTAACTCGCCACAAGGCTCACCATCAAGATCCACGCGCTGCGCGCCTGCTTTCACAGACTTCAGGTAACGCCAGCTGCTGGTATAACGTCTTAAGGCCACTCGCAGTTGAGTTTTACTGACTTTAGAATCATCAGCCAACCTTTCAGCCAAATCTTGAAACAATCCGATTTTTAATGGCTTAGTTTCACCTTCAGCAATAAAGCACAAAGGAAATGTTTCATACAAATACGCCAAAATTGCATTGGTGTCGGTCAACTTATCTGTTGATTCCATCATTACTTCCACAGTCAAAAAGGGACATCGAATTCGAGGTGATATAAATCAGCTTCTTACGTGTCGTTTATCTTGGTTAAGCTCACTATCGAGCCAAGGTACAAATTAGCATTCTCGCCGCATTTACTAAAGTTAAAAAAACATAACTTAACAATTTTTTACGGCTTAACATATCAAGCTTATTGATGACATGGCCGCCAGCGTAAGCATAATCGGTGCAAGCGCATATTATAAGGCGCACGCTACCGATTGCGACCATGAATTATGCGTTATTGTACGCAAATTAATCAAATAGGCAGCTTTCGAAGCTTTTAACCAGCAATTCCAGTCCCTTTTGGTCCTCTTCGTCGAATCTATCGAAGACAGGGCTGTCAATATCGAGCACCGCAATCACTTTTCCTTGAGCTCTGACTGGCACCACGATTTCTGAATTACTGGCAGAATCACAGGCAATATGACCATCGAACTGGTGCACATCGGCGACGCGTTGGGTTTGGTCGGCTAACGCTGCACTGCCGCAAACACCTTTTCCTAATGGAATGCGCGTACAAGCCACTTTTCCTTGGAAAGGGCCTAGAACGAGTTGTTCACCACGCATCACATAAAACCCAACCCAATTGAGTTCAGTAAGATTATCATTGAGTAAGGCTGAAAAATTAGCCATTGCCGCCACAACATCATCTTCCCCTTCTAATAGGGCAAGAGCTTGGCGGTTCAATGACTCGTAAAATTTAGATTTCATGACATTTCCTAACCACTTTATTCGGCAGCTTCCACCTTTTTGGCCACTTTCTTCGCTGCGGTTTGATTTGTTGGCGTACTATTAACCTGAACCGCGCCTTTAAGCAAGTTCGTCAGCTCATCTTTATTGTTAGCAAAATAGAAGGCGAGTCGTTCGCTCAGACTCTCATCAATACCTAATTCCGCTTTTTGAATGAAGGGGATCAAGTTATCGGCGATATCGAGCATCTTATCGTAGGCATCTGCCTCCTTTTTCGATGTGAATGTCATCTTTTCAACCCCTTCTCTTACCACGACAAACTGTGTAATAACTGCCATGACTGCCCTCGCACTGTTTTTATATACAGTGCGCAGAATGACATAGATTGAAGTTGTGATGCAAGTGTTCTGATTAATCTGTATTATTAGGCCGTTTTAGTTATAAGCTGAGCCTGAGGGTTTAAGCTTTGGGTACTGACTCTTTGGCTTTTATCGGCTATTCACACATTTGCAGCGATGTTGGGGCTAAGTTAATATTTTTATATGCATGAAAATACCGCAGAAAACTCTGTAATCCTCTGTCGTTCCTGCGACTTGGCTATTAGGAAACGAGCCCTACCTTCTGGGGTTAGAGCCCTATGCCCGCGCTGCAGCACTGCTCTTTATGACACTCCATACTGTTCAGTCAATGGTATGTTAGCCTTGTGCGTCACAGCATTGATCTTTTATTTCCCAGCTAATTTTTTGCCCGTTTTAGAGATCCACTTCTTAGGTAGCATTCGCACAACAACGGTTTTCCAAGGGGCCTTCGCCGTATTTGACCAGGGCTATTGGGTTGTCGGGCTGGCCGTGCTCGCGGCGGCCGTTATCGGCCCAGGCTTGCTTATCCTGTCCATACTCGCACAAATATTGATTGTAAAATGGGGGCTTTCAATTGCCTTTTGGCGCCGCAGTTTAAAACAATTATTAAAGCTGCAGGGGCTGCTGTCTCAATTGACTATGCTGGAAATCTACGTCATCAGTTTTTTAGTTTCGTCGTTCCAACTCTCCGATTTTTCGGATATTTATTTTGGAATGGGCACATTTTGCTTCACTATGCTATTTCTTGTGACTCTCTTTTTACAACGGGAGTACGATCTCGAGCATATGTGGACGCTATTGGATAGGCATAGTTAGCATGAAACAACAAGGAATCGACTTAGGTCTGTGTTTATGCCGCGTTTGTCGGCAACTCAACACGAGTGATAGCACCCATTGTCAACGTTGTGAGTCTGTATTGCAGATCCGTGATTATGGCAGTTTGCAAAAAAGTTGGGCGTTACTCATCACAGCGGCAATTTTACTGATCCCAGCCAACTTGTACCCTATTACTATGTTGACTAATCAGGGGCAAGTTCGTCACGACACAATTTTTTCCGGCATTGTCCATTTAGTACAGTCCGACATGCTCCCCATCGCCATCATCGTATTTATTGCCAGTATTTTAGTGCCTTGGGTTAAAATCATCGGGCTTGCCACGTATCTGTGCGCCATCAGTTTTAATCTGCCGATTTCAAAGAAGAAGTTAATGGTGGGATTTCATGTGATCGAGTGGATTGGCCGTTGGTCTATGCTCGATTTATTTGTTATTTCACTCACGGTTGCCCTCGTCAATATGGGGCAGTTGCTCGATGCCAAACCCGCCCCCGCGGCGACGGCATTTGCATTGGTTATTTTGCTGACTCAGCTTGCCGCAAAAGTATTAGATACTCGTTTACTCTGGGATCGATTGGAACCTCAAGATGACACAAATTGAATCGCCAAAAGTTGTAAAGAAAAAACTCTTTTCGCCTATTTGGCTACTTCCCATCGTTGCGCTCGTCCTCGGCGCATGGTTGGGGATAAAGAGCATAAAAGAATCAGGAATTGAAATTCAAATCCATTTTCCGAGCGCTACTGGGATTGAGGTGGGTAAAACCTTAGTCAAATACCAAGGGTTAACCGTCGGCAAAGTCAAAGATATTGGTATCGATGAGGATCTCAAGGGCGTCAATGTCAAAGTCATGATGGATTATCGCGCTAAGCCTTTCTTAAATAAACACACTTTATTTTGGTTAGTCACGCCTAAAGCCAGTATCACCGGCGTTGAAGGCTTAGATGCACTGTTTTCGGGTAACTACATCGCCATTCAACCAGGCAAAGGTAACTCTACCGCTTTCTTTGAGGCTGAGCGCCAACCACCACCCATGCAGGTCGGTTCAGAGGGGGTGATGGTCGAATTGACCTCGGATAAACTTGGCTCACTAGACGTAGGTTCGCCAATTTTCTTTCGCCAAATTCCCGTTGGGAGCGTTGTCAGCTACCGTTTAGATGGCAATGCTAGGGTCATTATCAGTGCCTTTATTCAAGAGCAATACGCTAGTTTAGTGAAGAAAAACTCCCACTTTTGGAACGTCTCAGGCGTGAAGATTGATGCATCCCTGTCTGGCGTTAAAGTCAGCTCAGAGAGTTTAGCGTCCATTCTGGCTGGCGGTGTTAGCTTCAGCTCGGACGAAAAAGCCCCCACGGCACAAAATGGTGATAGTTTTGCATTATTCGACTCTGAGATCAGCGCCTTAGGTGGGGTTGAAGTCAACCTAACCATGGCGCAGGGTAATGGGATAAATAATGGCACTCACGTTGTTTACCGCGGTATCACCATTGGCAGTATTTTAAGTAAACAGCTCTCTGAAAATGGCGTTACCGCAGTGGCTAAATTCGAGCCCCAACATGCCCATTTATTGACCAGTGATGGCATATTTTGGCTTGAGGGCGCCGATATTTCCCTCTCCGGGATCAAAAACCCAGAACGGTTACTCACTGGCAGTGTGATTAATTTTCTCCCGGGCACCAGTGCTAACACTACATTGCCAGCAAGTTTCGCCCTGCAATCAAGTGCACCGGATTTAATGCAATCTAAAAAGCGCCTGTTGACCTTAAGTTCCGCTGAAAACATGGGGGTGACTGCGGGCGCCGAAGTTCGGTATAAACAGCTTCCTATTGGTCGAGTGCTCTCGGTTAACTTAACCCAAGACCTATCGGCGGTGGAGTATCGACTCGAGCTGCAACCCGAGTTTGCCAGTTTAGTTCGCAGTGACAGTTATTTCGTCCCCGAGTCGGCCCTGAGTATCGACGCCTCCCTCGAGGGCGTTTCGGTCAAGACAAGGGATCTTGCCACGCTAACAAAAGGAGCCATTAGTCTGATCCCTGGTAACAGTAAGACGCCGCTCGCGGGGAATACTCCTCTTTCGCTCTTTAGTTCAATTGAAGCCGCCGACGCATATTTTGAACGCCAACATCGCGTGTACTTAACGCTGATAAGTCAGGATGGCGCCGATGTGAGTCAAGGCTCACCGATTTACTATAAGAAGATGCAAATTGGTACTGTAGAATCCGTCAACTGGCAAAGTAAGAGTGAAGACTTCGCCATTAAACTGGCTATTGATAAGCAGTTTCAACCTCTGCTGCAAAAACCTAAGGTGTTTTGGCGTAACAGTGCCCTTGATATCAGCGCCAGCCTTGCTGGCATAGACGTCGCCTTATCCCCTCTGCAAGGTGCATTAAAAGGCAGTATCAGCTTAGGGCTGCTTGATAAAACCACCACAGGGCCAAATACTGCTGCACTCAAACTGTACGAGAATCAACAACTCGCATTAGCACAGGCACAGGCTATTCGTCTCACCCTACCCGCCTCGGCTAAACTGGCAGCGAAGGCCGCGATTCGCTATCAAGGCCATCAAGTGGGTGAAGTCTCACAGGTTAAATTAAACACAGATCTGAATACCCTAACCGCCACCGCTTACCTCTATGGCGAATATGCCGAGCATTTTAGTCGCAGCGATTGTGAGTATTATGTGGTGGAAGCGCAAATTTCCCTCGCGGGGATCAAAGCGCCAGAAACCTTAATCACCGGTCCCTACATTAGCGTATTACCGGGTAAAAATGGGCAAAAAACAACCCAATTTACTGCCAATATGGTTGAGGGCAGTTATGCCAATGTTCCAGAGGATGCGCTTAAATTTACCTTAGAAGATACGAATTTAGGCTCGATGAAGATAGGTAGCCCCATTTTCTTCCGGGGCATTAAAGTCGGCCAAATCGACGGTTATGGTCTATCAACTCAAGGCAATAGTGTGTTAATGCAGGCCCATATCGAGCCGCAGTACAGTCACTTAGTGAACCAAAGCAGTCAGTTCTGGGATGCTTCAGGAATTAAAGTGGATGTGGGCCTCTTCTCGGGGGCGCAAATTGAAACTGGCTCGCTGGAAACCTTACTCGCGGGCGGCATCAATGTGGCGACGAAGGACACGACACAAGACGATAATCGCTTGGTGACGGGAACGGTATTTAGATTACAACACAAAGCCGAAAATGAATGGCAAGAATGGGCGCCAGCCCAATAATCCTTCTCATTAAAATACTTACCAAAGCCCTAATATTAAAACTCTTACAAATCAATCAGGCTCATTATGCGCCTGATTGATTTTTAGCTTCTCACCATTCTATTAGCACATTCCAGGCGCTCAAGACCCTTACCATCCTGTTAACCATAAAACCAATAGCAAACTGCAATTGCGGCGCTGATCCCGGCAAAATCCGCGGTTAATCCACAGGCCAAGGCATGGCGACCATGGCGTATCCCCACGGAGCCAAAATACACGGCTAACACATAAAATGTGGTTTCTGTGCTGCCCTGAAAAATCGCCGCTAAACGCCCAGCAAAGGAATCCACACCATGGTGCTCCATGGTTTCGAGCATCATGGCCCTTGCGCCCGAGCCACTGAAAGGCTTCATCAATGCGGTCGGCATCGCATCGACAAAACGGGTGTCAAATCCCAATAAGCGCACACCGCTGGCAATGAGCTGCAACAGATAATCCAAGGCGCCGGATGCGCGCAGCAATCCAATCGCCAACAGCATGGCGAGCAGATAGGGAATAAGCTGGATGGATTGGGCAAATCCCGCCTTGGCGCCTTCGATAAACTCGTCATAAACCGCGACCTTACGAATACCCGCCACCAGCACAAAGGCAAATACGAGTAAGAGTAACACCCCATTGCCCATGACGGTCGATACTGTGCCAATCGCCTCGGCACTTAAAGTCATTAAATAAAAGCCACTCGCGACTAACCCCGCCAGCATCAAAGCCCCATAACCGAGCACAACAGCGTTTAATAAGGAAATCCGTTGTACCAAGGCCACAACCAGCAAGCCCGCTAATGTCGATGCCGAGGTCGCCAGTAAAATCGGCAGAAAAATATCCGCAGGCGCTGCTGCCCCCTGCTGGGCGCGGTACAAAAACACAGTGACAGGGACTAACGTCACCGAGGAGGTATTGAGCACTAAAAATAGAATTTGCGCATTGGTCGCGACGGTTTTGACCGGATTGAGGCTCTGTAAATCCTGCATCGCTTTTAAACCCAGCGGTGTGGCGGCATTATCTAAGCCAAAAATATTCGCGGTTAAATTCATGGTCATACTGCCAAAGGCGGGATGCCCCTTAGGCACTTCAGGCATCAAACGGCGCAGTAATGGCTCAAACACAAAGGCGATAGCGCCAACAACGCCCGCCTTTTCTCCTACCTGCATCAATCCCATCCACAGAGAAAGCACGCCAATCAGTCCAAGGGAGATTTCAGCGGCAAGCTTAGCACTGCTAAACAACGCCTCCACAGAGATAGACAATACTTCAACGTTTCCATGGAACAGTTGCACCGCTATTGCGAGCAATGCCGTGATAAAGAAAGCTAACCACACGCGATTTAGCACACAAATCCCCTTCTTTTTATTTGTTTTTATTCTATAAGCTTATAGCTACTGAGTGCTAGCGTTATGGCGACGCATTCTAATATTGCAGAAATCGCCAGTGCATAAACCTTAAATCACCGTTATGGCTTAGGCACTTGGGATAAAATCTCAGACCCAATAAGGGATTATGATATACTCGCGCCAGTTGATACACAGTCTATTTTCCTATGGTTCAATGAAATCAATGGTCCAATTAAATCAAAATTTTATCGATACTATCACCCAAGAACTCCCCACCCATTTATCCATGGACGAGTTTATTGCCGCCTGCGACAGGCCGCTTAGACGTTCAATTCGGGTCAACACCTTAAAAATCAGCAGCGATGACTTTAAGACCTTGATGCAACCTAAGGGCTGGACGTTCGATCCTATTCCTTGGTGTCAAGACGGATTTTGGATCAGTTACGACGAAGAAGAACAACTCGGCAATGCCTTAGAGCACATTCAGGGCCTATTCTACATTCAAGAAGCCAGCTCTATGTTGCCACCGACCGCACTTTTTACGCCGAATGCACTCTTTACGCCTAGTGCAAAGTGGCAATACGTACTCGATCTCGCCTCTGCCCCAGGTTCTAAAACCACGCAAATGGCTGCATTGATGCAAAACCAAGGCTTATTGGTGGCTAATGAGTATTCGGCAAGCCGCGTGAAAGTACTGCACGCCAATGTGCTGCGCATGGGTGCGAGCCACTGCGCCCTCACCCATTTCGATGGCCGAGTATTTGGCGAATACCTGTATGAAAGTTTCGATGCCGTGCTTATCGATGCCCCCTGCGGCGGCGAAGGCACTGTACGTAAAGACGTTGATGCGCTCAAACATTGGAGCCTAGACGATGTGTTGGCCATTAGTGAAACCCAAAAAGCCTTAATCGAATCGGCGTTTATCGCCCTCAAACCCGGCGGCAGTTTGGTCTACTCAACCTGCACCTTAAATCGCCGCGAAAACCAAGGTGTGTGCGAGTATCTCAAACAACAATATCCCGATGCGGTGCAATTTGAATCCTTAAGCCAATTGTTTGATGGCGCCGAAAAAGCTACTACGCCAGAAGGCTTTTTGCACGTTTGGCCGCAAATTTACGACAGTGAAGGTTTTTTTGTCGCAAAATTAACCAAAACCGCCTCAGTGCCGCGGTTACAACCTGAGCCTACACTGCAGAAAAACTTCCCCTTTGTCCCCGCGTCAGCGAAACAAGCCCAAGGGATCAAAGACTATTTTCAGCAGGATTTAGGCATAAGTTTGCCCGATGATCTTATTATGGTGCGCGACGATGAATTTTGGTTGTTTCCGAAAGAATTCAATGCTTTTATCGGCCGCATGCGCTTTCAACGCATAGGTATAAAACTTGCAGACCATAGCAAGCATGGCTTTAAAGTTCGCCATGAGGCGATTATTGCCTTAGCGGGAAAACAGCTTAGCCCAAACGCAAAAACAGTCGATGTGAGTGATGTTGAAGCAAAAGAGTATCTGATGGGGCGAGATATTCCGCTAAATCCGCCAGTGAAAGCCCAAGGCGAAGTTATCGTCTGTTATGGCGGCGCACCTTTAGGCATGGCGAAACATTTAGGCAATAAGTTAAAAAACAATCTGCCCAGAGACTTAGTGAAAGATAAGGTATTACTGTTGCCAGAACAGACAAAATCGTTATAGTTGCGCTGTTTTTTAGCGATAAATAACCTAAAAAAGGGAAAGGAGAAAGCGCCTCTAGGGCTAAAGCTCAACTACACTGAGTCTATTGTAAAGCACACTGCATGGTGCTTTCACCTGTAGCGCACGGCTCTTCAACGAGCCATTCCCCTAGGCCCAAACAGCTGAATCGTTTTGGGCCTTTTTTTATCGCTGGGAAATCCGCTTTATATTATTAATATGATTGGTATAAGTTAACGCCCGACTAAACGTGCGGCATCTTTGAATAAATTAAAGAAGTTGTTGCTGGTATATTCGGCAAGCGCTTCGTAACGCTCACCTCTCAGTTCGGCCACAAACTCGGCCACATCGCGCACATAGGCGGGTTGATTTTCTTGCCCACGGTGAGGAATAGGCGCTAAATAAGGCGAATCCGTTTCAACCAATAATCGATCCTTAGGTACCTTACGGATCACGGTACGCAGCTCGCCGGCATTTTTAAAGGTGACTATGCCTGATACTGAAATGTAAAAACCAAGGTCAATGGCTGCTTTCGCCATCTCCCAGTTTTCAGTAAAGCAATGCAGTACACCGCCCACCTTATCCGCGTTGCCCTGCTTGAGCATATTGATGGTGTCTTCACGTGCATCACGGGTATGCACAATCAAAGGTTTATTTACTTCAACCGCTAAGGCAATTTGTTGCTCAAAACATTGTTGTTGCAGGGCTTTGGTTTCATCGGCATAAAAATAATCTAGGCCCGTTTCCCCAATAGCGACCACTCTTGCATCGGTTGCAAAACGGCGAATTTGGTCAATATCCAGACCTTCTTTAACGTCTAATGGGTGCACACCCGATGATAAAAAGACCTGCTCAAAGGCAGCAACTTTATCTCGCATCGATTCAAACCCTTGCTGGCGCACATTGACGCACAACATATAGTCCACGCCACGGGCCTTAGCATTGGCAAGGATCTGTTCTAGGGTTTGTTGATCGGGCGCCGCTTTCAAGCGATCGAGATGGCAGTGTGAATCAATAAGCACAGCAATTTCCAAGCAGAGAAACAAAAGGACGACAAGGATACCCAGCCAAGGGATCGAGGTCAAATGCCTAACTCGCCCTAAAGCAATCCCGCGATTACATAGTGCAGGTTAAATCGCCAGAAGCAAGCTCGCGGGAAAGTAGTTTTTCGATGTGATGTTTATGACTATCGGGCTCAGAGAGGATTTTAATGCCTATCCCAACGGGGCGGCCACCCGAAGCACCTAAGGGATTGATCCAAACTACTACGCCACGAAATTCATTGGTGCTAGTCGCTCCAGGCAAACGATAGGCAATGGTCAGGGGTTGACCTAGATAGTGGCTCTCGCTAGTTGTGACAAACAAACCCGCGGGCTTAATAAAAGGCATATAGGCGCGGTATAGCTGATGTAACGTATCAAAATTAACGACGAGATCTACCATGGCGTGCTACTTATTTGTTATTTCTTTATATTCTAAGACATAACTTTGACACAAGCCCAAATAATTGACGGTCGGCATTGTACTTAAGTTATGACACATTCCCATGATCTTTGCCGCCAAATTCCCTATTTGCGCTTGGATAAACGCATCTTGGTGGCTGTTCTTCAATAAAATTTGTCGTAAAAGCAGGTATAAAACCTTAAGTGCATCAATTATTTGTAGTTCACTAATGGTTAACAAACTAGCACACAGATGACCGGACGACAAACTTTGCGCCCAATCTTTGCGAAATTGCAGCAAAACCTGATAACGGCTCGGTTGTGTGCCCTCAGCAACTAAACTCTTAGCTAATGTTAACGGGCCGCCCACCACACTTAAACACCAAGTCACATCCTCTTGGATCTGACATTGCTGCATTAACCAGTTTTTGATCAAAGCCTTAGACGGCGCCACAAAGGGAAGTCGTTGACAACGACTACTAATCGTCGCCATTAAACGTGCGGGCGTATCTGAATGTAACAGCAGTAAAGTGTCTTTACCCGGCTCTTCGAGGGTTTTAAGTAGCGCATTCGCGGCGGCGGAATTTAGCCGTTCACTATGATGAATAAGCGCCACACGCCGACCACTTTGCTGCGCCGTCGCAGTGAGCCGCGTACAAAGCTCGCGAATTTGATCGACTTTAATTTGATTGCCATCGGCTTCGATTTGATAGAAATCTGGGTGATTGCCCGCATCGAATAATTGACACGACTTGCATAGACCACAGGCTCCCACAGTCTTAGGTTGTAGGCACATGGAGGCGCGGGCCATAAACACACTCAGTAATTCCCCACCATAGGCAGAATCTATCCCCACTAACTGAGCATGTGGTATTTGGTGAGATTGCAACTGTGTTAAAAATGCTTGCCTTGGCATATCGAGCCAAGGCAGGGTTAACACATCAAAGCCGTTATTGGCTACCATGCCATTGCCTGTAACACGGCCAAGATATCCTTATGCACTTCGGCCATAGTTTGACTCGCATCGACAACCACTATGCTATCATCTTCACTGGCAAGTCTAAGGTAGGTTGCCCGAGCCCGTTCAAAAAAATCAATCGCTTGCTGCTCGATTCTGTCAAGTTCGCCCCGCTTTGCCGCGCGCATAAGCCCAAGCTTTGGATCAAGGTCGAGATAGAGAGTTAAGTCGGGCTTAAAGCCTTTTAGGGTCGCGTGACTGACTGCTTCGACTAAGGGCATCAAACCGCGTCCTCCACCTTGATAGGCTAAGGATGACAGATTGTGCCTATCCCCCAGTACCCACTTGCCTTGCGCAAGGGCTGGTTTGATCACATTGGCGATCAGTTGCGCTCTGGCGGCATAGATCAATAAACATTCAGACTCATCACACAGGGGATCGTTTGGGTCGGCAATTTTCACTAAATCACGAATGCGCTCGGCCAGCGGCGTGCCACCCGGCTCACGGGTACACACAGGGGCAAGGCCGGTGTGCTTCTCGATAAAATCACGAATAAGGGCGATTGCACTCGATTTACCTGCGCCTTCAAGTCCTTCAACAACGATGAATTTAGCGGATGCTTGGGTCATTTTTTCTTTCTCTGATAAATATCGACGGCGCGATTATGCTCTTCCAAGGTGCTCGAAAATACGTGAGTGCCATCGTTGCGCGATACAAAATACAAATAACTCACCTTAGCAGGTTTAGATACTGCCTGTAATGAAGCCTTGCTCGGTGCGGCGATCGGCGTTGGTGGCAAACCGAAAATACGATAGGTGTTAAACGGCGTATCTTCGACTAAATCCTTGCGGGTAATATTGCCTTTAAATCTGTCTCCCATGCCGTAAATGACAGTGGGGTCCGTCTGCAGCTTCATACCCAAATTCAGGCGATTGATAAAAACACCGGCTATTTGATCGCGCTCAAAGGCTTGGCCTGTTTCCTTTTCGACAATCGAGGCCAAGATCAGCATTTCATAGGACGATTTTAACGGTAAACCGGGTACACGTTCCGCCCAGGCTTTCGCGAGTTCCTGCTCCATCATTTTATAACTTTGAGTTAGCATCACCTTAGCATCACTATCAGCGGTGTAATGGTAGGTATCGGGGAAAAACTTACCCTCTGGCAGTGCCGAGTCATCACCCTGCTCCATCAATACAGCACTGAAAACCTCTGGGGTTAATTGTAGGTGTGGGGCGCTAGCGAGTTGTTGTTCCCACTCTGCAATGGTTTTACCTTCGACCAGAGTCAGACTAAAGGTTTTAACCTTACCCGCCACTAAATCATTGAGTAAATCGACAATAGTCTGTGATGGTGCCATCTCATACAGGCCAGTGCGGATTTTTGCCAGCTCGGGGCGAAACTTGAGTAACCACTTGAGTTTCCATGTTGACTGGATCACCCCCTCGGCCTCCAATTGTGAGGCCAACTGATTTACGCTCGTACCACGGGCGATGGTGAGCTCTTTAGGTTCAGTTAGGCCCAGTGGGGTTTGGCTGTAATCGATAATAGTTTGATAGCCCCAATAGCCAGCCAAGCAAGCTAAGGTAAGCAAGGTCAACAGGGTTGAACTGGCGATTAGAATGAGTTTTTTCATAGTATGAGTGAAAGTGTTTGTCTAAGGTGCGCGGTAATGGGAGCACGGGTAAATGTGTGCGTATCGATCGCTAGCACATCCACGACTCCTAAGACGCTGTTAGTAATAAACGCCGAGTCAAACTCCACTAACTGCTCGGCGTCAAAGGGCAAACAATCGATATTCATCTGCTGTGCCAGTAAGGCTAGCATAACTTGCTCACGCATCACACCCGCGACACCGCAGAGTTCAAGTGACGGCGTGACTACCTGGTTACCCTTAATAAAGAAGATGTTAGCCATTGATGACTCAATCACCCTATCCATGCAGTCCAGCACCAACCAATCCTCATATCCATCAGGCAACTGCTGGGTTCGGATCAGCACTTGCTCGAGGCGATTAAGGTGTTTTATCCCCGCCAGCAAGGGCTGGTGACCTAAACGCACTGGGGAGGTTTTAAGATGAATGCCGCGCTCTTGCCACGCGGTATAATGGGCTGGAATGGGATGAACTGAAACAACTTCGGTCGCCTGAACCTGCTCGGGCGGCGCATAGCCTCTGCCACCCACACCCCGAGTGATTAACAATTTGATGCAGTGGTGTGGATACTGCTCGGCTAAAGTAATGAGCTGCTCGGCAAGGGCTGGACTCATTTGCCAGTCAAACCCTAGCCTAGCGGCACCCGCGGTTAATCTCACTTGATGGGCCTCAAAAAACAGAATACCATCCACCCCCGTTCGCATGGTTGCAAATAGGCCATCACCATAGGCAAGTCCCCTGTCCATAGGCGCAATGCTTGCCTGTGATACCCCATTAACCCAAATCAAGGATTAGTCCTGACTGATACGGCTAGCCACCGCTTCTTGCTGATCTTTGTACTTGGCGCTCTTACGGGTGTTATAGGGGCGTGCAACCGCATGATTCAAACGTTCAAAGTTAAGCGCACCTATGGTCATACGTGGACGCAGCGCCAAAGGTAATTTGCCGCTGTTATAAAACTCGAGCACAATTTTACCCTGCCAACCCGGATCGATACGGTGCGCCGTCACGTGCACCATTAAACCTAAACGGGCCAGTGATGAGCGACCATCGAGCCAACCGACAATATCAGCAGGCAGAGTGACACTCTCATAGGTCACGGCGAGCGCCAATTCACCGGGATGCAGGAAGAAGGCTTCGCCGTCGGGGATTTCGATAATTTCACTCATCACCCGATCGAGCGCCGCCTGCACTTCAACACTCGGACCACTCAAGTCAATAAAAGGCGCGGTATGATCCTTAAAGACGCGAAATTGCCCACCTAAGCGCACATCCACACTGACGCCAGAAATCGCATCTGTGCTTGGGCGAGGTTCTATAACGATAGTGCCGTTATCAAGGGCCTGTTCAATTTCGATATCGGTTAAGCGCATCTTACCTATTACTCCCTGAGTTTTTATGTCGTTATTTTGCCAGTAGATGTTGAATACGAGTCTTTAAAATATCGGTCGCGATACGGTTTTTGCCGCCGCGCGGTACGATAATATCAGCGTATTGTTTTGAAGGTTCAATAAATTGCAGGAACATAGGACGCACGGTTTTCTTGTACTGTGAGATCACCGATTCCATCGTACGGCCGCGCTCGGCCACATCACGGGTTAAACGGCGTAGGAAACAAATATCCAGCGGCGTATCCATAAACACACTGGCATCCATCAAGGCGCGCAATTTAGGATCGGTCAGCAACAGAATGCCCTCTAAAATAATCACTTTTTTCGGTGTCATTGTCACTGTTTCAGCCGTACGTGTATGTTCGGTATAGCTATAACAAGGGATATCAACAGCTTCGCCAGACTTAAGCAACTGTAAATGGGTGCATAGCAGTTGATGGTCTAACGCTTTTGGATGATCGTAATTGGTTAATACCCTCTCATCCATGGATAAATGACTCTGATCGCGGTAGTACGCGTCTTCATTAATTACCCCTATTTGATCTGTGCCTAAATCGCGGCGTAATTCGTCAAAAATCGTTTTGGCAATTAAACTCTTGCCCGATGCTGACGCGCCAGCAATTGCAATAATGACACACTGCTGAGAATTCATACCCTTAAACCTTACTCATCATCTGATATGCTAATAGAAACTGATTTTTGGCTCTGCTTAAGTGCCAATTCGGCGCCCACTTTACGGGCAATTTCCCGGTAAAGCGCCGCGACTTCACTGTCGGGGTCGGCTACCACTGTCGGTGCACCGACATCCATGGCTTCACGGATATTGATATGCAGCGGCAAGGCGCCTAATAGTGGTACTTGATAACGCTCGGCCATTTTACTGCCACCGTGCGTACCAAAAGGGTGTTCTTTATGGCCACACTCTGGGCATAAATGGAAGCTCATGTTCTCGACGATGCCCAGCACAGGAATGTTCACTTTCTGGAACATAGTGATACCTTTCTTGGCATCGGCCAGCGCGATATCCTGCGGCGTAGTCACAATTACAGCACCACTCACCGGCACTTTTTGCGACAGGGTTAATTGAATATCCCCAGTCCCGGGTGGCATATCGACGACTAAATAATCCAGCTCAGGCCATTGGGTTTCATTGAGTAACTGGGCTAACGCTCCCGCGGCCATTGGGCCACGCCACACAGCCGCTTCATCGCCACTTAACATAAAGCCTATCGACTGGGCGGCAATACCATGGGCTGAGGCCGCGGTCATATGCTTACCATCGGGAGAAACGGGTCTGAAATTGGGGATACCCAACATTAAGGGAACAGACGGGCCATAAATATCGGCATCTAAAATGCCGACCTGGGCGCCTTCTGCTGCCAGTGCCAAGGCAAGGTTGACCGCCGTGGTTGATTTACCCACACCGCCCTTACCGGACGCGACGGCAATCACTTGCTTCACATTGGCAATCGGCGCGATGGAGGCAATGGCGGAATACACCTTAGGTTGAAAATCGATTTCACATTCGACTTCATCGATAGCATCGAGTACCGCTAACTTGTTGGTCAGCGCCATGACAGTATCGCGATACTGGGTCATACAAGGATATGGATAGACTAAGCCAAGCTGTAACCGCTTACCTTCTATCGCTAATTTATTCACGCATCCTGCGCTCACTAATCCTTGACTTAAATACGGGTCGATATAAGCATCGAGAATAGCCAGAACAGGCCCGAGAAGATCGTCATTTAAACGATAATCAGTTTGAGTTGAAGACAAAAGCATTACCCCCACCAATAAATTTGCCCAAGTGTACCAGATAATGACAAAAACATTAGCGCAGATTTAGCTCAATTGACTCAGGTTTTGATGAAAATCATCCTGTAATCGGTTAGTATCTCTACCAATATTTTTGGCCCACCACGATATTTGAGACAAGATGGCAACTTCACAACGTAAAATTCTCGTGACCAGCGCACTTCCCTACGCGAACGGACCGATCCATTTAGGTCACATGCTGGAATACATACAGACGGATATCTGGTCGCGTTATCAAAAACTGCGTGGACATGAGTGCCACTATATTTGTGCCGATGACGCCCACGGTACGCCGATCATGCTCAAAGCGCAGCAATTAGGTATGGCGCCTGAAGAGATGATCGCTCAAGTGAACAAAGAGCATCAGCAGGATTTCGCCGATTTTAATATCGCCTTCGATAACTATCACAGCACCCACAGTGATGAAAACCGCGTGCTGGCGAGTGATATTTACTTAAAACTGCGTGCTAACGGCTATATCAAGAGCAAGAGCATTTCTCAGTTATTCGATCCTGAAAAATCCATGTTCCTGCCGGACCGCTTCGTTAAAGGCACTTGCCCTAAGTGTAAATCGCCCGATCAATACGGCGATAACTGTGATGCCTGCGGCGCGACTTACAGCCCAACCGAACTGATTAACCCCAAATCGGCGGTCTCTGGCGCAACCCCAGTGATGAAAGACACTGAACACTTCTTCTTCGACCTGCCTGCCTTCGAAGGCATGCTAAAAGAGTGGACTCGCTCTGGCGCACTGCAAGTCGAAATGGCCAATAAACTCGACGAATGGTTCGAGCAAGGTCTGCAGCAATGGGATATCACCCGTGATGCACCTTACTTTGGTTTCGAAATCCCCGATGCACCGGGCAAATACTTCTACGTTTGGTTAGATGCGCCTATCGGCTATATGGGTTCCTTTAAAAACCTCTGCGATAAACGCCCCGAGCTAAGCTTTGACGAATTTTGGGCCAAGGACTCTAAGGCCGAGGTTTACCACTTTATCGGTAAAGATATCGTTTATTTCCACAGTCTGTTCTGGCCAGCCATGCTGCACGGCTCAGGTTATCGTCAGCCAAACAGCGTCTATGCCCACGGCTATGTGACGGTCAATGGCGCGAAAATGTCAAAATCTAAGGGCACCTTTATTAAGGCTCGCACTTATTTAGATCATTTAGATCCTGAATATTTACGTTACTACTACGCCGCCAAACTCAGTAGCCGTATCGACGATTTAGATTTAAATCTGGAAGATTTCGCCCAGCGCGTGAACTCAGACTTAGTCGGTAAGCTAGTGAACTTAGCCTCGCGCACCGCTGGGTTTATCACTAAGCGTTTCGATGGCAAGCTCGCAAAAATTGCAGATACTACGCTGACTGAAGCATTTTTAGCCAAGCAAGAGCAAATCGCCGAGTTTTATGAGACCCGTGAATACGGTAAAGCGATGCGTGAAATCATGGCACTAGCGGACATCGCCAACGGCTTTGTGGCAGATGCGGCGCCTTGGCAGTTAGTGAAGCAAGATGATCAACAGGAAGCGGCCCATCAAGTCTGTTCAAACGCTCTGAACCTGTTCCGCATTTTGGTCACTTACTTAAAACCCGTGTTGCCACGTTTGGCACAGGACGTTGAAGCCTTCTTCCAACAAACCTTAACTTGGGATGGCTTAGGCCAAGATATGGCGGGCCACGAAATTGCGCCGTTTAAAGCCATGATGCAACGTGTTGAGTTAGACAAAGTTGAAGCTATGGTGGCCGACTCTAAGGAAAATCTGCAGGCCACGGCCGCGTCAGAAACGCCTAAGGGCCCATTAGCGACCGATCCTATCAGTGAAACCATCAACTTCGATGATTTCGCTAAAATCGACCTGCGTATCGCCCGTATCGTCAAAGCCGAACATGTGGCCGAAGCCGACAAACTGTTAAAACTGCAATTGGATATCGGCGGCGAAACCCGTCAGGTATTTGCGGGGATCAAATCGGCCTACTCGCCAGAGGATCTCGAAGGCAAGTTGACCGTAATGGTCGCCAACCTTGCACCACGCAAAATGCGTTTTGGCATGTCAGAAGGCATGGTACTGGCCGCAGGCCCTGGTGGTAGCGATTTGTGGATTCTAGAACCCCATGAAGGCGCACAGCCTGGTATGCGGGTTAAGTAATCTGCAATCCGTTGGACTCTGTTCGACAAGTCATTAGGGCCGCATTGAATGCGGCCTTAATTTATGGTGCTAAGTCTAAAACTGGCACGCTTTAAAGTGCATCCATTGGGGAGAAGTTATGGGAAATATCATTGAGCAGTTGTTGTTTTCTGCCTCAATAACGGGCCCTATCTGTTTGATGTTAGCCCTAGGAGTGATCCTAAAACGCGCCCAAGTCATCAACGAAAACTTTATTGATGTCGCCTCAAAACTCGTTTTTAACGTAACACTGCCCGCGCTACTGTTTCTCAGCATCATCAGCTCAAATCACGATCTTGCCGCCAGTGCGCCGTTAATCGGTTATGGCTTACTCGCCAACCTGCTGTTTTTTATCCTCTCGACCTACGCGACGAAACGATTTTTCCCCGAGCCGAAAGATCAAGGCGTCATCATTCAAGGGGGATTTAGAGCCAATACCGCCATTATCGGCTTAGCCTATGTGTCTAATGCCTATGGCGAATCGGGCGTGGCTTTAGCGGCTGTTTATGTAGCTTCCATGACGCTGCTCTACAATATTCAAGCCGTGATTTGCTTAAGCCCGCGGGGGGAAGAGTCGAGTCACAGCGCAGTTAGCGTAATGGTGAAAACCATCACTAAAAATCCGCTGATCATTGCCATTATCCTTGGCATGCTGTTCTATTTTCTCTCCATTCCATTACCGAAAATGGTGCTCGACGCGGGCCAATACTTTGCCAATATGACCCTGCCATTGGCGCTACTGTGCACTGGCGGTTCGCTGGATATTGGTTCACTCAAACATGAAAAGTATTCCACTTGGTTCTCGACCGCCTTAAAACTAATCTTTGCCCCGCTGTTCATCACCCTAGGCGCCTTGATACTTGGCTATCGCGGAGTTGAACTTGCCTTAGTGTTTTTGATGAGCGCCGCGCCCACGGCGGCCGCAAGTTATGTAATGGCCAGAGCCATGGGGGGAAATGCGACCCTAGCCGCTAATATTATCGCCCTAACCACAGTCTGCTCACTGCTCACCTGCACCTTAGGCATTTTTATCCTGTCGACCCTAGGGCTTATTTAAACTTAGGGCTGATTTACATAAGACAAAGGCGAGCATGGCTCGCCTTTCATTTACGGGATGTCAATAAGGCAAGCCATTAGACAGGGTTAGCAATATCCACAAAATGGTGCACTAAATGAAATTCACGGGCGAGGTGACGGCCTAGGGCTTCAATGCCGAAACGCTCAGTCGCATGGTGACCCGCGGCATAATAATGTATGCCCTGCTCCACCGCGCTGTGGAAGGTCCGCTCGGATACTTCACCACTGATAAAGGCATCTACGCCCAAACTTGCCGCCATATCGATATAATCCTGCGCCCCGCCTGTGCACCAAGCTAAATGCTGGATCTGAGCCTCACTTTCACCTATATGCAGTGGTGCTCTGCCTAACGCCTTCTCAAGGGTGCTGGCAAAATCGCTGGCACTGACAGGAAGATCGAGTTTGCCACGCCACAGCAGACCCTGAGCCAGCTCTTCGATGGGTTCTGCATCGACTATCCCAAGTTGTCTTGCCAAGGTCGCGTTATTGCCGAGCATAGGGTGGGCATCTAAGGGCAAGTGATAACCAAATAAGCTAATATCATGGCTCAGCAGCGCCTTAATACGACGCTGTTTCATCCCAGTGATGACCTCGGGTTCATTCTTCCAAAAAAAACCATGGTGGACCAAAATCGCATCGGCATTTAAGCGGACAGCCTCATCAATTAAAGCTTGGCAAGCCGTCACCCCTGTAACAATAGTGCGAATATCATCCTTGCCTTCGACCTGTAAGCCATTGGGTGCATAATCTTTAAAGGCCGACACATGTAAAAAATCGGCTAAATATTGGGCTAGTTCTGTCCGTGTCATTCCATCACCGTTTAATTTTTTATATAAATGAGTCCATCTTGCTGACTTACATGGCTAAGTCAATACGCACGCCACCTTGAAGGTACACAACCCGCACCCTATCACCGGCATTAAATACCATTCCGGGATCATAATCTTGGATCACCATGACTTGAGTGCCATCTTCTTGATTGATCAGCAATTCTACTAGCTTTAAGGATTGTGTTGTCGTCCCACTGCCATAACGATTTCCTACACCGGCACCAAGTAAGGCGCCGAGCACTGTGGCAACGTCTTGGCCCGAGCCACCACCAAATTGATGGCCAATCACACCGCCCACTAAGGCTCCACCGAAGGTTTTCCAGCCTTGGTTTCTGTCTTCGATAAGTTGGGTTTCGGTGATATTACGTACCGAACTGATATCGCCGTAGAGCACTTTCTCCACCGGCACGGCTTGATTGCGATCATAACCCGCATGCAGTGGTGCGATGAAAAAAGCACAAATAAACATAAAGCTTGCTAGAGTAGGTTTCCACATATCTGAATTTCCGCTAACTTAATATAAGGGTTTATTACTGAATCATACGCAATTGTGAAGTCACTGTCTTTTCTGAATCACGAATTTGAAGCTTTTCCTTCACCCGAACTCGCCCTTACTGATCCTAATGGATTGCTGGCGATTGGGGGAGACTTACGCCCAGAACGTTTACTGACGGCATACTATAACGGGATTTTTCCATGGTTTAACGCCGAAGATCCCATTCTGTGGTGGTCACCCGATCCCCGCGCCATTTTTATTCCCAGCCAAGTCCATCTCAGCACGAGTTTACGTAAGTTTCTCAAGAAACAGCCCTGGCGCATTACGGTAAACCATGCCTTTACCGACGTGATGGCTGGCTGTGCCCAACCAAGACAGAAACAAGCTGGCACTTGGATAACCCATGAAATCCAAATGGCGTACCGCGAGCTTCACCATAATGGCCACGCCCATTCTATCGAAGTTTGGCAGGGTGAACGTTTAATCGGCGGTCTTTATGGATTAGCCATAGGCCAAGTATTTTGTGGCGAGTCTATGTTTCACCGTGAAACCAATGCTTCTAAGGCTGCCATGGCCGCATTGCAACAACATTTATTGCAGATGGGCTTTAAGTTAATTGATGCACAGGTTATGAATCCGCATTTAGCCAGTTTAGGGGCGCAAGCGATTAAACGTGCCGATTTTATGGCATTACTAGCACAATGGAGAGATAAAGACGTCAATCCAGAGGCTTGGGTCCCCAGAGAGGTCAATCTTGAACTCTAACGCAAGTAAAACCCCCATTGCGATTGGGATCAGTCAGATTTTTCCCTGCAGTTACCTCGATGGTCAACAGGAACAATTATTGGTGATCCAAGAGGAGACCCTCGATCCGATTTTATTCGAGCGTTTATTAGCCATAGGTTTTCGCCGCAGCGGCAGTGCCATTTATAAACCCCGTTGTCCTCGATGTAACGCCTGTCAACCCATTCGTTTGCCCGTCAGGGAATTTACAGTATCTAAGAGACAAAAGCGCACCTTATCTCAGAATCGCGATCTCACTTGGCGTATCACCTCCAGCCATACGGATGCACAATACGCCCTCTACGAGCGTTATATTCAGCAGCGGCACTTTGACGGCCCTATGTATCCGCCAAGCCAAGAGCAATATGAGCAGTTTTTATTTTGCCACTGGTTACCCCCCACTTTTATTGAAGTCTACGATGGCGACAAACTTTTAGCCGTTGCAGTAACAGACACACTACCCAATAGCCTATCGGCCATTTACAGCTATTTTGATCCCGATGAAGAACATCGCTCCCTCGGCGCGCTGTTGATTTTGATCCAGTGCCGCTTAGCCAAATTGCAGGGCAAAGAATTCCTTTATCTCGGATATCAAATAGATGCAAACCGTAAAATGGCCTACAAGCGTTTATATCGCCCTTATCAAATTTTAACTCCCCAGGGTTGGGAGTATTGCCAAGTTTGCTAAGCACTTCCCCTTTACAGCAGGGGGAATTTGGGGCATGATACGCCCGTTTTTTATATTCGAAGGCTAATGGGATAATTAATTAATGGCGAAAGAAGACAACATTGAAATGCAAGGCACTATCCTTGAAACCTTGCCAAACACAATGTTTCGTGTAGAGCTTGAAAATGGTCATGTGGTGATAGCCCACATTTCAGGCAAAATGCGCAAAAACTACATCCGGATCCTCACTGGTGACAAAGTAACTGTCCAGCTGACTCCCTATGATCTGACCAAAGGTCGTATTGTCTTCCGCGCACGCTGATATAGCCTCATATAGTTAAAAACCCGGCAAGGCCGGGTTTTTTTGTTGGCGAAAGATAAGAAAAATGGCTGCAATTGCAGCCATTTTCATATCTAAAAAACCAAGGTAATCATGTACTAGGCTTTGGTCGTGGTTTTCTCATGACGTTCGGCGCGGATCACTATCTCGCCTTCTTTCACATCAACATAGGCAACACCACCCGCCTCTAAGGCGCCAAATAAGATCTCGTCCGCCAATGGGCGCTTGATCAATTCAGTCACCACCCGAGCCATAGGACGTGCGCCCATGTTCTTATCGTAACCTTTCTCGGCCAACAAGGTCCTCGCTTCATCGCTGACTTCCAAGATGACATGTTTAGTATCAAGCTGCGCCTGCAATTCCACTAAGAATTTATCGACCACTTTCGCAATGATGGTCATATCCAAATGGTTGAACCATACGATGGAGTCGAGACGATTACGAAATTCTGGCGAAAATACCCGATTAATTTCAGATAATGCGTCCTGGGTGTGATCTTGCTGGGTAAAGCCAATCGACTTACGAATAGTCTCCTGTACACCCGCGTTCGTTGTCATCACTAAGGTTACGTTTCTGAAGTCTGCCTTACGACCATTGTTATCGGTCAAGGTACCGTGATCCATCACCTGCAACAGCAAGTTGTAGACATCGGGGTGAGCCTTCTCGATTTCATCGAGCAGCACCACGCAATGGGGGTTTTTAATCACAGCATCGGTAAGCAATCCACCTTGGTCATAACCCACATAACCTGGAGGCGCACCAATCAAACGGGATACTGTGTGGCTCTCCATGTACTCTGACATATCAAAGCGCACCAGTTTCATTCCTAAACAGCTTGCCAATTGATTAGTAACTTCGGTCTTACCCACACCGGTGGGACCGGCGAATAAGAAGCTACCCACAGGCTTTTTATCTGTGCCTAAACCGCTACGGGATAAGCGAATAGCTGAACTGAGACTCTCAATGGCTTTATCTTGACCAAAGACTACCATCTTAAGATTACGCTCTAGATTACGCAGCAAGTCCTTGTCGGTGGCAGACACGGATTTCTCGGGAATACGTGCCATTTTTGCCACGATAGCTTCGATTTCTGCCTGGCCTATGGTTTTTTTGCGTTTGCTCAATGGCAGCATCACCATACGCGCACCCGCCTCGTCGATCACATCGATGGCTTTGTCAGGTAAATGTCTGTCATTGATGTGTTTCGCCGACAACACCGCCGCGCTGTTAATCGCCGCCTGAGTATAACGAACCCCATGATATTCTTCGTATTTAGACTTAAGCCCCATCAAAATCTTAGTGGTTTCTTCCACCGAAGGCTCATTGATATCCACCTTTTGGAAGCGGCGAGCTAGGGCGCGGTCTTTCTCAAAAATACTTTGGTATTCTTGGAAAGTCGTTGATCCCATACAACGTAAATTGCCACTGGATAACAAAGGTTTCAGCAGATTAGAGGCATCCATCACGCCGCCAGACGCAGCGCCCGCACCGATAATGGTATGGATCTCATCAATAAATAAAATGGCGTGTTTATCTGCGGATAATTCTTTTAACAGGCTTTTAAAACGCTTCTCAAAATCACCGCGGTATTTTGTCCCCGCAAGCAATGCGCCTAAGTCGAGGGAGTAAACCGTCGCTTCAGCCATCACATCGGGCACTTGGTTATTGACGATGCGATACGCCAGCCCTTCGGCAATCGCCGTTTTACCTACGCCCGCCTCACCCACTAATAATGGGTTATTTTTACGGCGGCGACACAGGGTTTGAATTGCGCGCTCAATTTCTTGATCTCGGCCAATCAAAGGATCGATGACACCCTGTTTAGCCAGCTGATTTAAGTTAGACGCAAATTGCGACAACATGCTGCGCTCTTCGCTAGCTTCACTGTGATCTTCAATGCGTTCCTGATCCTGATGTGGATCGCTATCTTCGTTTCTCGAAAAACCATGGGAAATGAAATTCACGACGTCTAAGCGACTAATATCGCAGCGACGCAGTAGATAGACGGCTTGGGATTCCTGTTCACTGAAAATCGCCACTAACACATTAGCGCCTGTCACTTCATTACGGCCCGATGATTGCACATGGAATACCGCGCGCTGCAGTACTCGCTGGAAGCCAAGCGTTGGCTGGGTTTCTTTATCATCATCGATATCGGCAATAATTGGGGTTGTTTGTTGGATAAAGCTTGCCACTTCATCTCTGAGTTTGTCTAAGTTCGCCCCGCAGGCGATTAGCGCTTCTTGAGCCGCAGGATTGTCGATAAGAGCTAATAACAGATGTTCCACTGTCATATACTCGTGACGCGCATCTCTGGCTTGCTGAAACGCCAGATTTAAGGTGACTTCCAGATCTTTGTTCAGCATAAGCACCCCCAAAATGAACAACGGACTACAGAGTAAAGCTGATTCATGCTTTCTCTAACGAACACAGTAACGGATGTTGGTTTTGTCTTGCAAATTGATTTACTTGTATCACCTTAGTTTCTGCAATGCCAAAAGGAAAAATGCCGCAAACACCCTTTCCCTTGTGATGGATAGTCAACATGATATCGGTCGCTTCTTGCTCATTCTTGCGAAAGAAAACTTGCAATACTTCAATCACAAAATCCATTGGCGTGTAATCGTCATTATTGAGGATCACCTTGTACATAGAAGGTGGCATTAACTCAGATTTCACACGCTCTTCAACGTGTTCAATATTTCCTGTCTTACCCATTTTTTAATACTAGCCTCTCGTGTTGGCCTCTTCCAATTGATATGTTCAAATTAATCAGTTGTTACCCCTTTGTTAATTTTAGCTTGACTTCCGCTTTTACTCCTTACATTCTGTAGTTCAGACGGTGAAAGAAACCCGTCTATACAGGTTTTACTATCTTACTGGTAAGTAGACAACAGAAGGAAGTGGAAGTATGGCAAGCGGAACTGTTAAATGGTTCAACAACGCCAAAGGATTCGGGTTTATTTGCCCTGATCAAGGTGGTGAGGACGTTTTTGCACACTATTCTACCATTGAAATGGAAGGCTATAGAACTCTAAAAGCAGGCCAACCCGTTCAATTTGAAGTAGAGCAGGGTCCAAAAGGGATGCACGCTTCAGCCATTTCACCAACAAAATAACGTTTGGTGAGGCCAATGATCAAAAAGGTAGGGACTTGTCCCTGCCTTTTTTTATTATCAAAAAAATGCTTTATCCGATGTTTTAACAGATATAAAAAAGGATCTGCATTGCAGACCCTTTCGCTATCTCACCGTTCACTTAACGAATTAAGCAATCAAGAGTTTGTTCAAGGTTTCACTTGGACGCATGGCTTTTTCTGCTTTTGCAGCGTCTAAACGATAGTAACCGCCTAAATCCACTGGTGCACCTTGCGCATTGTTTAACTCAGCGACAATCACTTGCTCATTGGCTGCGAGTGCGTGAGCGAGTGGAATGAAGTGAGCTTGTAACTGCTCATCTTTGGTTTGCGCCGCTAACGCCTGTGCCCAGTACATAGCTAGATAGAAATGGCTACCACGGTTATCCAGCTCACCAACACGTCTTGATGGCGATTTATTGCTATCTAAGAATTGACCGATGGCCTGATCTAAAGTATCCGCCAGTACTTGTGCTTTAGGATTACCTACGGTTTGGCTTAAATGCTCTAAAGAAGCCGCCAGAGCCAAGAATTCACCCAGTGAATCCCAACGCAGGTGACCTTCTTTCTCAACCTGTTGCACGTGCTTAGGCGCACTACCGCCCGCACCGGTTTCGAACAGGCCGCCACCATTCATTAATGGCACGATTGACAGCATCTTAGCACTGGTGCCTAGCTCAAGAATTGGGAACAAGTCAGTCAGGTAGTCACGTAGTACGTTACCTGTAACTGAAATGGTATCTTTACCTTCTTTGATACGAGCTAAAGAGAAACGCGTTGCTTCCTCTGGAGACATAATGCTGATATCTAATCCATTAGTGTCATGCTCTGGCAGATACTGCTGCACTTTTGCAATGATTTGCGCATCGTGGGCACGTTTGCTATCTAACCAGAATACCGCTGGAGTATTGCTTAAACGGGCACGGCGCACAGCCAGTTTGACCCAATCACGGATAGGAGCGTCTTTAACTTGGCACATTCTCCAGATATCGCCTGCTTCCACATTGTGGCTCATCAATACCTTACCGCTGGCATCAATCACATTCACTACACCATCGGCGGGGATTTCAAAGGTTTTATCGTGGCTGCCGTACTCTTCGGCTTTTTGCGCCATCAAGCCCACGTTTGGCACGCTGCCCATGGTTTTAGGATCAAAAGCGCCATGTTCTTTACAAAAAGCAATCGTTTCTTGGTAGATACCGGCATAGCAACGATCTGGGATCATGGCTTTAGTGTCATGCAGTTGACCGTCTGGCCCCCACATTTGGCCAGATGAACGAATCGCAGCAGGCATAGATGCATCGATAATGATGTCGCTTGGCACATGTAAGTTGGTGATACCTTTGTCAGAATCAACCATAGCCAATGCGGGACGTGCAGCATAAACGGCGGCAATATCGGCTTCGACTTCGGCGCGAGTATCTGCTGGCAAAGTCGCTATTTTGGCATAAACATCACCAAAGCCGTTGTTAACATCGACACCTAATTCAGCGAAAAGCGCCGCATGTTTGTCAAATACTGGCTTGAAGAATACCTTCACAGCGTGACCAAACATAATAGGATCAGACACTTTCATCATAGTGGCTTTCAGATGCAGGGATAACAGCACATCTTCTGCTTTGGCGTTTTCGATTTCACGCTCATAGAAGCTTACTAAGGCTTTTTTACTCAATACCGCAGCATCGATAATTTCTCCGGCCAGCAACTTAAGACCCGATTTGAGCACCACTTCTTGACCATCTTTTTGCGTCAGCACGATATTCACGCTGCCGGCATCGGATAAAGTGACAGACTGCTCGCTACCGTAGAAATCACCTTCCGTCATATGGGCAACATGTGACTTAGAATCTTTAGCCCATTTACCCATGGAATGCGGGTTTTTCTTGGCGAAGTTTTTCACCGATAAAGGCGCGCGGCGATCCGAGTTACCTTCACGCAGTACTGGGTTTACCGCACTGCCTTTGATCTTATCGTAACGGGCTTTAATTGACTTTTCAGCGTCGGTTTTTGGCTCATCCGGATAATTAGGGATGTCATAACCTTTCTGTTGAAGCTCTAAAATACAGGCTTTTAATTGTGGGATCGAAGCACTGATATTCGGTAACTTGATGATGTTCGCTTCTGGCTGATTAGCTAACTCGCCAAGTTCAGCCAGATGGTCGCCAATCTTTTGTGCCTCGGTCAATTGCTCAGGGAAACTGGCAATAATACGGCCCGATAATGAAATATCACGGGTTTCAACCGCAACGCCCGCGGCGTCGGTAAAGGTTCTGATAATAGGTAAAAGTGACAGGGTGGCCAGTGCTGGCGCTTCGTCGGTTTCAGTGTAAATAATTGTTGATGAGTTATCTTTCATGTTACATCCTACATTATTGTAAAATTTAATATTTTTTATAATAATTTTATTGCATGGCGAACAAATCCTGGCACGCTGAAATAATCAATCAAGGTAGTCACTCACCCATCAATACCGCATTTATTCCATTGTCCGTCGGTCATTTTCGTCCACCAACGCGGTTAAACGACTCATTAAAACCTAATAAACAAATAGGCGCAGATCACATTTTAGGCCGACATCATAGAGCATTCGCAGTAATATTCAAATTCCACTAAGGGCGAATGCCAAGTACACTGTGTAAACATTAACGATACAATCAAGTCAGGTCAGCGTGTCTCAGCCTCCAGTTAGCAAAAGCATGAACAAAAGTAAGTTTTCCCCTAAACGCGCCAATTCCAGCACCAGTTTTCCAAGCCAAAGCGCGCGTAGACCCGCAAACAAAGGCCCTGCTAACAAATCTGCCATCGAAGGTAAGGTTCCATTAGTCCGTAATGCCAATGGCAGTTTAAAGAAAGAACCCTTTAAAAATCCCAATCGACGCGCAATTGCGGCGGCAAAACCGGTGCAGAGTCAGACACTCGCACCCATTATTGTGCTGTTTAATAAACCTTTTGATGTACTTTGCCAGTTTACCGATGAACAAGGTCGCAAGACCCTAAAAGACTATATCCCCATTGCTGATGTGTATGCCGCAGGCCGCTTAGACAGAGACAGTGAAGGATTATTACTGCTAACCAATGACGGTCAATTACAGGCTAGGCTTACAGAACCTAAAAAGAAAACCTTTAAAACCTATTGGGTACAAGTAGAAGGCATTCCGACAGAAGATGCACTGGCGAAACTGCGCCAAGGTGTTGAATTAAATGATGGTATGACGCTGCCTGCAAAAGTTAAAATCATGGATTCACCCGATATTTGGCCACGCAATCCACCCGTGAGAGAGCGCAAAAATATCCCAACGACTTGGCTAGAAATCCAGATCTATGAGGGCCGAAATCGCCAAGTGAGACGCATGACTGCGCATATCGGTTTTCCAACCTTAAGATTAATCCGTTATAAAATAGGTCAATGGAGTCTAGATAATTTGCCATCGGGTGAGCATAAATGCATTCGCCTAGGTGATGAAGTCTAAATTTCAGCCAAGTTTCTGCGTTCAACGCCACTATTCAACGCCACTAAAAAAAGTGACACCATGTCCACCCAAGGAGGTTTCATGAGTCAACGATATAAACCCAATGTGACGGTCGCTTGTATTATTCATGCAACTTCACAGGATAAGTATCTGCTGGTGGAAGAGTGGATTGACGGCGAGCAGCGCTTTAATCAGCCTGCGGGTCACTTAGAAGCAAATGAAAGCTTAACCCAAGCCTGTGAGCGCGAAGTGTTTGAGGAAACGGGGTTATCACTCAAAGCCCAAGGGCTCGTCGGCATCTATCAATTCAGTGCCAGCGAAGACCTAGCCTTTGTGCGCTTTACCTTCTTCGTGCAACTAGATGATATGCCCTCACCCGCGCCGCAGGACGATGCCATCCATGCAGCTCATTGGTTGGACTTTGAGCAAATCGAAGCTAAACAATCTTTGCTGCGTAGCCCCTTAGTCCTCGACTGCCTCAGAGACTATCGCCATCATCTGCAACAGGGATCGGCTTATCCCCTAGACTTACTCAATAGTGATCGTCTCACGATAGCCCCAAAGAGCAAGGCGTGATAGAATACGCCGCCGCGTAAATCCGCAATACATTAGCTTATTTAAGGTGAGTTATGCTGAGTTAAGCTAAACCTGCATTAACCTGATGCTAAGAGATTGTGTTGTTATTCGCGCCTTTTACAGGCTCGCCTAACGGGGATAAATCGTTTACGCAATACACTGATTTTAAGCTAGGCCATGCGATTACTTGGGTGACACACAAGTCCCCCACAAAAAGTGCCTAGCCAACATATACTCAATGGTTTTTAGGATCTATGACATCAATCGAACCCACTCATACAGGAAAAAAAGTCATTGTCGGCATGTCCGGCGGTGTAGATTCATCTGTTTCAGCTTATTTGCTTATGCAGCAAGGCTATCAGGTTGAAGGCCTTTTCATGAAGAACTGGGAAGAAGATGATAACAACGAGTACTGCGCCGCCGCGGAAGATTTAAAAGATGCCCAAGCCGTGTGCGACAAGCTCGGGATCAAGCTACACACAGTTAACTTTGCTGCCGAATATTGGGACAATGTGTTCGAGTACTTCCTCGCCGAGTACAAGGCGGGTCGTACCCCTAACCCCGATATCATGTGCAACAAAGAAATCAAATTTAAGGCCTTTTTAGAATTTGCCGACGAAATCCTCGACGCAGATTATATCGCCATGGGTCACTATGTGCGCCGCCGCGATAATAGCGACGGCAGCACACAAATGCTCCGTGGCGTCGATGGTAATAAAGATCAAAGTTATTTCCTCTACACCTTAAGCCACGAGCAAGTGGCCCGAAGCCTGTTCCCCGTCGGTGAATTGGAAAAACATCAAGTACGTGAAATCGCAAAAGAAATGGGCTTAATCACCCATGATAAAAAGGACAGCACCGGCATCTGTTTTATCGGTGAGCGTAAGTTTACTGAATTCTTGGGTAATTATTTACCCGCCCAGCCTGGCAATATCGAAACCCCAGAAGGTGAAGTTATAGGCACACACCAAGGGCTGATGTACCACACCTTAGGTCAACGTAAGGGCTTAGGTATTGGTGGCATGAAGAACAGCAGTGACGATCCTTGGTATGTGGTCGATAAAGATCTCGAGCGCAACGTGTTGATCGTCGGTCAAGGCGGACACCATCCGCGTTTGATGTCGACGGGCATGACAGTTAACCAACTGCATTGGGTAGATAGAATTGGCCCTGTCGATGGCTGTCATATCACAGTGAAAACCCGCTATCGCCAACAAGATGTGCCCTGCACGCTAACTTATAGCGATGAAAACACCCTAAAGGTGATCTTTGATGAACCCGTTGCGGCGGTGACGCCTGGGCAATCTGCGGTATTTTACGAGGGTGAAGTCTGCCTAGGTGGCGGCATCATCGATCAATTAATACGAGGATAAAGCGTGAGCGATCAGCTAGTTAACCGTACTATGGCATTTGCAGGCATACTGCAAGCCATAGCCCAAGTGCAACATTTGGCGCGTCAGGGTGAGAGCGATAATGCCGAGCTCGCGGCGAGTTTAAATACCATACTGGTCACCAATCCTGACAATACCGCCGATGTCTATCAAGATAAAGCCTCGTTGAATAAGGGTTACAAACTGATCCTCAATCAGCTTGGCGACAGTAGCCAAAAAGATGTTGAAATCACTCGTTATCTTGTCGGTATCTTAGCCCTCGAACGCAAGCTGGTACGCTCAAACAGCGGCCTAGGCATGTTGGCTGAGCGCATTAATCAAGTACATCGCCAACTACATCATTTTGCGATCACCGACGAGCAAGTGATTGCCAATCTTGCCAGCATTTATAGCGACATCATCAGTAATTTAGGGCCAAAAATCCAAATATCAGGCAACCCAGTATGTTTGCAACGCCCTATCGTACAACAAAAAATTCGCGCTCTGCTGCTTGCAGCCATGCGCAGCGCTGTACTGTGGCGCCAATTAGGCGGTAAGCGTCGACACTTAGTCTTCGCCCGTAAAGCCATAGTCGATACAGCCAAGAAAAGTCTTACCCTATAATAAAATTAGCGTTCATCAAGGAGCTTCACATGGATCTTTCCGCACTAACTGCTATCTCTCCGGTAGACGGCCGTTACGGTAGTAAAACTGCGTCATTGAGAGGGATTTTCAGCGAGTTCGGTCTTACCAAGTACCGTGTTCAAGTTGAAATCAATTGGCTAAAACTGTTAGCCGATTGCCCGGAAATCATCGAAGTGCCGCCGTTAAGCGAGTCAGCTATCGCCGTGCTCGATGGCATTAAAGACAATTTCAATGAACAAGATGCGCTGCGTGTTAAGGCTATCGAAAGCACCACTAACCACGATGTGAAAGCGGTTGAATACTTTATCAAAGAAAAAATCGCCGGCAATAGCGAATTAGCGGCTGTGGGTGAGTTTGTTCACTTTGCATGTACTTCCGAAGATATCAATAACTTAAGCCACGGTTTAATGTTGACTGAAGCCCGTGAGCAAGTCTTACTGCCCTACTGCAACGAGTTGCTGACTGCGATTAAAAAGCTGGCGATTGAATATCGCTCAGTGCCATTAATGTCACGCACCCATGGCCAACCTGCTTCACCATCAACACTAGGTAAAGAAATGGCGAACGTGGCGATGCGCCTTGAACGTCAAATCAAACAAATCGCCAATGTTGAAATCATGGGCAAACTGAACGGTGCCGTTGGTAACTACAACGCTCACCTGTCAGCCTACCCTGAAGTGAACTGGCATGAATTGTCGGAGCGTTTTGTGACTAGCCTAGGCCTTAATTGGAATGCCTACACGACACAAATCGAACCACACGATTACATTGCCGAACTGTTTGATGCGGTTGCCCGTTTCAATACTGTGCTGATTGACTTTGACCGTGACATTTGGGGTTACATCGCCCTAGGTCACTTCAAACAACGCACTATCGCCGGTGAAATCGGTTCATCGACTATGCCGCACAAAGTTAACCCCATCGATTTTGAAAACTCTGAGGGTAACTTAGGTATCGCTAACGCCCTGATGCAACATCTAGCGTCTAAGTTACCGTTATCAAGATGGCAACGTGACTTAACTGACTCAACTGTACTGCGTAACTTAGGCGTGGGTATTGCCCATGCGTTGATCGCGTATCAAGCGACCTTAAAAGGCATCAGCAAGTTAGAAGTTAACGAAGCGCATCTGCGTGATGAACTCGATCACAACTGGGAAGTGTTAGCAGAACCAGTACAAACGGTGATGCGTCGTTATGGCATTGAAAAGCCATACGAAAAATTAAAAGAACTGACGCGCGGTAAGCGTATCGATGCGCAGCAACTGTCAGTGTTTATTGATGGACTTGAATTACCAGACTCAGTGAAAGCTGAACTGAAGAAAATGACGCCAGCCAATTACATTGGTCGCGCCGAAGCGTTTGTCGATGAACTGAAGTAAGTTTTTCACTAAATTTAGTTTTTAAATAAGCTTAGTTATTAGCTGAAGTTGGCGACAGATAAAACTCTTTCTTAAACAGAAATAAGGATTAAGGCGACCCACATCACCGCGATGTGGTCGCCTTTTTTAACACTATGTATACACTCAATCTCGATATCGCCCAGTTTCTTAGTGAATACTGGCAAAAGAAACCCCTGCTGATCAAAAATGCCTTTCCGCAGTTTGAAGATCCGATCAGCGCCGATGAACTAGCAGGCCTTGCCTGTGAGGAAGAAATCTCTTCACGTATCGTCGTCACTAAGGATGATAACTGGGAAGTGGTTCAAGGGCCGTTTGAAGATTACGACAGCTATGGCGAAACCCATTGGCAATTGCTAGTACAAGCGGTCAACCATTGGTATCCAGATTCACAGCCACTTGTTGACGCTTTTCGCTTTTTACCGGACTGGCGCTTCGATGACTTGATGGCCTCATTTGCGACCCCAAGTGGTGGCGTAGGCCCGCACGTCGATAACTATGATGTGTTTATCATTCAAGGCGAAGGTGAGCGTCGCTGGACTGTGGGCGACAATACCCCGCAACAACGCCGTGGTGGCAATCCCAACTCGCCGCTGGTTGAAGACTTCACCCCCATTATCGATGTGGTGTTAGAAAAAGGCGACATGCTTTATATTCCACCAGGTTTCCCACACTGCGGTGAAACCCTAACTGTGGCAATGAGTTACTCTATTGGTTTCCGCGCCCCAAGCCAGCAAGAATTGGTTAGCGAAGTTGCCGATTATTTGCTCGACAATAACTTAGGTCAGCAGCGTTTCACCTCACAAACTGAACCGAGTTCAGCGGGTATCGTCAGCCAAGATCATCAAGTGGGCATAATGTCACTCTTGAGTCAGCTAAGCCAAGATCCCAATAGCTACCAAATCGTTTTAGGTAAATTACTTAGTCAAAATCGTTTTGAATTAGATATTTGCGAAGGTGAAGAAGCCTACACAGAAGCGGATCTGCAAGATGCCTTCGACCAAGGTGCGGGCATCAGCCGTATCGGTGGTTTGAAAGTATTGCGCCTTGAAAATGACTCCACGCCGCGATTATTCATCAATGGTGATGTGCACGAACTGCTCAATACACCGGCAGACGTTATCGCACAATTAAGCAATAAAATGAGCTTAAACGCCGATGACGCGACTGAAATATGTCAGCACGAAGAAGTCCAAGCCTTACTGTTGAAACTCATCAATCAAGGTTTCTACTACTTAAGCGACAGCGAAGAATAAGCCTTATCGACGTTGCTCGATGACCTTGTTCTCAACAGAGGAAATCTGCATATACGTCAGTATAAATAAGGCACTCAGTTGAGTGCCTTATTGTTATTTCAGTTACCGGTATCAATCAACGCAAGAGACTGTTGTATCAACTCATGTGAGTTTAAGCATTCCACAGTTTATCGTCATTGTGCATACGATATAAACTCTCGGCGCGCGATACCAGTAATTGTGCAAACTTGGCCTGAGTGGCATCACGGGTGGCGCCTGAGCGTACTAAGTTTTCCGCCTGCATTTGCCACATCATAGAGAAATGACGCACCGCATCACGGGCCGTTGCCGCCACTTTCACATCGACAAAATCCGAGGGTAAATCCCCTGACATCACCCAATATGTCTTATTCGTTGGGCGCTTAGACTCCATTTTCCAAATGGCCATATAAGGGGCAAGGTAGCGGCTCTCATCGGCCAACACTTTGCTTGGGATAACACCTTTCTCGGCAAGGAAACGATTCGCTTTTTGAAATTGAGTTCTGACCCAATCTTGGCGCAGTTTTTCCAACTCTTCTGCAGATAACGTTGGTTGAGCTTGGTCGACAGCTTGTTCAGTCATACTTCCGTCCTATCTTATTGTTATAACGCGGCTCTCATTCTTTGGATGAGTGTGCGGTCCGTACTATTCACAGATTTTGTATCCAATTCCATCCCTTTTTCACCGTAAAGCTTACGTTTACGTAAAGTGGAAAGCTAGATTGCCACAAATAATCTATTTATTCGGTCATTATGCATGGTTGAGAGTATCGCTAAATGCTATGGTTCTGCAATAAATATAACAAGCAGTCGATGGGAGTTTACTCCATCGGCTTTTTCATTGTGTATAGCGGAGAACTTCACGTGGCTGTATTTAATCATGTATCCTTTGACGAACATGAACAGGTCGTATTCTGTCATGATAAAGAAAGTGGCTTAAGAGCCATTGTCGCCATCCATAATACGAATTTAGGCCCTGCTGTGGGTGGATGTCGTATGTGGAACTATCAATCGGACGACGAAGCGCTGACAGACGTATTGCGCCTCTCTCGTGGCATGACCTACAAAAACGCACTGGCAGGCCTCACCATGGGTGGTGGTAAATCAGTGATTATTGCCGATCCTAAGCGCCCTGACCGTGAAGCCCTCTTCCGTGCCTTTGGTCGTTTTATCAATAGCCTCGGCGGCCGTTATTACTCCGCTGAAGACGTCGGCACCACCACTGCTGATATTATGATCGCCCATGAAGAAACCCCTTATATGGCGGGTCTTGAAGGCAAGAGTGGCGATCCATCCCCCTTCACAGCCCTTGGCACTTATTTAGGTATCAAAGCTGCGGTTAAACATAAACTCGGTTTAGATAGCCTAAAAGGGCTTAAAATCGCCGTTCAAGGTGTCGGTCACGTAGGTTATTATCTGTGCAAACACTTGCATGAAGAAGGCGCAGAGCTGATTGTGACTGACATTCATCAAGCCTCATTAGATAAAGTTGCCACAGATTTCGGTGCCATTATCGTCGCGCCGCAGGACATCTACTCCCAAGATGTGGATGTGTATGCTCCCTGTGCCCTTGGTGCAACCTTAAATGATGCGACCTTACCGCAACTCAAGGCAAAAATTGTCGCTGGCTGTGCCAACAATCAATTAGCCGAAGTACGCCATGGCGAACAACTGAAAGACATGGGCATTTTATATGCTCCTGACTATGTCATTAACGCCGGCGGTATTATCAACGTATCATTCGAAAAAGATTATGATGCCGCAAAATCCGAAGCTAAGGTTAGAGAAATCTATCACACGCTACTGAAGATTTTTGCAAAGGCCGATGAACAGAATCGCACTACTGGCGCTGTTGCCGATGAAATGGCCCGTGCCATTTACCAAGGTGCAAAAGCCTAATTAAGCTTTTAGGCGGGCAACCAACACTGGTTGTTCGCCTTTTCCCTCTTCCCTCCTCGTCAAAAATAAATCCTCCTTAATACCAATCAGATACCTAAACGACACGTAAAATTCACTATTCTGTAGTGGAAAACGGTAACCTGCTCTGCTTGAATTAATCACTCGTCGGTGAGTGGAGGAATGGCACATGGTCAGTTTCAAATATGAGCTGAATCAAGACTCGGTTGAGTTGCAGGCCAGTGATTGGTTTGGCTTAGAGAGGGTTTTTATCAACGGACAAATGGTGTCTCGTAAGCTTAATTTTGGTCAAAATAGTGAGCACTGCATCAAACTGAACGATGGCAATCAATGTCGTTTTAAGCTGTTTATCGACCCCGAGACCGATGAATTAACCTGCCGAATTTACAAGCACAATCAATTGATCACTAGCCTAAAACAGGGGAAGGAAGGCCTAATTCAACGTCAACGCATACTACAGCAGGGATTACTGTTTGGCTCGAGTTTGGTGTTATTGCTTATATTGCTGCCCTTTTAGGCCCACAAAACACTCGACTTAGTACAGTTAGTCATATTCATCTACTGACAAACGGTTGATTTTGTTGAGCAGTTTTATAAATTGTGAGCGTTCATCCTCATTCAGGTTAGAAAGAAACTTTTCGTTAACCCGCTCAGCCTCTCGGATCAAATCCTGCTCTAAGGCTTTGGCCTCATCGGTCAAAAATATTTGAAAAGCACGGCGATTGTCTGACTCTTGGTGACGGGTGATAAATCCTTGTACCTGTAACTGGTCAAGCAAGCGCGTCATAGTGTAGTTTGCGACATCACAACGTTTTGATAATTCGGTTTGAGTGATGCCCTCTTCCTGCCAAAGGGCGAACAACACCGGCCACAACTTAATATCGAGTTGATAGCGTTTAAGTTGCAGATCGAGCTCATTTTGCAGCTCAAGATTTAAGTGGGAAACAAGATAGCCTAAGCTTTCATAACGGTTCAAACAGCACCTCCGAAAACAGCGGTTTTAGACCCATCTAACCTGACACTCGCCTAAGATCCAATGCTAAGTGTCATTTTTAATACTATCACTTAACCTATAATAAACTAGTCAATACCCCGAACTAATTGCAATCAATACCCCAGCTTTTAGGACAATTCTAAGTCAGATAAATTGAATTCATTCACAAAATTATAATAACAAGCTCGACTCAGTTTTCCCCACAAACCACGCTCCAAGGGCAAATAAATACCAAAGTCGGTCAGCTTCATAGGGCTAATATCCAAGATCTGATGCTCGGTATCGATACTGGTCTTCACCTGCAGATAAGCGGGATCTGGGCCACGCTCAAAATCGACAATCACTAAAGGAACATCGGCCACTGTGACGCGAACTTTTTCCACTGGGGTAATTAAAAAATGCTCATCCTCGATGCAGTGTAAAATACCCGCAAAAAGCTTTGCAAATTTAACCGGCAGCGCAGTTCCCTGGTACTGCCAGTCTCCAGTCACTTGAATATTAAATAAAGCGACCTCACTGCATAATGGGGCCTCTCTCAACACTGCACTGGTGGGAGAGGCAATATTCAGCGCAAGCTGTTCTAATGTGTACTGCTCGCTCTTGGTCAACTTGTCCATGATCCATTTCCTTTAACAAAAAACCAGCCTTCTGGCTGGTTTTAGTGTGACATCTATTACCCAGAGGATCCAATTAACCGTTTCAACCTAACTCGGTTTTTGTACTCATAGGCAAAGCCCTATCTAACATTTTGCGAGCTCAAGCAATGCCTCCAATGGATGTTTAGGCTTATAGCCCGCAAAGCGTTTGACTTGGCTACGACAGGAATAACCCGATACAAGTACCTGTTGTTTATCAAGTTTAGCTAAGGTTTGTTTCCATGACATATCGAACAAAGCTTGAGAACGCTCAATATTTTCCGCCTCGTGGCCATAGGTGCCCGCCATACCGCAGCAGCCCAAATTCACCGCAGTCAATTTAGCACCAAAGTGACTAAAGATTTTGCTCCACTCATTGGCGGTATTGGGTTTGGCCGTGGACTCGGTGCAATGGCTAAACCAAGTAAATTGTTTATCTTGCATGGCCTTAGCGGGAATATCCTGCAGTATGCCGAGTAACCATTCGTTAGCCAGTTTAACCTCAAACGCGCCGCGATTAGCCCCTAAAATTTCTTTATATTCATCGCGATAACAGAGCACTAAGGCGGGATCAATCCCAACCATCGGCATACCTAACTTATGCACTTGGTTTAAGAAGTCCGCACTCGACTGCGCCGTTTTAGCAAATTTATCCAAGAAGCCCTTGATATGGGTCGGTTTACCATTGGGTTTAAAGGGTAATAGAACAGGCTTTAATCCTAAGGTTTCAATCAATTGGATAAAGCGATACACCAATCCAGCATCATAGAAACTGTTAAAGGGATCTTGTACAACTAATACAAATTTTGCCCTCTCATCGGCGGGGATGGCCTGCAATGCAGCCAGATCATAGCCGCGACTCGCATGGCCATCGAGTCGTTGTTTTAAGGTTGGCACCGACAGCGCTGGCGCATCCACATAGCCAATAGCCTTTTTGATGACCCATTGGCTGAGTGGGTTTTGCGAGGCGAAATTGGTCAGTCTTGGCGCAGCAGCCATCAGAGGTAAACTGTCTTCGATGCCCGCAACCAGGTAATCCTTGGACGGACGCAGATAACGTTGATAGTAAATATTAAAGAATTGCGCCCTAAATTTAGGCACATCCACTTTAACCGGGCATTGGCCAGAGCAGGCTTTACAGGCTAAGCAACCCTTAAGGGATTCCATCACCTCATGGGAATAATCGTAATCCCGCTTTGCATTTATCGTATTTTGCATCCGCTGCAAAATACCCAAAGGTTTGGCTTTCGCCAGCGCGTTCACATCCACGCCTTCGGTTTCAAGCAGCCTTAGCCATTCACGCATCAATCCTGCACGACCTTTAGGTGACTGCACTCTATCCCCCGTCACCTTAAATGAGGGGCACATAGGCGAATAGCTGCTGTAGTTAAAACACAGACCATTGCCATTACAGTTCATCACATCTGGGAATGCATCGCGCACAGTAACGGGAATTTGTCTGTCAAACTTACCACGCTTAGCACTGTCAACATCATAATAGAGGGCGCCTGTATCTTTAGGCGCCACCAGCTTGCCTGGGTTAAGTCTATTATCGGGGTCAAACAGGCCTTTGATATCTTGAAGAACGCCATAAAGTTCATCGCCAAATACCGATGGGCCGTATTCGCCACGCACGCCCTTACCATGCTCGCCCCACATCAGGCCGCCGTATTTGAGCGTCAGTGCCGCAACTTGATTGGAAATAACCCGCAGTAACTTTTCATCTTCCACATCGCACATATCGAGCGCGGGCCGCACATGCAGCACACCGGCATCCACATGACCAAACATGCCATATTGCAGATTATGCCCATCCAGTACTGCGCGAAACTCCATAATATAATCGGCTAATTTTTCGGGTGGCACCGCAGTATCTTCTGCAAAGGCGATAGGTTTACGACGCCCTTTAGTGGCGCCGAGTAAACCAACGGCTTTTTTACGCATGCCATAGATTTTCTCTATGCTCGGCTTATCTTGCGTCACTTGGTAACCCAGTACGCCGCACTCACCTTTACTGATTTGCTCGGTCAAAACCGCTTCAAGACTAGCAAGCTTTTGCTCAACTTCCTCAGTGTCACCGGCAAATTCGACCATATTGAGACCGTCGATAATCTTACCCGGTACTTCCTGGATAAGCTCAGCAACCGAATGCCAGACAATATCTTCACGGGCTAAATTAAGGACCTTTGAATCTACGGTTTCAACCACAGTCGCCCGGGCAGCGACTAAGGATGGTGCGTGGCGCAGCGCCGATTGGAACGAATCATACTTAATATTTACCATCGCCCGCTCGGTCGGCAGCGGCGTAATATTCAGCTTAGCCTCGGTAATGACCGCCAGCGTACCCTCTGAGCCCGTTAAAATCCGCGATAAATCGAATTGCGTCAGGCCATGGTTCCACACATTTTTTAAATCATAACCCGTTAAAAAGCGGTTAAGTTTAGGGAATTGCTTTTCAATCAGCGATCGCTTCTCGCGGCAAACCTTTGCAATGGCCGAAATCAGCTTTTGCCCGAGTGGATTGTCACTCACATTATCGGGATTACACAAAAGTCCCGCATCCAATGGCTGAGTGTCTAGCACACTGCCATCGATCAACACACTGCGCAGCGCCAATACATGGTCCGAGGTTTTACCGTAAACCAAGGAGCCCGCACCCGAGGCATCGGTGTTGATCATACCGCCAATGGTCGCGCGGTTAGAGGTGGATAAATCGGGACTGAAAAAATAACCGTGTGGGCGCAATACATCATTAAGTGCATCTTTAATCACCCCAGCTTCAACCCGAACCCAACCCTGCTCAGCATTCACTTCAAGCACACGGTTCATATAGCGCGATACATCGAGGATCAGACCATGGGTCAAGGACTGGCCATTGGTGCCCGTACCGCCGCCCCGGGCACTAAAAGTGACCTCACGGAAGATGTCTTTCGCCGCGAGCGCCAAGGCTATTTGTATATCCTTTTGATTTTTAGGATAAAGTACAGCTTGGGGTAAAAATTGATAGACAGAGTTATCGGTCGCTTGCACTAGCCGAGCACTGTATCGCTTGTCTATATCACCGGAATACTCGCTTTGCTCGAGTGCATCAAGGTATGCCAAATACACTGGCTCTAATGTTTGTTGATGTGATAGCAGGGGTAACATGGATGGCTTCTGTCAATTATCGTTATGGGGCCATTATAAACAAAAAAAAAGCCGCTCAAAGCGGCTTTTTTAACATCTTTATCAAATTACAGCCTAGATCACCCGTGGGCTTCGGCCAAATATAACCATGTATCAATAACAGTATCAGGGTTCAGAGACACGGTATCGATACCTTGTTCAACTAACCAAGCCGCGAAATCGGCGTGATCTGAAGGACCTTGACCACAGATACCGATATAAGCACCCTTAGCCTTAGCTGCTTTAATCGCCATAGACAATAGGATCTTAACGGCTTCATTACGCTCATCAAACAGATGACTAATAATGCCTGAGTCACGGTCTAAGCCAAGTGTTAGCTGGGTTAAGTCGTTTGAGCCGATAGAGAAACCATCGAAGTGCTCAAGGAATTGATCCGCTAACAGCGCGTTTGAAGGCACTTCACACATCATAATGACGCGTAGGCCATCTTTACCACGCTCTAAACCTTGCTCTTTCAATAGGCCAACGACTTGTTCGGCTTCTTTCACGGTACGTACAAACGGGATCATCACTTCAACGTTTTTCAGACCCATGTCGTTACGAACGCGCTTGATCGCTTCACACTCTAGGGCGAAACAGTCACGGAAGGATTCAGAGATATAACGGCTTGCACCGCGGAAGCCCAGCATTGGGTTCTCTTCTTCTGGCTCGTAACGATCACCACCAACTAAGTTTGCGTATTCGTTAGACTTAAAGTCTGACATACGTACGATCACTTTCTTCGGATAGAAAGCCGAACCGATTGATGCGATACCTTCCACTAAGCGCGCAATATAGAACTCAACGGGTGACTCATAACCTGCGATCATCTCGTTAATTTCAGTTTGCAGAGCGGCGTCTTGTTGATTGAATTCAAGCAGCGCTTTCGGGTGAATACCGATCATGCGGTTGATAATGAATTCTAAACGCGCTAAACCGACACCTTCGTTTGGCAAACGGGCAAAGTCGAATGCGCGATCAGGGTTACCCACGTTCATCATAATTTTCATCGGTAATGCAGGCAGTGAATCAACACGGTTTGAAATCACTTCAAACTCTTGTTTACCTTCATAAATGAAGCCTGTGTCGCCTTCGGCGCAAGACACAGTCACTAATTGACCATTCTTGATACGGTCAGTCACATCACCACAACCTACCACAGCGGGTACACCTAATTCACGGGCAATAATCGCCGCGTGACAGGTACGACCGCCACGGTTCGTGACGATGGCGCTGGCGCGCTTCATGATAGGTTCCCAATCTGGATCTGTCATGTCAGTCACTAACACATCGCCAGGTTGGATTTGATCCATGTCGGCGATTGAGGTTAATACCTTAGCCACACCTGAACCCACTTTATGACCGATAGCACGACCTTCAGAGATCACAGCGCCACGGCTCTTTAAGTGGTAACGCTCAATCAATTGCACATCTTCACGGCTACGAACCGTTTCTGGACGCGCTTGAACGATGTAGAGTTTGCCATCATTACCGTCTTTCGCCCACTCGATGTCCATTGGACGACCGTAGTGTTTTTCGATAACCATGGCTTGTTTAGCCAATTCCATCACTTCTGCGTCATTGATAGAGAATTGACGACGCTTGTCAGCGGCAACATCTTCAATTTTCACTTGTTTGCCGTGAGCAGCATCATCGGAATACACCATCTGGATGAGCTTGCTACCGATATTACGGCGAACAACGGCTTTATGGCCTTGAGAAAGGATAGGTTTGTGAACATAGAATTCGTCAGGGTTTACCGCGCCTTGAACGACCATTTCACCCAGACCGAAAGAGGAAGTGATAAACACGACATCATTGTTGCCTGATTCAGTGTCCATAGTGAACATCACACCTGATGCCGCTTTGTCTGAACGAACCATGCGTTGGACGCCGGCAGACAGGGCAACACCGTGGTGTTCATAACCTTGGTGAACACGGTATGAAATAGCACGGTCGTTAAAGAGTGACGCGAACACGTGCTTGATAGCCACGAGAACTGAGTCAAATCCTTTCACGTTTAAGAAGGTTTCTTGCTGACCAGCAAAAGAGGCATCTGGCATATCTTCTGCGGTGGCAGAAGAACGAACCGCGAATGACGCATCGCTAGTTTCAGCGGCAAGTTTATCGTAAGCTTCACGAATGGCTTGCTCTAAAGCTGGTTGGAATGGGGTGTCAATCACCCATTGTCTGATCTGTGCACCTACTTTTGCCAGTGCATTGACATCATCTACATCCAGTGTGGCTAGAATGTCATAAATCTTCTGGTTTACTCCACTTTGTTCAAGGAACTCATTGAACGCATAAGAAGTCGTCGCAAATCCGCCAGGTACTTGAACACCGGCATTGGCCAGATTGCTGATCATCTCGCCTAGAGAAGCATTTTTACCGCCAACTAAGTTGACGTCACCCATGCCTAATTCCTGATACCAGAGTACGTATTGCTGCACAGTTCTATCTCCGCAAGTTTATTTCAGTGGCCCCTTCACACGAGGGCAGCGGCATTTTACACTCCTGCCGAAGAAGCGTAAATCTATAATTTTATTTGTAATTTTATTACTACAAGAGGTCAGTATGGCACCAAAGGTATTCTACATCTCCGACGGGACAGCGATCACAGCTGAGGTTTTTGGACATGCAGTTCTCTCGCAATTTCCACTAGAATTTGAGTCACTTACGATTCCATTTGTTGAAACCTTAACGAAAGCCGAGCAAGTTAAGCGACAAATTAATGATTGTTTTATTACAACAGGTGAACGGCCATTAGTGTTCCATTCGATCGTAAAAGCCGAAATTCGCGACATCATCTACTCGAGTGAAGGGGTAGATTATGATTTTTTAAATACTTTTGTGGCACCACTTGAGCAACATTTAGGCGTAAGCGCCTCACCCGTAGTTCACCGTACCCACGGCAAAGCTAATCATGGCTATGAAGCCCGTATCGATGCCATTAATTTTGCGATGGATAACGATGACGGCCAGACCATGAAACACATGGATGAAGCCGATCTGGTTTTACTTGGAGTCTCTCGCTGTGGCAAAACCCCATCGAGCCTGTATTTATCCATGCAGTTCGGCATAAAAGCGGCAAACTACCCTTTCACCGAAGATGATATGGATAACCTTAAGTTACCTGAAGCGCTGAAACGCAATAAGAAAAAACTGTTTGGTTTAACCATTGATCCCGTGCGCTTACATGAAATCCGCCAAAGCCGAATGGAGAATAGTCGCTATTCATCGCTCAAACAGTGTCGCTTAGAGGTCAAAGAAGTGGAAATGATGTTTAAACGTGAACGTATTCCCTATATAGACACCACCAATCATTCGGTTGAAGAGATTGCGACTAAGATTTTAGATGTGACGGGTCTTGAGCGTCATATGTTCTAAATCAACAGACCTTAACCTGCTAATCCACAAGGGCAAATTTAGGTTAAATAGATCTAAGTTAAATTAAATTCATTGCACAGATGCCGACAATTAGCACAATTGGCACTGTGCAACTCGGCTCGATTCGTTATAATCCGTGGCAATCTGGCGAAAAGCGCCGCATGCAAGCTCGGTATTTTGAATGACCATTAAAACAGACGAATTACGTACTTCTTTATTAGCTAAAGTCATCTCACCTGCACAACTGGCATCTGAGTACCCATTAACCCAAGAAGCCGCCGACTATCTGATCCAACAACGTCGTGAAGTTGAAGCCATTATTATGGGCGAAGATCAGCGCCTGCTGGTGATCATTGGCCCCTGCTCAATTCATGATACTAAGGCTGCCCTCGAATATGCCCAACGTTTAGCGGCCTTGCATCAAGAATTGAAAGAGGACTTGTGCATTTTAATGCGCGTTTATTTCGAAAAACCACGCACTATCGTTGGCTGGAAAGGCTTGATATCCGACCCCGATCTCGATGGCAGTTTCGAACCCAATAAAGGTCTGCGTATTGCCCGTGAATTGCTGCAACAGATCACCGAATTAAAGTTACCCATAGCCACCGAATTTTTAGATATGGTGAACGGTCAATATATAGCTGATTTAATCACTTGGGGCGCCATTGGCGCACGCACCACCGAAAGCCAAGTGCACCGAGAAATGGCCTCAGCCCTCTCCTGCCCCGTGGGTTTTAAAAACGGTACCGATGGCAATATCAATATCGCCGTCGATGCGGTGCGCGCCGCAAAAGTGCCGCATATCTTCTATTCACCGGATAAAGATGGCGCCATGGCGGTCTATCGCACCCACGGTAATCCTTTTGGCCATATCATATTGCGCGGCGGCAAAAAGCCTAATTACTTCGCGCAGGATATTGAAGAAGCGCGTTTAAAGCTTGAGTCCGTTGATGTCACGCCTCGAGTGGTCGTGGACTTCAGCCACGGTAACAGTGAAAAAAATCACCTTAAGCAATTAGCCGTTGCCGACGACATCATGGCGCAAATGCGTGCGGGTAGCACGGCAATTGCCGGGATAATGGCCGAAAGTTTCTTACAGGAAGGCAATCAAAAGGTCGTCAAAGGACAACCACTCTGTTACGGCAAAAGTATCACCGATTCCTGCCTACACTGGGATGATTCAGAAAAGTTACTGCGGGATCTGGCCAAAGCTTCCCGCGATAGACGAGCCTTATTAGGCCAATAAACATAGTAAAGCAATAACTCAAGGCTTCCAATGGAAGCCTTTTTACTTTTAGTTTGGCTTTAAAACAGATTGGAATAGGCGTTTTCTATCATTCAAAATTAAAACTCACTATAATTGCGCCTCGTTAAAAATGCATAACCTCAGGTTGCCGTATGCCAAATTCCCTCGATACTTCACATCCGACGTTTTCAGACGCTATTGAGCAAAGGATCAATCAATCCGAAGCCCGTGTAATCAAAGCCGTTTTCCCCTCTATTACTAATCATCACAACACCTTATTTGGTGGCGAAGCCTTAGCGTGGATGGATGAAACAGCGTTTATCGCCGCGACCCGTTTTTGCCGTAAAACCTTAGTCACTGTGAGTTCTGACCGTATCGATTTTAAAAAACCGATCCCCGCTGGCACACTAGCGGAACTGATCGCCCGGGTGATCCATGTCGGCAATACCTCCTTAAAAGTCGAAGTAAATATCTTCGTGGAGAATATGTACCAAGATCACCGTGAGCATGCGATACGTGGCGTGTTTACCTTTGTTGCTGTAGACGAACAACGAAATCCCACGCAAGTCTGGACGGCTGAATAGAATTTAAGCACTCAAGGCAATATACTTGGCCCCTTAAATGCAACTGTTTTTGGGGCAATGTTCACCTCCATTCATAGCTAACAACCACTAGACAAAAGTATAACAACAAGAAACATATAAAAATTTTGTCAAAATTCCTGCATAAAGCAATAGGCTCCCCTATTACTTTTCTGTTACATTGAGTTCAATCTTCACGCGCCACGAACATAATCATAAAAGCCATGAAGCTAGAAAACTTAAATATCATTATCGCAGACGATCATCCATTGTTCAGAAATGCACTACGTCAGGCACTCACCAGTGCCTTTGAGCATGCCCAATGGTATGAAGCAGACAGTGCCGATGCATTACAATCGGTTTTAGACGCACAAAATACCAGCTACGATTTAGTGCTGCTGGACTTACAAATGCCTGGCTCCCACGGTTATTCCACCTTGATCCACTTACGTTCCCACTATCCAGACCTTCCCGTGGTGGTAATTTCTGCCCATGAAGATATCAATACGATAAGCCGTGCAATCCACTACGGTAGCAGTGGCTTTATTCCTAAATCGGCATCGATGGAAACCCTAAAAGAAGCATTAAGTGCAGTCTTATTTGGTGATATTTGGCTACCTGCGGGGGCAGAAATTATCCCAATTGAAGATGACGATACCGATAAAATGGCGAGTAAGCTGTCGGATCTCACCCCTCAGCAATATAAAGTGCTGCAAATGTTTGCCGAAGGTTTACTGAATAAGCAAATTGCCTACGATCTTGGCGTATCAGAGGCCACCATCAAAGCCCATGCGACGGCGATTTTTCGAAAACTCGGTGTGCGTAACCGCACTCAAGCCGTTATCGCCCTCGCTCAGCTCGAGATGGATAAGGGTGATTTATCTTAAGACGTGATCCTGAGGACGCCATCCTCTATCAGAAGGGTAAAATTTAATTGTCCGATAAAAAATGCCGCGAATATTCGCGGCATTTTTTATCGGACTAGCAGAGTTAACGCATGGGGAGGTTTTTATCGGCAAACATCTCATCAATTAACTGTTGATCCCGCAAAGCAACGGCCTTTTCAACCACATCCCGCGTCAAATGTGGCGCAAAGTGTTGAATAAAATCATACATATAACTGCGTAAAAAACTGCCCTTCCTAAAACCAATTTTCGTCGTACTGTGGGTAAATAAATGCCCTGCATCTATGGCGACTAAATCTTTATCCACATTGAGATCGATTGCCATAGAAGCAATCACCCCTACGCCTAAACCTAAACGAACATAGGTTTTTAATACATCGGCACTGGTCGCACTGAATACCACCCTAGGCTCTAAGTTAGCGCGATTAAAGGCTTTCTCGATTTCAGAGGCACGGTCAAATCCAAATACATAGGTCACCAACGGAAAACGAGCTAAATCTTCGATGCTGATATGGCTACGTGAGGCAAGAGGATGATCTTTAGGCACCACCACCGAGCGATTCCAGTGGTAGCAAGGCAACATGATTAAATCTGAGTATAAATGCATGGCTTCGGTGGCAATCGCAAAATCCGCATCGCCGCGGGCAGCTTGCTCACTGATCTGTGAAGGAGTGCCTTGGTGCATATGTAAGTTAACTTTAGGGTAACGGTCGATAAACTGGCGAATAATATGCGGCAAAGCATAACGCGCTTGGGTATCTGTGGTGGCAATATTTAACTCACCTTGATCCGGCTTAGTGTACTCTTCCGACACTTTTTTAATGCTTTCAACTTTACCTAAAATATCATTGGCAATATTAATGACCTGCAGTCCAGCAGGCGTTACATGGGTCAAATGTTTACCGCTTCGGCCAAAAATTTGGATCCCCAACTCATCTTCCAACATGCGAACTTGTTTACTGATCCCTGGTTGAGAGGTATACAAATTTTCAGCGGTTGCCGATACATTGAGGTTATGTTTTACCACCTCGGCAATATACCTGAGCTGTTGCAGTTTCATCTTCTATCCTTGTCTCAAATACGCATAAAGGTATTGTTCATTGAGTGGTAACATCACACTCATCTATAATCAATCGTTATAGTATAACGTAAAAATTAAAGCAAATAGGAATATAGAGCACAAGTCTAAAGATTCATACGACAGAAATGATAACCTAGGCTAAGATAACTATGCTAGTTTATTGATTTATTGTAGCATTAGCTCAATTGGATAAATAATGGAACATCTATGTCATTCACCTTGGTTCTGATCCTCATCGGTGCACTTTTACTGCTTGTTATCGGAATTAACGTTATACAACAACAAAAAGAACGTGCTGAGGCTGAGCGTCGCATCGAGTTTGCTCGTCAAAGGGCCATCATCGATGAAACGGAAACGGTATTATCCAATACCGGCATGATACCTTGCAGTACCCATATTATGTTGGTGCTGTATCGCCGCGTTCAAGATGCGTTAGAAATAGCAACGACACTCAGCGCCATCCAACAAAAGGCGGATTTTCAACGTCGTCTCGCCGATATTAAAAATCAGATAGACTCGTTACAATCAAGTCCTCCACAAGCCCCTCCTATTGAGGGTTTTAGGCTACCAGACAACGACAAACAGATTTTAGCTTTAGTGCAAACCCTCAAAAAACTCAAGGCAATATTACGGGCAGAACACAATAAGGGCCGTGTTGATCCAAATGTTTTTGCGCAGGAAGAAAACCGTATAGATAGTTTGCAGCTCAGGATAAATGTTGATTCTATGCTTTCCCGCGCCCGTGCGGCGAGTTTTATGAAACAGTATGGTTCTTCCAAACAAATGGTGACTAAAGCTTTGGCCACTTTGCATGCGATTAAAGCACAGACACCCAATGACCCCTTTATTGGCCGCAAGGTTGATGAAGCAAAAATGCTACTCGATGAGATTATGGGCGCTCAAAAACAATCTGAGCCAAGTGCACCTAGATCTAAAAATGAGGAAGATGATATCGATATGTTGTTCCAGCCTAAAAAGAAATGGTGATGGCTCTCGATATACGTTAAGCAAAACCGGATTGGATACTTATAAAAAGTTAGATAATAAAATTGGATACTTATAAAAAGTTAGATAATAAAAAAGCCAAGTCAATTAATGACTTGGCTTTTTTATTAGTGCATGTCAATCACACATTCTATACTAGGCTTTCTTCGCTTTTTTAGTGGAGGACTCAGTGACCCACTTACCATTGATATAATGGGCAGACCAACCAGTGGCTTTACCATCAACTTCAGTGGCAACGTATTGCTCTTTAGTCTTACGGCTAAACTTGACCGCGGCCTTATTGCCTTCATCGTCTGTCACTGGCGCATCGGCTAAGTATTGATACTTAGGCCAGAGTAAGTCACGGTACTTGACTAACTCTTCCACCAAAGGCGCTCTCGTTTCCCGAGATTTAGGGAAAGTACTCGCAGCAAGGAAGATACCCGCGGCGCCATCACGCAGCACAAAATGCGCATCTGACTTACTGCATTTGAGCTCAGGTAAATAGATTGGATCTTCTTTTGGTGGCGCTGCCTCACCATTTTTCAACAACTTACGTGTGTTTTTACATTCTTCGTTAGTACAGCCGAAGTACTTACCGAAGCGGCCGTTTTTCAGTTCCATATCGTGACCACAGCGATCACACTCAATCAGTGGACCTTCATAGCCTTTAATCTTGAATTGGCCTTCTTCGACTTCGTAACCTTCACACTGGGGGTTATTACCGCAGACGTGCAACTTACGTTTTTCATCAATCAGATAGCTATCCATGGCGGTGCCACAGATACCGCAGCGATGTTTGGCTCGCAGTGCATCGGTTTCCGCATCTTCACTGTTTTCACTAATGGCCTCAACGCCAGGCGTTAAGTTCATTGTGGTCTTGCAGCGCTCTTTTGGCGGTAACTCATAGCCAGAGCAGCCGAGGAACACACCTGTCGTCCCGGTGCGGATCCCCATAGGGCGGCCACAGGTTGGGCACTTGATATTGGTCATCACCATTTGGTTTAGACGCATACCGCCTTCTTCGGGATCAAGCTCCGCTTTTTCTAATTGCTTCGTAAAGTCAGCGTAGAACCCATCGAGCACTTTTTTCCAATCTAACTCGCCACGGGCAACATCATCTAAGGTTTGCTCCATGCTGGCGGTAAAATCATAATTCATTAAATCGGCAAAACTACTGACTAAACGTTCACTAACGATTTCGCCCATTTTCTCAGCGTAAAAGCGACGGTTTTCCACTTTGACATAGCCACGGTCTTGAATCGTCGAAATAATAGTCGCATAGGTAGACGGACGACCAATGCCACGCTTTTCTAATTCTTTGACTAATGATGCTTCACTGTAACGCGCTGGCGGTTTTGTAAAGTGTTGTTTAGGTTGTAATTCAGTTAATGAAAGCACATCTCCTTCGTTCACAAACGGCAGAGTATTGTCCTCTTCATTTTTCTTCTTAAGCGCAGTTTGCACACGTGTCCAACCGTCAAAGCGCAGGGTTCGGCCCGAGGCTTTTAACTCATAGTCACCCGCTTTAACGGTTAATCGAGTGGCATCATATTGGGCAGGTGTCATCTGGCAAGAAACAAACTGACGCCAAATCAGCTCGTAGAGCCGCTGGGCGTCACGTTCCATATCGGTTAATGCTGCGGCTTCGACTTTTACGTTAGAGGGTCTAATCGCTTCGTGCGCTTCCTGTGCACCTTCTTTAGAACCGTAACGGATAGGCTCAGAAGGTAAATACTTGGCACCGTATTCCTTGCCGATCATCTCACGCACACTGTCTAACGCTTCTTGGCTTAAGTTCGTCGAGTCAGTACGCATATAAGTGATATGACCCGCTTCATATAAACGCTGGGCCATCATCATGGTTTTCTTCACCCCAAAACCTAAACGTGTACTTGCAGCCTGCTGCAACGTCGAGGTGATAAAGGGGGCAGAAGGTTTACTTTGGGTGGCTTTATCTTCGCGGGCAATCACTTTAAAACTCGCGGAAGATAGGGCCTGCACAGCCGCTAAGGCTTGCTGTTCGTTCGTCGGTTCAAAAGCAGAATCGAGGTGTTTAACCACTTCCATCCGCAGCGCATCGCTCGAAGGAGTATTCAGTAAGGCGTGCACATCCCAAAACTCTTCTGGCACAAAGGCTTTGATTTCGCTTTCACGTTCAACCACTAAACGCACGGCAACCGATTGCACTCGTCCTGCGGATAAACCACGGGCCACTTTTTTCCACAGCAGTGGCGACACCATAAACCCCACCACTCGGTCTAAGAAGCGACGCGCCTGCTGGGCATTGACCATGTTAGTGTCGAGCGTCGACGGCTTGCTAAAGGCATCCTGAATCGCTGACTTAGTGATCTCATTAAACACCACACGTTGATACCGTGAAGGATCACCACCAATCACCTCCTGCAAATGCCAGGCGATGGCTTCTCCCTCACGGTCTAAGTCGGTTGCGAGATAAATTTGGTCAGCGGAATCGGCTAACGCCTGAAGCTCCTTTACGACCTTTTCTTTACCCGGCAGGATTTGATATTTAGCCGCCCAGCCCTTTTCAGGGTTAACGCCCATGCGAGACACCAGCGCTTGCTGATCTTTCACCTTTTTATATCGCGCCTTTTCTTCAGGCGTCATCTTCTTCACTTCGGCAGCGGATTTAACCTTTTCATTGCCTTCGGAGGTGGAGGATGTAGGTAGATCACGGATATGACCCACACTCGATTTAACGATGAACTCTTTGCCAAGATATTTATTAATAGTCTTAGCTTTGGCCGGCGATTCGACAATAACTAGCGATTTACCCATAGTTTGATTTGCGCCAAAAAATCTCAAGAAGGTGGAAATTGGCTCCATATATAGAGGGTTGCACTGATTGTTTCAAGCTAATCCCTCTTTTATATGTACCAGCGAGTCACTTTTTAACCAAAGTTGAAAAAATGTAAAAAAATAATATTGCGTAATTAAAAACTAATATTTCATTATTTGCCAGCAAGCAAGAAATAGTTATGCATTTATTGCGAAAAAGTCGCTTTGAGCACAAAACCGTCCGCTTGTGCACACGAATAGCTTCAGTATACTGGGTCCCCTCAGGGAGCATATGAACAAATAATAACCTTCCCTATCACAAGGATAAGCAATGAAGCACTTTGAAGCGAATTTTGACGGACTCGTTGGCCCAACCCACAATTATGCGGGATTGTCTTTTGGCAATGTGGCCTCACTCAGCAACGCCGCACTGGTATCTAACCCTAAGGCTGCTGCAAAACAAGGTCTACAAAAAGCTAAAGCTCTGGCCGATTTAGGGATAGTTCAAGGCATGTTAGCGCCCCAAGAACGCCCAGATATCTATACACTGCGCCGAATTGGTTTTTCAGGCAACGATGCTCAAGTGTTACAACAAGCCGCGAGAGAGGCTCCAGCGCTGCTTAATGCCTGTTGCAGTGCATCCAGCATGTGGACAGCCAATGCTGCGACCGTATCGCCAAGTGCGGATACTCGTGACGGCAAACTGCATTTTACCCCAGCCAATCTGGTCGATAAATTGCACCGTAGTCTCGAGCCCATCACAACGGGGCGCATCTTAACAGCAACTTTCAACGATCCCCACTATTTTCATCACCATAATCATTTACCTGAACATAATAGCTTCGGTGACGAAGGCGCGGCAAACCACACCCGCCTCTGTAACGAATACGGCCATGCCGGTGTAGAACTGTTCGTTTATGGGCAGGAAGCCACCAATCCCAATGCGCCTAAACCGCAAAAGTATCCAGCTAGACAAACCTTAGAAGCATCGATGGCGGTAGCGCGTCTACATCAGCTTGAAGAGGATAATTGTGTTTTTATCCAACAAAACCCCGATGTGATTGACCAAGGCGTATTTCACAATGACGTTATCGCCGTAGGTAACCAAAATGTCCTGTTCTACCATGAGCAAGCATTCTTAAATACCCAGCCAAAAATTGATGAAATTAAACGTAAGCTCGACACTGAACTGTTTTTTATCGAGGTCCCAACGGCAAAAGTGGCGATTAACGACGCCGTAAAGAGCTATTTATTTAACACTCAAATTATCACCCTACCCTCGGGGGATATGGCGATTATTGCCCCCACAGATTGTCAAGAAAACCCAGCGGTATTTGCCTATTTAAATGAATTACTCACGCTAAACACGCCCATTAAACAAGTGCGCTATTTCGATGTAAAACAAAGTATGCAAAACGGTGGCGGCCCTGCCTGTTTGCGTTTACGTGTCGCCATGAATGAAAGAGAAGTTGCAGCGGTGAATCAACACACCTTAATGGATGATGCCTTATTTAGCCGCTTAAATACTTGGGTTGAAAAACACTACCGTGACAGATTAACCACTCAAGACTTGGCGGATCCACAGTTGCTTATTGAATCGCGCACCGCCTTAGATGAGCTAACGCAAATCATGAAATTAGGTAGTGTTTATCAGTTCCAGCGATAAATTCAGTTTTGCATGAAAAAATAAGGTGCTACTAGCACCTTATTTTTTAGATATAAATACTTAGGCTATTTCACAACAATAGGTATATTTAAGACTTCAGAGGTCGTCCCTTCAAGCCCTACATCACTTAAACCAGGTGTAGTTACAGTCACGATTAAATTACCTGAATCAGCTTGTTCACCACCTTTTAAACTGACCACAAACTGTCTACCGCCATTGTAATTAGTACTCGGCCAAGTATAACTTGCAGAACTTGTGACAGTCGCCCCCGAGGCTTTGAAGTTCACAACCGTTCCTGCAGGCATCTGCTGATTATTGATATCAGCAATAGTAAACATCACTGAGGCCGTTCCTTTTAGGCCAATATCAATTTGCTGATTGCCCGCCACATTATCAACAATTGCGACATTTTCTATCCGTGTAGCAAAAGCTTCACTACTTGACATCACTAATACAAGTGAGCGGCGAACAGAAATCGATGCCTGCGGGCTACATTTCACACTAGAAACCGACGCATCACATAAAACACCGCTGTATTCTCCATCGGCTAAGTTAAATTCACCTTGTCCGGTTGGGTTGACGGGATCGATAAAATCAGTAAATGTTTCACGGGCACCGGAGGTATCATTGGACGCTCCACCTATATATTTAGGGGTGTAAATGCCATCTTCGTTATGATCAACATAGGCTTCGCTCAAATCATAACAATCACCACTATTATCGCGTCCACAGTTAGTGGTAGTACCGACAAATAAATTAAATTCACTTGCAGTGTCGAGAATATTATTACTATTTAAATCAGGGAATGACTCTTCACCGATAGCTGTTGCAGTTATAGTTACTCGACCACCGTAGGGTTGCCCAAAATAATTGCCATAATAGCTCCCACCAGCAAAATTGACTTCCTGCTTTAAAATCGCTACCGGATCTTGAATATAATTACCACTGCTATCAAAGAAGGGACCATTTCCATCAACACCTGCAGGACGGGGCTGCTGGCTTGTCCATACAACGGAACAGACTCCATTTTGTGTTTGACATGAGCTCTCGATCGAACCACCTTCAGCTGTAAATATAACGGCAGTACCATCGGGTACAGGGTTGTTAAAGGCATCGGCTAAACGAGCGGTAATAGTGACTTTAGCACCATCATAATTCCAGCCTTCGACGTTAAGGACTGAAGCAGAAAGTGAAAAACTGTCTTGATCTGGTTTACCTGTCGAAACGACCAGTACATTAGATTGACTTGAAATAAGTGGTTCGGTGCCATCGATACTCGCGGTAACCCTAACAGTCGTTGCAACTGTGCCTGAATTAACAACGGTCTGAACATAGCCTTGGCTATTAGAGGTAGCCGTCTGTGGAGTTAGCCCTAATCCTGCTGATTCATTATTTAACTTAAAACTCACGGCTCGATTAGCAACAGGGTTACCATTGGTATCTAACACCCTAAAGCGCAGAGTCGAAGATTCATCACTTCCAGTACCTTTAATGCCAATATTTTCAGGTGTAGCTTCAACGAAAACAATACTGCCAACACTTGCAGACAAGACTTTAATTGTTCCAGTCGCAGAAAGGTTTTTGCCGCCCACATCAGCAGTAACAGTAATATTGTCATCCCCCACACATCCCTTAGCAAGGTAAGTGCTGGTAGCTTGGCCACCCACAGCGGTTATCGGGCTGCTTAACACGGCTTCTGGAGTCGCCTTATTGGAACAGGTCGAAGCAAACTTAACATCTACAGGTTCAGTAAAGGGATTACCTTCACTATCTTGAAGTAATATAGAAACGGTTGCTGTTCCTCCCGCTGACAAAGTTGTAGCACTCACATCGGCTTTCCCCGACACAAACGGCGTACCACTTCCCATCAACACATTGGTCGCACCAACAACGAAGACTTGTTCACCAAACTCCCCCGTGTTGAGGGATGCTTTTGCAGTACCAGCACCCGGTGTACTACCTGCATATAAATTAACACTCGCTTTTCCATTCGCGTCGGTAATTGCCGTTTTAACTGGTAAATCACCAATTGTGGTATCAAAAGTCACGATAGCGGCTTTTGATAAACCCGTAATAGTTGCTGTTAAAATCCCAGGTGTGGTTGAGGTGATACTCTCGATGGCATTTCCAGCTGAGTCGGTTAACTTCAATGTGACTTGAGCACCACCACCCGCTTCCCCACCATCGCCAGCCATCACAAAGCCTATTTTACCGGATTCACCACTATCAATCGTTCCGGTAACAGTACCAGCCCCAGCAATGGTTGCGGTATTCAATATAATAGTAGCAACCCCTTTACTATCAGTTAATGCGGTTGCCACGGCAGGGAAAAAAGAACCCATTTCAGAATTATTCAAGCTAAAAGTAACTAACTCACCCTCCAAGGCACCAACTTTTGAATCAATCACTTTCGCCGTCACTGTTGCAGGCGTTTCCGCTGAAATATTGGTATTAGAAATACCCATAGTGACAGTAATGGGTGTCGTTCCTGAATCGTCCTCTCCTATACTGCCTCCACCACCACACGCGACTAAGAAAAGTGAACATAATCCTGCAAGAAAAACCTTATACGCTGACTTCATTGTCAGGCTCCCTGTTACTCAGATGATAATACTAAGATTGACGCTTATAACTTATAGGCTAACATTACACAATTTTCACGTAACTTTTCCATAACTCTCTTATTTTATTTCGCATAATATCCACTTAGTTTAGTATCGGTTCTCATTTCAACTTGCGCATTTTCTTGCTAGGCTTATTGGCGCCAAAAATTAGAATGTATAAAAAACACACAGGAACCCCCATGGCAACCTCGTTAAATAATAAACTCGGTCTCACCAGTAAAATCCTGCTTGGTATGGCAGCAGGCATTATATTTGGACTTTTGCTCCGTAATTTTTTCCCCGAAAGCACTTTTGTTGAAGACTATATTACCAATGGCTTTTTACATGTTATTGGCACCATTTTTATCTCAAGCTTAAAAATGTTGGTCGTACCTTTGGTCTTTATTTCGTTGGTATGCGGGACATGCTCCCTCAGTGAACCATCAAAGTTGGGCCGCCTAGGTGGCAAAACATTGGCTTTTTATTTATTTACCACGGCGATTGCGTTAGTACTTGCGATTATTGCCGCAGTCATAGTGCATCCAGGTAATGCCTCTTTGGCCTCAGAGAAAATGCATTACGTGGCTAAGGATGCACCGGGTCTGGCAGATGTGTTAATTAGCATAGTGCCAACCAACCCAATGCAGGCCATGAGCGAAGGCAACATGCTGCAAATCATTATCTTTGCAGTGATTTTTGGTTTTGCCATTGCCCATATTGGTGAACGCGGAAAACGTATTGCCGTATTGTTTGAAGATTTGAATGAAGTCATTATGCGCGTGGTGACCCTTATCATGCAGCTAGCACCCTATGGTGTGTTTGCCTTGATGGGAAAATTGGCATTAACGTTAGGCTTAGAAACCTTCGGCAGTGTGGTTCAATACTTTTTTGTCGTGCTGGTTGTATTGCTTATTCATGCATTTATTGTTTATCCGATCTTACTCAAACTATTTTCAGGCTTAAATCCGCTGATTTTTATCCGCAAAATGCGTGATGTGCAGCTATTTGCCTTTTCGACTGCCAGTTCAAATGCCACTCTGCCCATTACTATCGAGGCTTCGGAGCATAGACTGGGGGTCGATAATAAAATTGCTTCCTTCACCCTTCCCTTAGGTGCAACCATCAACATGGATGGCACCGCCATTATGCAGGGGGTCGCCACGGTATTTATCGCACAGGTCTTTGGCATAGAGCTCACCATTACCGACTATGCTGCGATTATTGTTACCGCAACACTGGCATCCATTGGTACGGCTGGTGTCCCCGGTGTTGGTTTAATTATGCTCGCTATGGTGCTAAATCAAGTGGGTTTACCCGTTGAGGGCATTGCCTTAATCATAGGTGTTGACCGTTTACTCGATATGGTACGCACCGCAGTGAATGTCACTGGAGATTGTGTGGCGACCGTTGTGATCGCTAAATCCGAGGGTGAATTTAACGAAGCCGTGTACAACAATACCCAGGCCGGGAAAGTAGCCCGCAGCTTTGATGAGCAAATCCATCAAATGGATAATAAAGCCTAATACAATGAGTTAAGCCTAAAAACGCCCAGCCTTTGCTGGGCGTTTATCTTAGTGACGAACTTAATAGTGATGTTTAAATCTGTGAACATGCCAATAGAATGTAACTTTATTTTTCGCTACATTAGCACACTAGATATTGTTCCAAAGATGAGGAGAGACTATGTGGTGGAGAACAATATGGATAATCGCAGCATATTGGCTATTGAGCGCCCACTTTTTACGTTATGACCAAGTGTATTTGACCGGCATATTCGCATTAGCGCCCTTTTGTATCTTGCTCAAACACAGCCTCGTTATGCGATTACTTCAAGTTGTGCTATTTGTCTGTATATTCGCCGTTTGGGGCGTAACCACAGTAGAAACCATTCAAATGCGTATTGCCCAAGAAGTACCTTGGATAAGATTGGCTGCCATTATGGGGGGCGTGATGCTCTTTACTTTAGGCTCCTTATTGTGTGGAAATGGGATATTACGCTTAAGAATGCAAAACGCCCGTTGGCGTTCATCGCCTATTCGCTAAGATGATAAATGCCTTTTAAGACAAGAAATTAGTTTTTATTTTAATCACTGGATAAGCTTGGTCAGCAAAGGTTAAGTTCATCTAGAATATGATAAGACAATATTTGGTCCTCTCGGATAATTTGCGTAAACTGGACCTAATCGACTTAGAGGCATGAGCACTATGAGAATTTTGGTAGTTGAAGATGATCTTATTTTATCCCACCATCTGAAAGTACAATTAAGCGATTTAGGCAATCAAGTACAAGTCGCCCTTACGGCCAAAGAAGGTTTTTACCAAGCGACAAATTATCCTATCGATGTCGCCATTGTGGATCTAGGTTTGCCCGATCAAGACGGCATTAGTCTTATCCAGCAGCTTCGCGACGAGGGGCTTAAAGCGCCGATCCTCATCTTAACTGCCCGTGTCAATTGGCAAGATAAAGTGGAAGGCCTGAATGCAGGCGCCGACGACTACTTAGTAAAACCTTTTCAAAAAGAAGAGCTTGTCGCCAGACTCGATGCCTTGGTCAGACGAAGCGCGGGCTTTGTTAAACCTGTGATTACCAGCGGTGAGCTCAAGCTCGATCTCGCCGCTAAACAAGTGACTCTGGGTGAAGAAATAATGGAAGTCACCGCCTTCGAGTACCTAATTCTCGAGTACTTAATGCGCCATTGTCACGAAGTTGTCGCCAAACAACGACTGCTCGATGTGATTTATGGTGATAAAGAAGGCGATCCTAATACCATAGAAGTCATGGTCAGTCGTCTTCGCAAAAAACTCACCCGCGATGGGATAGATACCCCCATAGTCACCATTCGTGGCCAAGGATATAAGTTCAATCTGCCATGCAACTAAAATTAAAATTTAAGAAACGCCTGCTCACGCGGATGTTTCTCACCTCACTATCGATTATCACCTTAGTGGGGTTCGGTCTCGCGTGGATGGTCAACATTCTGCATGCGCAAAATAGTTACAATGAAGAAACCGCCCAGCTGATAGCAGAAATCCCCCAAGTCGCCGCTGAATTACGGGAACACGATCTGATCCCCGATACTAGCGCATGGCTTGAGGAGAATAACAAACAAGAACGTTATGTGATTGCGAGTTGCGATGAAAAATTCAAACAGGTATGGACATCCTCCCTCGCCGTTGATCGCGGTTTATTTGATACCTGCGAGCGCTTTAATGAAATACGCTATGATTCGCCCCCCTATTACTTAACCTTAGCCGATGACAGGGGCTACTTTGTCTACTTACTCGCGGTAGAAATCGCGGGAGTACATTACAACCTGCTAGTGATGAAAGATGCCGCCAAACTCGAACAGGAATACAGTAAATTCAGTAAGCGCACCTATATTCGCTTAGCCATGGTACTGGCGCTCGCGTTGATACTGCTGGTCAGTGCGGCTTATTGGGGAATGCGCCCACTGGTTAGGATGCAAAATGAGCTGCAATCGATTAACCAGGGCAAGAGTAAGTCACTCTCTGACGGTTATCCCGTGGAACTCGAAGGCGTAACACAGGCACTCAACCAAATGTTGCAACAATCCTGTGCCCAGCAGCAACGCTATCAAAATGCCATGAATGACCTTGCCCATAGCCTTAAGACACGCCTTGCGGCAGTCCATGCGATAACCGACGATACCAGTTTAAATAAGCAATCTGCCAATGAGAAAATTATGGAGCAGATAAGCCAAATGGATCAATTAGTTAAGTATCAACTCAAACGCGCTATGTTAGGTCGCCAAGGGTTAAAGCAGGAACATACCGCTATTGCGCCCCTAGTGGATCAATTAGCTCAAATGTTATTTAAAATTTACCGCGACAAAAAAGTGCAATTTAGCGCAAAAATACCCGCTAGCTTGTTGTTCCCTGGTAATAAAGGCGATCTGATGGAACTGTGCGGCAACTTAATGGAAAATGCCTTTCGCCTCTGTATCAGCCAAGTACAAGTGACTGCTCAATTTAATGAACAGGGGGAATTTGAATTAATCGTTGAGGATGATGGTCCCGGTGTCGAAGAGAGCCTACGACAAAAAATCATTCAGCGAGGGGTCCGCGCCGACACTCAATCCCCAGGCCAGGGCATTGGCTTAGCGGTATGTGATGAAATCGTCAACAGCTACGGCGGCAGTCTCAGCATTGAAGAAAGCCACTTAGAAGGGGCGCGTTTTAGAATAAAAATCCCCGTCTAAGCCGCGTCACTTAGTTAACCATATACCGCGTATAACTGCTCTGCGCGGTTAAACATCACCCAAGAAGTCGCTATGTATTTATCATTACTTTTGGGCATATTGCCACGGTGGGAATGGGTAAAACCGGCCGGGGCAATCACCATAGTGCCTTTCTTCGGTGAGATTTTACGCTGCTGATAGTAAAACTCAGTTTCGCCGCCCTCTTCCACATCGTTCAAATAAAACATATAAAGCACCACACGGTGCAGCGCTTCATTATGGCCGTTTTGCGGAAATTGCTCCGAATGCCAGTGGGGGTAACCACCTTTATTACGCTGATATTTTTGAATATTGATACTGCCACTGCGGTATAAATACTTTACTAAGGCTTCGGCCCTGGGCTGACCAAGACGTTCAAAATTACTGGGGGTTAAGGTGACGGCTTGTCCTTGTTCATCACTCACAGAGACAGATACCGCGCCCATTAACGCCATCGCATATTGAGTAAAATAATCTACCGTCCCTTTTAGGGTGTAGCTTAACAGCTCATTCTTTAGGGGCTGTAGATCGGCAAAGTTATCTAAGGTTAAATCTCGGCTGACTTTTTTTTCAGGATCGACACCATTTCCCGTTTGTCCATCGACAACACCGGCATGTTGATCAAATGCTAAAATGAGACGGTTACACAGGTCATCTGGCAACGCATTAGGGTATACTTCAATAAAGTCCATACATACTCAATGGTGTGGCTATTGCTACTCTTACTATGCTGACATGTTAGTTAAGTAATTGTAAAGCTGCGGCATTGATATAAAATAACGCGATTGCCTCCACGATAACAAATATATGAAAAAAAGCTGTAAAGTTTCAGTTCACCAATTGCAGGTCGGCAACTTTGTACGTTTGCCCGTGGCTTGGAAGGATCATCCCTTTTTATTCAGTAGTTTTCATATAAAACAAGCTGCACAAATCGAGTTAATCAAAAGCTTAGGTATAGAACATGTGATTGTCGATCTTGAGCGCAGTGAAGCGGCCCCGCTGAATGCCGATGCCATTAATCCCATCACACAGCCGCCAAACCCTGAAATCAATGTGCTTAAAAACGACATGGATCTCTACAAGGCCGAGCAGATTGAAGTGCAAAAAAAGTTGCGCCGCGATATCCACAAAACCGAGCAGAACTTTACCCGCTCTGTGGCTATGATGCGCAGCCTTATCTCAAAGCTGCACAATCGTCCCTTGAATGCGGTGGACGATGCTAAGGTCTTAGTCCACAGCATGGTTGAGCAGCTGTTGACCTCAGATAACCTAGTGCTGCACTTAATGAGTGATGCCAAGCAGGATGAAAGCATTTATTACCACTCGTTAAACGTCGCCATTCTTTCCATGCTCATTGCCAAGGAAATGGAATGGGAACGCAGTGAGATTGAAGCAATAGGCTTAAGCGCCTTGTTCCATGATGTGGGTAAGTTAAAAGTTCCCCCACAAATCCTGAAAAAATCTACTCCTTGGTCGGCGCCAGAGCTGAATTTTATCAAGCAACATCCACTGCTCGGCATTGAGCTACTCAAACTGGCGGATAACTTCCCCCAGGCGGCCTTACCCGCAATCGCTAACCACCATGAGTTCCTCGATGGCAGTGGTTATCCTAAGGGATTAAAGGAAGATGCGTTGGATAAATTGTCGCAGCTTTTGGCCGTTGTAAACGAATATGACTCCCTCTGTTATCCCAGCCAACAGGGCAAGGCTCGTATGCCTTATACTGCCTTAGGATATTTGTACAAACAGTATAAAACCAAGTTGAATCAGGAATATATAGGTAAGATGATCAAGATGCTGGGCATCTATCCCCCCGGCAGTGTGGTAGAACTGTCGAGCGGACAATATGCCATGGTGATGTCGGTTAACTTACAGAAATTGCTCAGCCCTAAAATCCTTGTATATGATGCGCTGGTGCCTAAGGATCAGGCTCCGATAGTCGATCTCGAAATAGAAGGCATCAGTATTGTGCGCTGTCTTCCGCCGGCGGCCCTCCCGGAGAAAGTACACGAATACCTCAATCCCCGAGAGCGTGTCAGCTATTATTTTGGCGGCGATAGTCGCAAATAAATCGCCAATGAAGCCAATGAAAAAGCCGGAGAGACTCCGGCTTTTTGCTAATACTTTGCGATTAAATCAAATTGGCCGATTACAGCCAATGCTTACGCTTAAAGAAAAAGTAAGTCCCCGCCGCACTAGCTAACATCATCAAGATCGCCATGGGGTAGCCATATTGCCAATCTAATTCAGGCATTCCATGGAAGTTCATCCCGTAACTGCTGGCGATAAGCGTTGGCGGCAGAAACACCACGGCCGCGACCGAGAAGATTTTAATGATCTTATTCTGCTGTAGCCCACTGAAACCCATAGCAGCGTCCAGCAAGAAGTTTAACTTATCGAAGATAAACTGGCTGTGTGGCATTAAGGATTCGATATCCGACAACATTTCCCGTAGATCTTTAAGGTGCTCATCGGATAATTGCCCACGGTAATAACGCTGCATATAACGCAGTGAACGCTGGGTATCGAGCAAACTCAAACGAATTTTACCGTTAGAGTCTTCTTGCAGCGTGATCAGCTTAAACACATCATCAAGCTCTTCGCTGTCGAAAACCTGTTCACCGACATTTTCAAGCACGGTATAAACATCTTCAATTAAGTCGGAGAGATAATCCACTTTAAGGTTAAACAGTTCGAGAAACAATTCCTGCGGCGTCGACACTTCGAGTCGACCTAAGCGCAAATAGTTACGCAGCAGACGGATAAGCCCGACATCTTCTTCGCGTATGGTCAGTAAAAAATTAGCCCGCAGGTTAAAGGAGACGTTAACGCCACGCACATCTTGACCGACGCGCTGGGGGAACAAGGAATTGATATGTAGGCCGTCGCTGTTTTGATAGAAACGCGCCGAGGCCTCAATCTCGTTGATATCTTCTTCGTCTGGGACTTCTTCAACGGAAAAGTGACTTAACCATTCTCGCTCTGCATCATCAGGTTTATAAAGATCTAACCAAATGGTCGACGTCGGAATACTGTCTTGAATGTTGATTTCGGTCACAGTGAGGCGACGGTTTTCGTAGACATAAGCAGTAATCATTTGTCCTCCTGAAAAAAACTTAAGCAAAAAGTCCACTTAAGTGCAGGCTAAAAAATTGTCGCTAGTTTACCGCATAAGTTGGTAATGAAAAGGCAGGAGAGATAAATTCATCAAATAAATCTGCCTTAGTCTTCGAGGATCTCCAGCCGCTCCGCATTGGAAAAGCGAATATGCACTCCCTCAACCGTGACCATCTTAGTTTCTGAGATATCGCCTTTACGTGCATGATAAACGCCAAAATTCCCGCCGGATGGCGACACTATCGTCACAGTCACCACTTTATGCTGATCGCGCCAGTACCACACACTGTAGCCTAAAAGACAAAGCCCCAGCAGCAAAAATGCCCCACTCATACCATAGCGGCGCCATAAGCCCGGTGACATAGATGTATTTGGCACTGACACTTGGACCGCGCTGGGCTTACGTTTAGCGAGCAGTAAAATCACCATAATGATCACGCCAAGCGTGAGCAACAGTTTCGTTAACAAGATACACTCCAGAGGAACCGACTCGCCGTATTATAATCGACAAATCAATGGGAAACTGTCATTAAGATCAAGCTTATGCAACTCTTGCTTTACGCATTTGCCTTAGACTTATGCTTAACACATTTCGCTTATACTTAGCGCATTTGACTTAGGCCTTGATCGTTGAAAACAGAAGATAACGCCACAAGATGACAAACAAAGGAAATTAAAAAGCCTCAAACAGCGTTGCCATACGTTGTATCTGACTCAAAGGCACTTGATGCCGATTACGCTCCGCACACAGTTTTTGATGATTTAGGTTTAATGGATCGCCCACCAACACAATACGTACTTGGTAACCAAGCGCTTTGGCCGCCGCCTCATAGGCCATATACTCCCAATGACAGAGGTTAGTATTGTCGCAAATCACTATGGGTTCTTCTAAGGCTAGCGCTTGGATAAATGCGGTCAGGTTTCGTTGATGATATTCGGACAGTTTTTTCGCATCGAATCGGTATTCATCTCCTTGGTAAAAGAAATAATCCGTGGAAAAAATCCCCTGCCTGCGAAGGCGAAACCCCACATCCACAGGCAAAGCACCTACATACTCTTCGACCCAATGGGATTTCCCGCTGCCAGGTAACCCCCGCATGATAATGGCGAGTTTTTGGCTCATAACGCCGCCAAATCACTGCCAATAACATGCCCGGCTAAGATGGTATCGACCAATTTAGGTACTAACTCTCCCGCCCTACCCGTTAAATGATATTGGAATTGGCTGTGCCTATCGGGGACGAGTAAGTTCACTTCGACCGTTTGCGCACCGTGGTGATTAGCCGAATCGACAAAGCCCGCCGCGGGATAAACCGTGCCAGAAGTGCCAATCGCGATAAATAAATCACAGTTATCGAGCGCCTCGTGAATTCTATCCATACCTAAGGGCATTTCCCCGAACCATACAACATGGGGGCGTAATCTTTGGGCAGGAATGCAGCAAGTGCAACAGTTATCAGGACCAAAAGGTTCACGCAGGATAAACGTTTGCCGAGAACGGGGGCAGCGCCCCTTAGATAACTCCCCATGCATATGCAATAGCCGCCGAGATCCCGCTCGCTCGTGCAAATTGTCAATATTTTGAGTGACGATCAATAGTTGTCCAGGAAACTCGGCTTCCAGCCTAGCTAACGCCAAGTGGGCGGCATTAGGCATCACACTGCCGCAGTGCAATTGCTCCCACCGGCTATTATAAAACCGCTCAACTAAGTCTACATCCCGCTCATAACCTTCAGGTGTGGCGACATCTTCAATATGATGCTCTTCCCACAGACCATCTTGATCGCGAAAGGTACGTAATCCCGACTCGGCGGAGATCCCTGCGCCAGTTAACACCACAATATGCTGGTACATACCGATTCCTTTAGTTTTAATTATGATGTCTATTGTCACGGACTTTTGCGGCCGTGAACATTATTCCTTGGTATAACCATACAAAAACTATGCTTGAATTGCCGCAAATTATTGCAATTTCGCGTTAAGTGACACAATTTATCCGCATATAGGCGCAGAAAGCTAGAACAAAGGTTTAAGTTTTCAATTTGAGCCCCTATAATGGCTAACACTATCCACGGATGAACCTATTGGTTCTGCAATCAAGAGATTAGCAATGACAGATGGAAATCAAGCGCTAAAAAAAGCCGGTTTGAAAATCACCCTGCCACGAGTCAAGATCCTAGAACTGATGCAAGGACCTGAAAACCAACATATCAGTGCAGAAGACTTATATAAGAAACTGCTCGATTTGGGGGAAGAAATTGGCCTAGCGACAGTTTACCGTGTATTAAACCAATTTGATGATGCAGGTATTGTCAGTCGCCACCATTTTGAAAGTGGTAAAGCCGTTTTTGAACTCTCGACTCAGCATCACCACGACCACTTAGTCTGCCTATCTTGCGGTAAAGTGATTGAGTTTTCGGATGAAGTTATCGAACGTCGCCAAGACGAAATCGCCATGAAGCACAATATTAAGCTTACTAACCACAGCTTATATTTGTATGGCCATTGCACTAATGATAGCTGCGATCATAACGACGAATAACGAGCGTTCGTTAAAGCAAGCAGTGCCGATAACAAAAAACCAGCCGAGGCTGGTTTTTTAGTTTACGATGCTGTCACCTACGCTAGAACCTTAGCGTAAATATTAATCCTGTGCCCCATAAACTCATTTTGCTCACGCCAGTGCATTCCAACGCGTTTCGCCACACCTTCAGAGCCCAAGTTTCCCTCTAAGATCAATGCAATCGCTTTATCAATCCCGAATTGCGGAAACTTCCCTAGAGCCGCCTGAGCCGCTTCGCTGCCAATTCCCATTCCCCAATATTCAGGGAAATATCGGTATCCCAACTCGACTTCATTAAACTCAGGGATAAACTTGGGGCCACAGAAGCCAATCACTTTCTTATCGGCTTTGTGCTCTACCGCCCAACGGCCAAATCCCCGTTGCAGATAATCCTCAAGGATCACATTGTGAAATAATACTTCTGCCTGCTCTCGGTCCGTAAAAGGATCTGTCGGAATGTATTTCAACATCGCAGCATTACTGTTCATCAAATACAAGGCGTCAATATCTTGCGCTGTAAATGGCCGAATAATTAAACGCTCGGTTTGGGTGATCATCTTTGCTCCATTAAGATTTAGCTAAATACTTCACTGGGAACGGGCCGTACACTGAGTCGGTTAGCGGTGAAAATCGCCGCTACGCTCTGGCTGATAAACGATATCTTCGATACGAACCTTGACCATAGTTCCACCGGGGCCCGGCCATTCAATTTCATCACCTTGGGATAAACCCAGCAAAGCACTTCCCACTGGAGCGAGGATTGAAATAGTCCCCTCGCCATTGGCATCCTTGGGATACACTAACCGTAGACAGAAGGTATCGCTACTGGATGAAACGCTGAATTTCACTTGTGAGTTCATAGTCACTACATTGGCAGGCATCTGCGCTGCGGGGACGATATCGGCTCTGTCTAATTCAGCCTCTAATGCCGCTTTCCCTGGGAATGCATTGGCTGGCAGTGACTCTAGTAATCGCTCTAGTCTTTCTAAATCGATTTCCGAAATAATGATTTTAGGTGTTTTCACAGTTTTTCCCTCATAAAAATAAATGTTTACCCCACGACACCAGCAAACATCGGCCTCGTTGCTTACCCTCCCCCAATGCGATAAGCCCCATAATACAAATACGCTCACAGCCCTAGGCTGTAACCGTGATATAAATTTGAATTCAAGATATTTTGCAGAAGCAGCACTGAGACCATAAGCACTTAGCCCATGGTTAATGGCTCTACTCAAATTATCCTCGCCAATGGCACAGACGAGCGTTTAGTAGAGAACCATCAATCTAACCCGTAGAAGAAAAAATATCTAGCCTTCATGGTGTTAGCTCAGTCCCATTCCTATAACTTAATGGTTTTCAGGGCTTAAATGACGCCCAATAAAAAAGGCGCCCTAGGCGCCTTTTTGTGTGTTAACGGTTAAATTACCAACCCGTTTTAGCACGTAGCGCTTTGCCGATATCCGCTAACGAGCGGACAGTAGTCACACCCGCCGCTTCTAAAGCAGCAAACTTGTCAGCAGCTGTACCTTTACCGCCTGCGATAATCGCGCCAGCATGGCCCATACGCTTACCAGCAGGAGCAGTAACACCAGCAATGTAAGAAACAACAGGTTTAGTCACATGAGCTTTGATATAAGCCGCAGCTTCTTCTTCAGCAGTACCACCGATTTCACCGATCATTACGATGGCTTCTGTCTGTGGATCGTTTTGGAACATTTCCAATACGTCGATGAAGTTAGTACCAGGAATTGGGTCACCACCAATACCTACGCAAGTAGATTGGCCGAAACCTTCATCAGTGGTTTGCTTAACCGCTTCATAGGTCAGCGTACCTGAACGAGAAACGATACCCACTTTACCTTTTAAGTGGATGTGGCCTGGCATGATACCAATCTTACATTCACCTGGGGTGATAACACCTGGGCAGTTAGGACCGATCATGCGAACGCCAGTTTCTTCCAGCTTCACTTTCACTTCTAGCATATCCAGTGTTGGAATACCTTCAGTGATACACACGATAAGCTCAATGCCACCATCGATAGCTTCGAGGATGGCATCTTTACAGAAAGGTGCAGGAACATAGATAACAGAAGCTGTTGCGCCAGTTGCTGCAACTGCGTCTTTCACAGTGTTAAACACTGGCAGACCTAAGTGCTCAGTGCCGCCTTTACCAGGAGATACACCACCGACCATTTGCGTACCGTAATCGATAGCTTGCTGTGAGTGGAATGTACCTTGACCACCGGTAAAACCTTGGCAAATTACCTTGGTATCTTTATTGATTAAGACAGACATTATTTGCCCTCCGCAGCTTTAACTACTTGCTCAGCCGCATCAGTCAGACTGGTAGCTGCAATGATATCAAGACCAGATTTTGCCAGAACTTCACGGCCTAATTCAGCGTTAGTACCTTCTAAACGCACCACAACTGGAACCTTAACGCCCACTTCTTTAACGGCACCAATGATACCTTCTGCGATCATGTCACAACGTACGATACCGCCGAAGATGTTAACCAGAACCGCTTTCACATTGCTGTCAGACAGAATGATTTTGAACGCTTCAGCAACACGTTCTTTGGTCGCGCCGCCACCTACGTCTAGGAAGTTCGCTGGCTTGCCACCGTGCAAGTTGACGATATCCATAGTACCCATAGCAAGACCAGCACCGTTCACCATACAGCCAACGTTACCATCTAATGCCACGTAGTTCAGTTCGAACATTGCAGCGTGGGCTTCACGGGCGTCATCCTGTGATGGATCGTGCATTGCTTTAACTTTTGGCTGACGGAACAGTGCGTTACCATCGATACCAATTTTACCGTCTAGGCAGTGCAGGTTACCTTCAGTGGTGATAACCAGTGGGTTGATTTCGAGTAAGGCGAAATCATGATCAACGAACATAGTCGCCAGACCCATGAAAATCTTAGTGAACTGTTTCATTTGCGTTGGATTCAAACCCAGTTTGAAGCCAAGATCACGGGCTTGATATGGCTGTGGGCCAGTCAACGGATCGATAATCGCTTTGTGAATGAGTTCTGGCGTTTCTTCTGCCACTTTCTCAATCTCAACACCGCCTTCAGTTGACGCCATAAACACGACGCGGCGTGTGCTACGGTCAACGACTGCGCCTAAGTACAGCTCGTTAGCGATGTCGGTGCAGCTTTCTACTAAAATCTTAGCAACTGGCTGGCCTTTCTCATCCGTTTGATAAGTCACCAGATTTTTGCCTAACCAGTGTTCGGCAAAGGCTCTGATTTCTTCTTTATCGCCAGTGACTTTAACGCCACCCGCTTTACCGCGGCCGCCAGCGTGCACTTGGCACTTAACAACCCATAAATTTCCGCCAATACGGCCTGCCGCTTCTACAGCTTCTTGGGCTGTATCACATGCAAAACCTTCTGACACTGGTAAACCATATTCGGCAAATAGGGATTTTGCCTGATACTCATGCAAATTCATGATGATCTATCCGTATACTTCTAATCAAATCCAACTGGCCCTTAGGGCCAGTCACGAGGGTATGTCTGGCTTTTTCTTATAGATCGAGCAGCAGACGTGTTGGGTCTTCTAGGAAGTCTTTAATCGCAACCAAGAAACCAACAGACTCACGGCCATCGACAATACGATGGTCATATGAGAGTGCTAGGTACATCATGGGCAGAATTTCAACCTGACCATTGACTGCCATTGGGCGATCTTTAATGGCATGCATGCCTAAAATCGCGCTTTGTGGCAGGTTAAGAATCGGGGTAGACATCAGTGAACCGAAAACGCCACCGTTAGTCACGGTGAAGTTACCGCCGGTCATATCGGCAACCGTCAGTTTGCCATCACGGCCTTTGATGGCCAGATCGCGCACGGCTTTTTCGATTTCAGCGAGGCTCATGGTATCAGTATCACGTAGCACAGGTGTTACCAGACCACGTGGTGTAGAAACCGCAATGCTCACATCGAAATAGTTGTGATAAACGATATCATCACCGTCGATTGATGCGTTCACTTCTGGGAAGCGTTTCAGCGCTTCGGTCACGGCTTTCACATAGAAAGACATGAAACCTAAACGGATACCGTGGCGCTTTTCAAAGATATCTTGGTACTGCTTACGGATATCCATGATGGGCTTCATGTTCACTTCGTTAAACGTTGTGAGCATAGCGGTAGAGTTTTTCGCTTCTAATAGACGATTCGCGATTGTCTTACGCAGGCGAGTCATAGGCACACGCTTCTCGCTACGGCCCGCAGCAAGAGGTGCAACTACAGGCGCAGTAGCTACCGCAGCCGCCTTTGGCGCCCCTTTTGATGCAGAGCTAACATAGGCTTCAACATCTTCTTTAGTGATACGACCACCCACACCCGTGCCTTTCACTTTGCTGGCATCCACATTGTGCTCTGCCAGTAAACGACGAACTGAAGGGCTTAAAGCATCGTTGCTTTCTTCGCTTGTGGCAACGGGCGCTGCCGCTTCGGCTTGGGCTTTAGTCACTTCTTGACCAGAAACCGCACCCGCGATGAATCTTGCAATCACTTGTTCACCCAGAACGGTGTCGCCCTCTTGGAACAGAAACTCACCGATGTGGCCATCTTCCGGCGCAACCACTTCAAGAACCACTTTATCGGTTTCAATATCAACCAGATTTTGATCACGAGAAACCTGCTCGCCTACTTTCACATGCCAAGTGGCAATCGTGGCATCGGCAACAGATTCTGGTAGTACGGGTACCTTGATTTCGATACTCATGAAAAACTATCCTTTTATAAAATGTCTATTACTACAGTGTGGTTGTGAGTTTTAAGGCACTGTTTACTAAAGATTCTTGCTGATGTGCGTGCAGTTCTGGATAACCACATGCAGGTGCAGCCGAGGCTTCACGACCCGCGTAGGTTAACTGTGCACCAACAGGAATCGCCGCCCAGAAGTGATGTTGGCTAGAATACCAAGCACCTTGGTTTTGCGGCTCTTCCTGACACCAAACGAAATCTTTCACATGTTGGAAATCCGCCAAAGCAACGACCATTTCATCGTGTGGGAACGGATATAACTGTTCGACACGAATAAGCGCTACATTAGTGATATTTTCTTTACGACGTTTTTCCAATAGCTCAAAGTAAACTTTGCCACTACAGAAGACGACTCTATCAACCTTGCTCGCTTCCAAGGTGTCGATTTCACCGATCACGTTTTGGAAACTACCATTGGCTAATTCTTCCATGCTTGAAACCGCTAATGGATGACGTAGCAATGACTTAGGTGACATTACCACCAAAGGACGGCGCATTGGGCGCACCACTTGGCGACGCAGCATATGGTAAACCTGTGCCGGTGTTGAAGGCACACACACTTGCATATTATGGTTAGCACACATCTGCAAGAAACGCTCTAAACGGGCGCTTGAATGCTCAGGACCCTGACCTTCATAACCATGGGGTAACAGCATAGTCAGACCACATAAACGGCCCCACTTCTGCTCACCCGATGACAGGAATTGGTCAATAACCACTTGGGCACAGTTGGCAAAGTCGCCAAACTGCGCTTCCCAAATCGTTAAACCACCGGGTTCTGCCGTCGCATAACCGTATTCAAATGCCAGCACTGAAGCTTCTGATAATACTGAGTCAGTAATATCAATTGGGCCTTGCTCATCGGCAATGTTGCGCAGTGGTAAATAGGTGGTCGCATCGTTTTGATTATGCAGTACAGCATGGCGATGGAAGAATGTACCACGGCCAGAATCTTGCCCTGTGATGCGAATACGCTTGTTGTCTTCCAGAATCGAGGCATAGGCCAAGGTTTCTGCAAAGCCCCAGTCGAGTAACTTCTCGCCTTTGGCCATAGCAACACGGTCACTGTAAATTTTGGCAACACGGGATTGTAATGAATGGCTTTCAGGCACATAGCTGAGTTTATCGGCTAGCTTCTGTAAACGCTCGATAGGCATTGACGCTTGATAGGCTTCATCCCATTCACGACCAATATGAGGTGTCCAGTCAACGGAATGGAGTGTCATTGGACGCCATTCTTTCACTACGCAATCACCTTGATCTAAGGCATCGCGGTAGTTGTTGATCATACCTGTCACTTCATCGGCAGCGATAGTGTTCTCTGCGATCAGCTTATCAGCATAGATTTTACGCGGCGTTGGGTGTTTTTTGATCTTGGCATACATCAAAGGCTGAGTTGCACTTGGCTCGTCGGCCTCGTTGTGACCATGGCGACGGTAGCAGACTAAGTCGATGACCACATCACGTTTAAATTCGTTGCGATAATCAACGGCCAGTTGTGACACAAAGGCCACAGCTTCAGGATCGTCGGAGTTAACGTGGAAAATCGGCGCCTGAACCATCTTAGCGATATCGGTACAGTATTCAGTCGAACGCACATCCTGGTGATTAGAAGTGGTAAAGCCCACTTGGTTATTCACTACGATGCGAATGCTGCCGCCCACTTTAAAGCCACGGGTTTGAGACATGTTAAATGTCTCTTGCACTATCCCTTGACCGGTAATCGCAGAATCACCATGGATAGTGATTGGCATCACCTGTAGGCCATCTTTACAACCACGACGGTCTTGGCGCGCACGTACAGAACCCATCACCACAGGGTTCACGATTTCAAGGTGCGACGGGTTAAAGGCCAGTGCTAAATGCACATTGCCGCCCGGCGTTTCAAAATCAGAGGAGAAACCTTGGTGGTACTTAACGTCACCCGAACCATGGGTATCGGCGTGCTTACCCGCGAATTCATCGAACAACTCAGCGGGACGCTTACCTAAGACGTTAATCAAGACGTTTAAGCGACCACGGTGCGCCATACCGACGACGATTTCTTTGGTTCCGACTTCGCCTGCACGGTAAATAATTTCGCGCATCATAGGCACTAGCGCATCACCGCCTTCTAAGGAGAAGCGTTTTGCTCCTGGGAATTTAGCGCCTAGGTATTTCTCGATGCCTTCGGCGGCGTTTAAGCCTTCAAGAATACGGGTCTTAACATTTTTATCGTAATTAGCTTTACCTAAGGACGGTTCGAGACGTTGTTGGATCCAACGCTTCTCATCGGTATCGGTAATGTGCATGTATTCGGCACCGATAGAACCACAGTAAGTGGCTTTCAATGCCTTGACTAGATCCGCCAGCTTCATGGTTTCGCCGCCATGGGCGAAAGAACCTGTATTGAACTCGCGCTCCATGTCTTCTTTAGTCAAACCATGGAAGGCAGGGTCTAAATCGGCGACAGGTTCACGTTTCCACAGTTCGAGGGGATCAAGGTTAGCACCTTGGTGACCACGAAAACGATGGGCATTGATCAGCTGCAGGACTTTAACTTGCTTAGCATCCATTTCAGGATCGGTCACACGAGCCGAGCTCTTATGACGTCCTTCAAGGGCTAAACTGCGGAAATAATCACGTACTTTTGAGTGAGCAGCTTCAGGCGCATCTTTAGAGGCACCGTTCACCGGAGGGAGATTATCAAATACCGCACGCCAATCGTCAGAGACTGACTGTGGGTCTTCTTGATAGGCTTCATACATCTCTTCTACGTAGGTCGAATTTGCACCACTTAAGTGAGATGATTCGAGCCAGGCTTTCATGATGCCTTGGTGCATTTCTATTCCTTTCAAACTTTATACACGTGCTTAGCCATAGTATTGAATATGCGATCAGGTGCGATGAGCATCGACGCATAATTTCTGCCGCCCCTAGATGTCCAGATATACGGCGCGTTGTCTTCCATTACATACGCAAAAGAGTCACCTTCTGCTACCAGAAAGTGACTCTTCAAGAGCTATATTATTATTGGTTTCAGCTCGGGTTCTCGCATTACACAGCTCGCTTAAGCAGCATAGACTTAATATGACCAATTGCTTTAGTCGGATTAAGTCCTTTTGGACAGACGTCAACGCAGTTCATGATGCCATGGCAACGGAACACACTGTAGGCGTCGTCCAGCTCAGATAAACGTTCTTCTGTTGCTGTATCACGACTGTCGATCAAGAAACGGTAGGCGTGGAGCAAACCGCTAGGACCGATAAATTTATCAGGATTCCACCAGAATGATGGGCAAGCCGTAGAACAACAAGCACACATGATACATTCGTACAGACCATCTAAGTGCGCACGCTCTTCAGGTGACTGTAAGTGTTCACGGGCTGGCATCTTCTCATCATTGATGAGATAAGGCTTGATCTTCTCGTATTGCTTGTAGAATTGAGTTAAATCAACCACTAAATCACGTACCACTGGCATACCTGGCAGCGGACGGATTTCCAATTTCTTACCTTTAAAGGTTGAGATTGGCGTAATACAAGCTAAACCGTTTTTACCATTCATATTCACGCCGTCGCTACCACACACGCCTTCACGGCATGAACGACGAAACGCTAAGGTTGGATCTTGCTCTTTTAACTTGATCAGTGCATCGAGCACCATCATGTCTGAGCCTTCAGCCACTTCTAAGCTGTAATCCTGCATGTATGGCTTAGTATCTACATCAGGATTGTAGCGATAAACTGCAAATTCCAATTTCATCTTTGCCACTCCTAGTAGGTACGTTTCTTCGGCGGGAATGCTTCACGTAACTTAGGCGCCATATTTACAGCACGACGGTCCATGGTCTCAGTCACAGGGTCAAATAAGCTGTGGCATAACCAGTTTTCATCATCACGCTCTAAATAATCTTCACGTGAGTGAGCGCCGCGGCTCTCAGTACGGAAGTTAGCGGCATAAGCGGTCGCAATCGCCGTTGCCATTAAGTTATCTAACTCTAAACATTCAATACGTTGAGTATTGAATTCACGAGAGTTATCAGACAACTTAGCATTTTCTAAACGCTTACGGATAGCTTTCAACTGCTCTAAACCTTCGGCCATAGCATCGCCACGACGGAATACAGAGAAGTTTAATTGCATGCAAAGTTGTAAATCCTTACGGATTTGCGTTGGGTCTTCACCGTCTTTGTTGTTTTCCCAACGGTTCAGACGTGCAAGTGACGCTTGAATATCCGCATCGGTCGCATCTTTAGGATCGGCAGTCTCATCGAGCGCCTTACCTAAATGTTGACCCGCTGCACGACCAAATACCACTAAGTCAAGCAATGAGTTACCGCCTAAACGGTTAGCACCGTGTACAGATACACAGGCAATTTCACCTACCGCGAATAAACCGATAACATCCTGCTCACTACCATCTTCGTTCTTGCGAATCACTTGACCGCTGACCTTAGTGGGTAGACCGCCCATCATATAATGACAGGTTGGTAATACAGGGATTGGGCCATCGGCCGGATCGATATGGGCAAAGGTACGAGACAATTCACACACGCCTGGTAAACGCGCTTCTAAGGTCTCTTTACCTAAATGGTCGAGTTTCAATAAACAGTGTGGGCCTAATGGACCGTCTAAACCACGACCTTCGCGGATTTCAGTCATCATAGAACGTGCTACTACGTCGCGTGATGCTAAATCCTTCGCGTTAGGGGCATAACGCTCCATAAAACGCTCGCCGTCTTTGTTCAGCAGATAACCGCCTTCACCACGACAACCTTCAGTCACAAGTACACCCGCACCGGCGATGCCCGTTGGGTGGAATTGCCACATTTCCATATCCTGCATTTGCACGCCAGCACGCATTGCCATACCAACACCGTCACCGGTATTGATATGTGCGTTTGTCGTAGACGCGTAAATACGCCCTGCACCGCCTGTCGCAAGAACAGTCGCCTTGGCTTTGAAATAAACGATTTCACCGGTTTCAATTTCAATCGCAGTACAACCTACGATGGCGCCATCGGCATTTTTAACCAAATCTAACGCATACCACTCAGAGAAGACTTGTGTCTTGTGCTTCACGTTTTGTTGGTATAAACAGTGCAATAAAGCATGACCGGTACGGTCGGCAGCAGCCGCAGTACGAGCCGCTTGCTCACCGCCAAAGTTTTTAGATTGGCCACCGAAAGGACGTTGATAAATCTTGCCATTTTCGAAACGAGAAAAGGGTAAACCCATGTGCTCAAGTTCGATAATGGCTTCTGGACCGGTTTGACACATAAATTCGATAGCGTCTTGGTCACCGATAAAATCGGAACCTTTTACGGTATCGTACATATGTTGTTCCCAATGGTCCTCATGGGCGTTACCTAACGCAACGGTGATACCACCCTGCGCAGACACAGTATGAGAACGGGTTGGGAATACTTTTGATAAAAGCGCACAGCTCTTACCTTCTTTGGAGATCTGCAGTGCTGCGCGCATACCCGCACCACCGGCACCGATCACCACAGCATCAAATTCGCGTACTGGAATACTCACTTAGACACCCCACACAATAACAATGCCGGCCGCTAAATAACAAAATACGGTAACGACAAAGGTGAACTGTAAAACACCACGTAACGACGTGCACTTGACGTAATCTGTCAGCACTTGCCATACACCAATCCAGGCGTGGATAAGCAATGCCACCAGCGCAAGCAGTGTAAACACTTTCATAGGCAGAGCACTAAATAGGCCATGCCAAACGTCGTAGGTGAGAGGGGAACTACATGCAATAAAGCCAACCAAGAAAATGGTGTAACAGGCGAGGATCACTGCACTAGCGCGTAGTAGAATAAAGTCATGAACACCACTGCGTCCAAAACTTGCTGCATTGGTTACCATACCCACATCCCCGCTAAAATTGAAAAGGCTACCGTTAATACAAAAACAGCTTTCGCTGATGCGGTACCCGAAGCCAACTCTTCCCAACGACCGGTATCCATGACTAAATGGCGTAGGCCACCGAATAAATGGAAGGTCAATGCAGTTAAAATGCCCCATATAATGAACTTCACAACGAAGTTATCGAATAGAGATTGCACGCCAGCAAAACTTTCAGCGGAGGCTAAAGATGAATTTAGCAACCAAATAAGAATGCCAACAGCAAACAGCATGATGACGCCGGATACACGGTGAAGAATTGACACAATCGCTGTTGCAGGAAAGCGAATGGTCTGCAGATCTAAATGGACAGGTCTTTGCTTTTTCACGTTCTGCTCACTCAGCTCCATTGAGCATTTTTTTTGTTATGTGAACCGCTTTTGTACAAACTTTAAACTGAGAGGTAAATCACGGCAAAAGTAAACACAAAAGCAAAGTTTAAACAAACAGTTAACTATCTGAGCACGCTCTTATTTAACATGTAAACTAAGGGTACTTTATAATCGTTGTTTGCGGCCCTTATTGGGCGGAGGCAAGTATACTCGCGGCAAATGTCAAATACAAACATCACAGAATGCAAATTATGTTTTTTTGACGACTTTTTGGCGTAAGTGCCAGTTGCAGCAAGGAAAGTAAAGCGTTTTATACCATGGTCTAACAAATTTAAACGCTTATTTAAATTGAAATGTGATCTAGAATAGCTGTAAAGTAATGGCGGTTTGACATGCCGCACTCACAGATAAAAATGAAGTAAGGAGAACGGGGTATGGCTGATTTAAAAGCCAAATTAGAATTACCAGGGAACGACTCGATAGAATTGCCAGTAAAGCAGGGAACCGCTGGTTTTGACGTAATCGACATCAGTAAACTTGGCAGCAAAGGTTACTTTACTTTTGATCCAGGTTTTCTCGCGACAGCCTCCTGTGAATCTGCAATTACCTACATCGATGGCGATCAAGGTATATTGTTACACCGTGGCTATCCAATTGAGCAACTCGCCGTTGACTCCGATTACCTAGACCTGTGTTATTTGCTGCTTTACGGTGAACTGCCGACGTCAGAGCAATATGCTGAGTTTGTACATACAGTCAAAAACCACACTATGGTCCATGAGCAAATAGCCTTCTTCTTTAGAGGCTTCCGTCGTGACGCTCATCCTATGGCGATGTTATGTGGTGTGACGGGTGCATTGTCTGCATTTTATCAAGACTCACTCGATGTCAACGATCCGCATCACCGCGAAATCGCCGCTTATCGCCTAGTCTCCAAAATGCCAACGATTGCCGCTATGTGCTACAAGTATTCCTCAGGCCAGCCATTCGTTTATCCACGCAATGACTTAAGCTATGCGGGCAACTTCTTAAGCATGATGTTTGCTGTGCCATGTGAAGAGTACAAAGTTAACCCAACCGTTGAACGTGCGATGGACAGGATCTTCATTTTACATGCGGATCATGAGCAAAACGCATCAACCTCAACCGTGCGTTTAGCAGGTTCTTCAGGCGCGAATCCATTCGCCTGTATCGCTGCGGGTATTGCTTCTTTATGGGGCCCTGCACACGGCGGCGCAAACGAAGCTTGCTTACAAATGTTGGAAGAAATCGGTTCTGTAGACCGTATTCCTGAATTCATTGAACGCGCGAAAGACAAGAATGATCCATTCCGTCTGATGGGCTTTGGACACCGTGTTTACAAAAACTTTGACCCACGAGCCAAAGTAATGCGTGAAACCTGTCACGAAGTGCTGAAGGAACTCAAGGTCAAAGATCCACTATTGGATGTGGCCATGGAACTTGAGCGTATTGCCCTTGAAGATGAATATTTCATTTCTAAGAAGCTCTATCCAAACGTTGACTTCTACTCTGGCATCATCATGAAAGCCATTGGTATTCCAACCAGTATGTTCACTGTGCTATTCGCACTGGCGCGTACTGTGGGTTGGATTGCACATTGGAAAGAAATGTTGGATCAACCAGGACACAAAATCAGCCGTCCACGTCAGCTATACACTGGCGAAACTGCACGGGATTTTGTTAAGCAAGACAAACGCTAAGACGACAGTCTTAAGCATTAAAAAGCGCCCCAGGGCGCTTTTTTTATTCCACTACACTCCCCAAAAGTACCTCTCCATTCACTAAAAATACCTTGTTGCAATTGCCCACTTGAGTAATTTCCCTTAACCATATTTAGTTATTCTCATCACTTTTTACACTTTTTAGCTACATTTAGTTAATTTGCCTACTGAATAAAAGCATAAACTTAGGTTAAAATATTGAAATAAATCATCTTTTAATATTGGCACAGTTTCTGCTATCAAGTGGCATCACAATAAAGACAACAGGTAACACTCTTATGGAAAAGTCAAAAATGGTTAAATTCGCTCTACCACTACTCATGATTTCAATGCTGGCGGCCTGTGGTGAGGAAGAAGTGGCTAAAAAAGAAGAAAAATATGCCATTCCCGTAGAGACGACAACGGTAGTGCAAGGCAATGTGTCTTCTTTCTATAGCACCACTGCCACCTTAGAAGCGCCCCAAGAGGCCAATGTCGTTAGCCGCATTTCCGGGTTGATTGAATCTATTGCCGTTGAAGAAGGTGATCGCGTTCAGAAGGGTCAAGTGCTTGCCGTTATTGATTCAAAAAGGCAACAGTACGATCTCAATCGCTCGGAAGCCGAAGTTAAAATTATTGAGCAGGAACTGAATCGTTTAAAAAAGATGAACAATAAAGAGTTTATCAGCGCAGATTCGATGGCTAAGCTTGAATATAACCTGCAAGCCGCCATCGCGAAAAAAGATCTGGCTGAACTGCAAGTCAAAGAAAGTCGAGTGGTCTCCCCCATCGATGGCATTATCGCCAAACGCTATGTTAAAGCGGGTAATATGGCGCAAGAATTCAGCGATTTGTTTTACATAGTCAACCAAGATGAACTCCACGGCATAGTCCACCTACCAGAGCAACAACTTACAAGCCTAAAATTAGGCCAAGAAGCTCAGGTCTTTAACAACCAACAAAGTAAAAATGCTATCCATGCCAAAGTACTGCGCATAAGCCCCATTGTGGACCCTCAAAGTGGTACCTTTAAAGTCACATTAGCCGTACCCAATCAAGATGCACGCCTAAAAGCTGGCATGTTTACCCGTGTAGAGCTCAAATACGATACCCACGAAAATGTGATCACTGTTCCCTACAGTGCCCTTATCAACCAAGATAACAGACAAGCTTTATATGTGATTGATGGTACGAATGCCAATCGACGTGAAGTCCAAATTGGCTACCGTGAGGGCGATTCGGTTGAGATTGTTTCCGGTATTAACCCCGGTGAACAAGTGGTGACCCGTGGCCAACAAAACTTGAAAGACCAATCCTTAGTCGAAGTGATCACTCCACTCGATCTCGCCTCAGCTAAGAACTGATAGGAGCCTTTCATGTCAATTATCAGCACTTCCGTTAAACGGCCGGTCACGGTATGGATGTTTATGCTAGCGGTAATTTTATTCGGTATGGTGGGATTTTCCCGCTTAGCGGTAAAATTACTGCCAGATCTAAGCTATCCCACACTCACTATCCGCACTATGTATGATGGCGCGGCACCCGTTGAAGTCGAGCAGTTAGTGTCTAAACCCATTGAAGAAGCGGTTGGCGTAGTCAAAGGATTACGTAAGATCAGCTCTATTTCCCGCTCAGGCATGTCGGATGTGGTACTCGAGTTTGAATGGGGCACAACAATGGATATGGCGAGTTTAGATGTGCGTGAAAAACTCGACACTATCGCCCTGCCGCTCGATGTTAAAAAGCCCTTATTACTGCGCTTTAACCCTAACCTTGACCCCATCATGCGCCTCGCGCTGTCGGTGCCCAATGCCTCAGAGGCTGAGCTCAAGCAAATGCGCACCTATGCGGATGAAGAACTTAAACGTCGTTTAGAGGCGCTATCTGGAGTTGCTGCGGTGCGTTTATCCGGTGGTCTAGAGCAGGAAGTGCATATTCAGCTCAACCAAGAAAAGCTATCACAGCTTAATCTCAATGCCGATGACATCAAGAATCGTATCAGTGAAGAAAATATTAACTTATCTGCGGGTAAAGTCATCCAAGGCGATCGCGAATATTTAGTCAGGACACTTAATCAATTCAACTCCTTAGAAGAACTTGGCCAAGTCATCGTCTATCGTGACGCGCAAACCTTAGTGCGTTTATTCGAAGTCGCCACTATTACCGATGCCTATAAAGAGCGCAGCGATATCACCCGCATTGGCAGTCAAGAATCGATTGAACTGGCGATTTATAAAGAAGGTGATGCCAATACTGTCGCCGTCGCCCAAAAACTGCGGGATGAGCTTGTCAAAATCAATCAAGATCCCCTGCAAAATAAACTCGAAGTGATTTACGATCAGTCCGAGTTTATCGAAAGTGCGGTCAGCGAAGTCACCTCATCGGCATTGATGGGCAGTGTTTTATCTATGCTAGTGATTTACCTGTTCCTGCGTAACATTATCCCGACCTTGATTATCTCTATCTCGATCCCCTTTTCGGTGATCGCCACCTTTAATATGATGTACTTTGCCGATATCAGCTTAAACATCATGTCATTAGGGGGTATTGCACTCGCCATCGGTCTGTTAGTCGATAACGCCATCGTGGTATTAGAAAACATCGACCGTTGCCGCAGCGAAGGCATGAGTAAACTAGATGCCGCGGTGACGGGTACTAAAGAAGTCGCAGGCGCGATTTTTGCTTCGACACTCACTACGCTGGCAGTATTTGTGCCGCTGGTCTTTGTCGATGGCATTGCCGGCGCCCTCTTCTGCGACCAAGCGCTCACTGTCACCTTTGCCCTGTTGGCCTCGCTACTCGTCGCGTTAACGTCCATTCCAATGCTGGCATCACGCCAAGGCTTTAAAACCTTACCCGCGTTGATAAACAGCACGCCTAAGGATAAACCCACCACTAAAATGGGTAAGCTTAAACACTATAGTGCGACTGTTTTCTCCTTCCCTATTCTGTTGATATTTAACTACTTACCCAGTGCAATACTTACCTTAGTGCTCATTTTAGGTCGTTTCTTCTCATGGCTTATTGGGCTAGTGATGCGCCCTTTAAGCTCGGCATTTAATTTTATCTATCACAGTCTTGAAAAGCTTTATCACAAGCTACTGGCCTCGGCTCTACGTAGACAGATGACCACACTGCTACTGACCATTGCGATAACGGGGGGCTGTATTAGTCTGTTCCCTCGCCTTGGAACTGAGCTTATTCCGCCGATGAATCAAGGCGAGTTCTATGTGGAGATCTTATTGCCCCCCGGAACGGCTGTGGGCGAAACCGACAAGGTATTGCAACAGCTCGCACTGTCGATTAAAGACAGAACCGAGGTTAAACATGCCTATAGCCAAGCCGGCAGCGGTGGTTTGATGACCTCGGATACCGCCCGCGGCGGAGAAAACTGGGGCCGCTTACAAGTGGTGCTCAATGATCCCAATGCCTATAACACTATCACTCAAATTTTGCGTGATAATGCACGTCGCATCCCAGAGCTTGAAGCAAAAATCGAACAACCTGAGCTATTTAGCTTTAAAACACCATTGGAAATCGAACTGACAGGCTATGACTTACATTTGCTGAAGAGCAGCGCCGATAGCCTTGTCAAAGCATTATCCGCATCGGAGCGCTTTGCCGACGTCAATACCAGCCTACGCGATGGTCAACCTGAGCTGAGTATCCGTTTCGACCATGCAAGGCTAGCGGCACTGGGAATGGATGCGCCAACGGTAGCGAACCGTATTGCCCAACGCGTCGGTGGTACGGTTGCTAGTCAATACACAGTTCGTGACCGTAAGATTGATATTCTGGTGCGCAGTGAACTCGCCGAGCGGGATCAGATCAGCGATATCGATGCCTTAATCATCAACCCTAACAGCAGCCAGCCCATTGCATTAAGCGCAGTGGCCGAAGTGTCATTGCAATTAGGTCCATCGGCAATTAACCGTATCAGCCAACAACGTGTGGCATTGGTCTCGGCAAACCTTGCCTATGGTGATTTAAGCGATGCGGTGGCCGAAGCGCAGCAAATATTAGCGCAACAGGTATTACCCGCATCGGTGCAGGCTCGCTTTGGTGGTCAAAATGAGGAAATGGAGCACTCATTCCAGTCCCTTAAAATAGCCCTTATCCTAGCGGTATTCCTAGTGTATTTAGTGATGGCGAGTCAATTTGAATCCCTGCTGCATCCCTTGCTTATCCTCTTTGCCGTGCCTATGGCTTTAGGGGGCAGCATACTTGGACTGTATCTCACCCAAACCCATTTGAGTGTGGTGGTGTTTATCGGCCTTATCATGCTTGCAGGGATAGTCGTGAACAACGCCATTGTACTAGTCGATCGCATCAATCAGTTACGTAGAGAAGGCGTAGAAAAACTCGAAGCCATTCGCGTCGCAGCCAAATCACGTCTGCGCCCTATTATGATGACCACGCTCACCACAACCTTAGGCCTACTCCCAATGGCATTAGGTTTAGGTGATGGCGCTGAAGTGCGTGCACCTATGGCGATTACGGTGATCTTTGGTCTGAGTTTATCTACGTTACTGACCTTAATTGTGCTGCCTGTTCTATATGCCCTGTTCGACCGTAAAACCTATGCAGTAACGGACTCACAGGTCAGCGTTGAGGAGGCTCGCCCATGAACCTCACCCGTTTAGCCATTAAGCGCCCTGTGACCACCAGCATGTTTTTCTTTGCTATCTTGCTGTTTGGTCTCGCTTCGAGCCGCCTACTACCGCTGGAGATGTTCCCCGGGATCGATATTCCACAGATCGTGGTGGAAGTGCCCTATAAGGGCTCAACCCCAGCGGAAGTGGAGCGGGATATCACCAGAGTGCTGGAGGAATCCCTCGCCACTATGGGGGGAATCGATGAACTCGAATCTGAGTCTTCCCAGGAAGGCTCAGAAATCGAAATCAACATGAAATGGGGTGAAAACGTTGCAACTAAGAGCCTAGAGGCACGGGAAAAAATCGATGCGGTGCGTCATTTGCTGCCCAAGGATGTGGAGCGGGTATTTATTCACCAATTCTCCACCGCCGATATGCCAGTGTTGACCATTCGTATATCGAGCGAACGTGAGCTTTCCGGTGCATTTGATCTGCTGGATAAGCAGCTTAAGCGTCCCCTTGAACGTGTCGAAGGTGTGTCTAAGGTCAGCTTGTACGGCGTTGAGCAAAAGCAAATAGAAGTACGAATCGATGCTGACCGCCTCGCCGCCAGTGGTTTTTCTGCTACCGATTTACAGGCGCGTCTTAGCCGAGAAAACTTTGTCATCAGCGCAGGTACGCTCAGGGCCAGCAACCTTGTTTACCAAGTTTCACCTAAGGGTGAATTTAGAAACCTTGAAGATATCAAAGCATTGGTACTCATTCCTGGCCTGACCTTAGGGGATATTGCGGATGTACAGTTTGCGCTGCCAGAACGTATCGAAGGCCGGCACTTAGATAAGCATTATGCCGTGGGGTTGGACGTATTTAAGGAGTCCGGTGCTAACTTAGTTGAAGTGTCGGAACGCGTCCTTAAGGTCATAGAGCAGGCGAAACAAGATCAGCAATTCCAAGGTATTCGTTTGTTTATCATGGAAGATCAAGCCTCTGGCGTTAAATCATCACTGATGGATCTGCTGCTGTCTGGCTTGATAGGGGCATTGCTGTCCTTTGTGGTGTTATACCTATTCCTGCGCAATTTAAAAATGACCTTAGTGGTAGTGTCGTCTGTGCCTATTTCTATCGGCATGACGCTCGCCGCCATGTATTTACTGGGTTACAGCTTAAATATTCTGTCGATGATGGGACTCTTGCTCGCCATAGGTATGTTGATTGATAACGCCGTCGTAGTGACAGAAAGCGTACTACAGGAGAAACAAGGCAAACGATCTCAGGACAATGAGGAGTCTGTGATCGCTGGGGTAGATAAAGTCGCCTTAGCCGTCTTAGCGGGTACTATGACCACCGCCATTGTATTTTTACCCAATATTTTTGGCGTGAAAGTTGAGCTAACCATTTTCCTCGAACATGTGGCTATTGCGATTTGTATCTCGCTTGCGGCATCACTGCTGGTCGCTAAAACATTGATCCCTTTGATGTTAACTAAGTTTCACTTCGATATCGCCCCCGAGCAAGATACGGGTAAATTACAACACTTTTATAATAATACGCTTAATTGGGTATTACTCAGACCTTGGCGCTCGGGCGTGATCGCTGTGGCGATTCTCGCCTCGACCGCCCTGCCACTGTCGTTAGTCAAACAGGATCAAGAAGACAGCCAGAGTAAGGAGCGTATTTACATCAACTATCAGGTGGAAGGTCGGCATAATCTGAATGTCACCGAAGCTATGATTAATCAGATGGAGGAATATCTCTATAATAATAAAGAGGAATTCCATATCGACTCTGTTTATAGCTACTACGCCTCCGACGATGCTTCCTCTGTGGTTCTGTTGAAGAAAGACTTACCTATCCCCGTCGAAGAGCTGAAACAGAAAATTCGTAAAGGCTTCCCTAAATATTCTATCGCTAAACCGCAATTTGGTTGGGGTGATGATAACTCTGGTGTACGAGTAACGCTCACGGGTCGCTCAACCACAGAACTTATCACCTTGAGTGAACAGGTCATTCCATTACTGCAAAATATCAAGGGACTACAGGATGTGCGCTCCGAACTGAACGGCGCACAGCAGGAAGTGGTGATCCGCATCGATAGGCAAATGGCGGCTCGATTAGATTTAAAACTCAATGAAGTGGCCTCGAGTATTTCGATGGCACTCAGGGGGGCACCACTGCGCTCCTTCCGCCACGATCCTAATGGCGAGCTGCGCATCGAAATGGCCTACGAAAAAGAGTGGCAAAAATCCCTCGAAAAACTTAAGCAATTGCCCATAGCACGTATCGATCAGCGGGTGTACACCTTAGATAATTTGGCGAGTATCGAGATCCAGCCGCGTTTCGATACCATCAAGCATTACAATCGCCAAACCTCACTATCAATTGGTGCTAATTTAGAAAACTTTACCACGGAAGAGGCACAGAAGAAGATCGAACAAGTAATGGAGAACGTCCATTTCCCCAATGGTTATGCTTACTCATTGCGTGGTGGCTTCGAGCGCCAGGATGAAGACCAGAGTGTTATGGTGACCAATATGTTATTGGCTGTCGCTATGATTTATATCGTGATGGCAGCATTGTTTGAGTCTCTGTTATTACCGACCGCGATTATTACCTCAATTCTCTTTTCCATCACAGGGGTGTTCTGGGGGCTGTTTATCACAGGAACTCCGATGTCTGTGATGGCCATGATTGGTATTTTGATCTTAATGGGCATTGTGGTGAACAACGGTATCGTTTTGGTGGATCAAATCAACCAAATGACACTGGATCTGGACAAGTTGTCCGACACGATAAGGGAAGTGTGTATCACACGTTTACGCCCAGTGTTAATGACAGTCGGCACGACAGTGCTAGGGCTAATTCCGCTGGCAATGGGCGAAACCCAAATAGGTGGCGGCGGCCCGCCCTATTCCCCAATGGCAATCGCTATTATTGGTGGCTTGTCATTTTCAACGGTCACGAGTCTGTACTTAGTGCCCCTGTGCTATCAAGCCTTCTATCGAATGCGCCACCGCGCTGCCATCCGTTTAGGCGAATCCAACAGGTTAGCTCAAAAACTATTACCTTGGACCGTTTAATCGTGAATAGAAAACAAAAAGGCTGCTATGCAGCCTTTTTTGCCTTCTAGAGATTACTCGAGCTATCCCTATAACCTTGACTCACAGAGACTTAAGGAGCAATCGTGTTACTTTTCCCTACAGGGTTAAGCACGTTAAAACGGAGCATAAATAGCTGTTCAACTCCAGGGTAAATCTCTGCAATCACCAGGCGAAGCTGTGCTAATGTCATGTTTTCCTGTTCGGCATGGGTTTGATTAAGATCAGATAATGCCAGAGGTGTAACTTCAAGGATCTGAATATCACAAAACCAGCGGTCGCTTTCAAAGGTTGACACAGGCAACACCTGCCCGACGGTAACATAGGACTCGGCCTCATCACGCAGGGTAATCGTTTTAGCCCCACTTAAAATATCCCGCTCGAAACGCTCAAAAAAAGTGATTTTGGTTAGCAATTGTCCCCTCCTGCCCCAAGTGTTTTTCATTCCATTATCATCTGCGCCTGTTTGTTTATAGTGAGCGCGGCCAGTATCAGCATAAATCGGTGAAAAACATTCGAGTTCAATATGTTATTTGTGATGCAATATACCCATTCTCCGCCCATGCTAATAGCATACAGGGGGAAATTATTTACCAGTGTCGCACTAAAATTATTCAACTCAGGGGATAATGAACCTCAAGCACACAGCAAAACATGGTCAGTTCGTCCATATTGAGTTAGAATCCGCCCTCAATTGAGCCTTTGGCCTCATATGCCTGCCTCGCGGGTACGAAACGACATTAGAGATGTTATGAACAAGAAACAAAAGATCATTAAAAAAATTGCCAAACGTGCCAAGGCGAGACTGAACAAAGTCGACCCCGCCACTATCGGTGCGCCCATCAAATCGGGTTACATCTCCAAGGCCGAGCGCGCTAAAATGGCCGCATCAGAAGCGGCCACCGCTCAGGTTGAAGACCAACAGGGCACAACAAGCGTCGCAGAATAACCTCGTTCTCTTGGCTCAAAATCCCGTTAGGGTTTGCCATCATAGGGTATAGGTAATACGGACTCACTTTCCTGCTCTTCTGTTAATTGTGCCATCTGCGCGCAGGATGAGGAAAGCGGATTGGTTGCGCTCGGCAGATGTTGTGCAACGCAGTTAGCTATTTCTTCCCCTTCATTGAGCTCTGCACTATTAGGGGCAAGGCTCATCGCTACAGGAATCGACATAGACGCGAGCTGTGCCTGCGCAGCCACTTTGTCGACTAAACGGTAGGCCACCCATACTCCTAACACACCAAATAGAATTGAACCTACTACTTGGCCTATCAGTACACCGTATACACCTCCCCAAAGCCCCCCAAAATACACAAAGGGAACCGTCCCTAGGGTTGCTTTACCCACATTGAAAAAGGTCGAATATTTCGCCTTGCCCAGATTATTAAACGAAGCGTTTGCCACAAATAAAATGCCTGAAAAGGTGAAGAAAACAGCGATATAGCTGCAGAAAAATTCAATCAATGCTGCACTGTCGCCCTTCATATCAAACAGACTGACTAGCTGTGATTTTAAAAAGAACAATATCAAAGACATAATCACAACATACAAGGTACAGAACTGAATGGCCTTCGTCAGACTCTCCCGCACCCGCTCAAACTGCCCCGCCCCAAAGTTTTGCCCAACAATGGGTCCAATCGCACCCGAGAGCGCAAAGATCATTCCAAAGGCCACGGGGATTAGTCGACCTAGCACGGCCCAACCCGCCACATAAGCGTCACCAAAATCGGCAATGGCCCGAGTCACAAACGCATTACCGATAGGGGTTGCAATGTTAGTCAGCATCGCGGGGCCAGCGATGGCAAAAATGGGCTTAAGATCGGCGCGAAAATGGGACAAGTCGAATTGCCCTAAGAGCCGATGTTTTACCACTATGCCACGGGCAGCGATAATAAATACCGCAATCCGGGCCAATACCGAGGCCAGCGCCGCGCCTTCAATCCCCATCGCAAACAGGAAGATAAAAATCGGGTCGAGCACGGCATTCACGCCCCCACCCGCGAGGGTCGACAGCATAGACAACTTGGCATCCCCGACGGCGCGCAGCGCACCACCAAGGGCCATGGCTAGGCAGATAAAAGGTAATGAAGGGACCAAAATATACAAATAACTTTCGGCCAGCTCCGCCGTATGGCCGCTGGCCCCCACAAGTGCAACCAACTCAGGGATAAAGGTGGTGACCACTGCTGCCACCAGCACGCTAATCAACGTCGTAACAACCGCACTATTGAGTAATAAACGTTTGGCGAGCACCAGATCCTTCGCCCCAACGGAGCGGGATACGAGTGCGCCAAGGGCGATGGATAAGCCAATACCTATCGAAGTGGTAAAAAACGAAATGCTCCCCGCATAGCCAACTGCAGCGGCAAGCTCATGTTCACCCAATAAACTTAAGAAAAAGATATCAAGTAGATCAACCACAAATAGGGCAGAAATGCCCACCGCCGAGGTCGAACTCATCACGAGAATATGGCGAAGTATCGAGCCCTCAACGAACTTGGCTTGTGTCATAGCTTTGGTTTACCCTATGTATTGCAAAAGCAAAGGCCAACACTCAGTTGTTGGCCTTTGCTTTTATAGTCATCAATCGGTATCGAGGTCAAGGGCTAAACAAGCGCCCGATGATTTTGTGTCTGATGATAATGCAAACGGGTTATTCCTAAGGCAATCAAGGCGAGCAAAGTTAGCGATCCCATGACCACTCCTTGCCACTCTGCCCCATGCCAAAACAGCATTAGGTAAGGCCCACCTAAAGCAGCGCCTAAATAATAACAGCATAAGTAGAGTGACGTAGCCTTCGCACGATCTCGGCTCGCCCGCATCGCCACAAAGGAGTTACAGCAACTATGGGTTAAGAAGAAACCACAGGCCGTCATCAAAAAGCCAATGCAAATCGTAAAGGTGGTATCGAACAGGGTCAATAAACTGCCCAATAACATCAGGCACCAAGACCATTGATATAACTGGTGCTGGCCAAATTTTGCTAGCCACTTAGCGGAAAAATACGAAGCAACTGTCCCACTGGAATAACACAGAAAAATCAAGGTTGCCTGAAATCGACTCCACTCATAGGGCGCGGCCATTAAATGCAATTGAATAAAACTAAATTGATTCACCATCATCATAAATGTGAGGCCACCGATAGCATAGACTAAACGCATCTGGGGATCGGTTAAATGATGGCTAAAACCATGGATATCTTGCATTAATCGTACCCGCCTCGAGGGGGATTTAGGTTCAGACTGCAGGTGCGATACCGCATTGGCATCCGCCCCCGAAGGCAGTAGATAACTCGTCAGTGCGACGCCCGCTAAAGTGATTAAAAACAGTAACCACATGGACTCCTGCCATGAGAAAAACTGCGACATCACCCCGCCCAATAAACGCCCTACAATGCCGCCGATACTGTTCGCCATAATGTAAATCCCCGCCGCTTTTAACATAGTGCTCGGGGATAATTGCTCTTTAAAATAGGCCATTGCAATCGCAGGTACGGCCGCAAGCAACACACCTTGGAGGAAACGCACCCAGATCAAGCCATTAAAGTCCGGCGCCCAGATCAGCAATAAATTCGATATCGCAAGCAACCATAAACTCACCACAATCGGGCGATGGCGGCCAATGCGGTCAGAAACCACGGCATAGATCAGCAATGAAAATGCTAACGAAAAACTGGTCACCGACAGGATAAGCGTTGCCCGCGAGCCTGATACGGCAAAATGCTCTGCGATTAAGGGCAGCATCCCCTGCATTAAATACAAATTGATATACACCACAACGGAGGCGGCGCACAGAGCCCACATCAAACGAGTATCTCGTTGCTTACTGTCAATAATAGTGTCTAACACGGCTTGCACTCTGGCCTCAATAACGCATCAATCATGGAATAGACAAAGGTTATCACTGGGCATAACATAACAATAATAGATAATTTATATCGAAATTATTGATTTTTGTTATAGGTAAATCCTTCAATACCAAAGTATGGGCTAACTCAATGGATATACGCCAACTCAAGCACTTAGACGCCCTCGCCAATGCAGGCAGTTTTACCGCCGCGGCCAAAAAGCTCAATATGGCGCAACCCGCACTCAGCCAGAGTATCAAGCGGCTCGAGCAATCCCTCGGGGTCACGTTAATTAACCGTACCAGCAATAAAAATGACAAATTGCTCGCCCTCACGGCGGAGGGTTTGGTATTGCATCAACATGCCACCTTAATTCTCAAGCAGATAAAACAGGCCGAGGCGCAGATCCGAGCCATGGCGAATCTCACCTCGGGGGAAGTGCGTATCGCCGTGCCGGGCATGTTAGGTTCCTTCTATCTGCCCTCACGCTTGATGGCCTTTCGGCATCAGTATCCGGAGTTAAAACTCTCACTATTTGAAGGCGGCACCCGCGATGCCTTGCGAATGCTGCAACGGGAAGAAGTGGATATTGCGATCATTACCGCCCAAGATCTACAACCCGAATTTGATAGCCAGCTGTTGATCCGCGAGCAAATGGTGATAGCTATGGGCGCCGAACACCCCCTAGCCGAATATAATGCCGTCAGTCTCAATGACTTTTTTGACCATGAATTAGTGATGTTTAAGACCGGCTATTTCCACCGAGAGTGGATACTGTCCCAAGCGAAGGAACTGGGGAAGAAACCCAATATTGCCTTTGAAACCAATCTGATAAATTTAATCAAACAGATTGTTTCCCAAGGATTTGGCATTACCAGCGTGCTTGAAATGGCCATAAGTCCTAAGGACGATATTTTGGCAAAACCCTTAGATCCGCCTGTGTTTCTTAATTTGCATATCGCCTGGAAAAAACAGCGACCCGTGAGTCAAGCCGATCGGGCCTTTGTTGAATTCTTAATGAAAAACCGCTAACTAAAAACAGATATAAAAAAGCCCCTTCAAACCTAAAGGGGCTTTATCACTGCTAAATCTTAAGCCCTTATTGCAGGACTAGATATCCTAGGGTTTCACCATCACCGCTTTCATTAACACTTCGGTCGTAAATTTACCGTTGTTAATCACAGGGAAACGATCATAGGTTTGGAAGATCACTTGATCTTGGAACTTGATCATAGCGACAACACCATACTGAATACTTTTATCAATGGATTGGGCCGGCAAAGAAAACTTAAATGGCACCGGAGCACGGGCAATATTGAATGTCTTTTGCGCCACAATCACGCCGGGCGTATTCAAATCAATGATTGCAATGGTAATTTCACAGCCCTGTGGCAAGAGAATCTTTTCTAAATAACCTGCCGCCCCATTGATGATAACGGGCGGTTCCGGCTCGACCGTCACGCAACCACTCACGAATAAAGCCAGTAATGAAAATACGATAAACGATTTAATTTTCATCCACATATTAATTTCCTTTTACCATTCGAATAAGGCCTTCTTGGGTAGAAGAAGCCACTAATTCACCCTGTTGATTAAAAAATTGCCCCCTGACATAACCGCGGCCACCACTGGCATTGGGGCTATCAATGCTGTAAAGCAGCCATTCTCCCATATTGATAGGACGATGGAACCACATCGCATGATCGATCGTCGCCATTCTCACCCCTGGGCTTAAAAATGAAACCCCATGGGGCTGGGCGGCTGTCACTAAAAAATTGAAATCTGAGGCATAGGCCAGCAGGTATTCATGGATGTGCGCATCGCTTGGCATTGGGCCATTTGCCCTAAACCACACATAGCGATAGGGTTCAGTTTCTTTGGGCGCGAAGGGATGAAGTGGGTTCACTAAGCGCATTTCAATGGGGGCATCGGCCATAAACTTTTCAAGCATCTTGGCTGGCACTTTATCCCGCATTGTCATCGCCAACTCCTGCTGATTTAACAACCCCTCGGGGCCAGGAACTTGTGGCATAGTGGCCTGATGGCTAAAGCCGTCCTCTGGTTCTTGGAAGGAACAGGTCATATGGAAAATGGGCCGCCCCTTTTGAATCGCGCTCACACGCCTAGCACTAAAACTGCCTCCATCGCGCATATTTTCCACTTCGTACACTATGGGCAATTTTTCATCTCCGGCCCGTAAAAAATACGAGTGCAAAGAATGCACTTTGCGCTCCACGGGCACGGTCTGCTTTGCCGCACTTAAGGCTTGCCCCATGACTTGGCCACCAAATACATGCCCAAAGCCCAGATCTTGGCTCTGACCACGAAATAGCCCAATTTCAATTTGCTCAAGGGATAGTAATGATAGAAGATCGTCTAATACCTGACTCATGGGATCCTACTGAATAATTAGCAAATAATGCTAAAGAGTAACCCAGTTCGACTAGGGCTGACCAGTATTGAGTTCATTATGCTGCAACTCGCCCTAAACCGTTACGTCCCCTTAGGGCTTAATCGATTTTAATATGATGCTCTAGGGCGCTCTGCCTTGACCATGCCAGCACTTTATCCTCGCCACTGGAATGTAAACTTACAGGGAACGCCTGATAAAGCTCGGGCCAATATTGCACTAGTTTATCGGGCGTGCATAAACCCTCACTAAAATATATAGGTTGAAATTCGGCAAACATTCCATGACTGACACTGCCTGCCCCCGCCAAAATATGTTGGCCATTGGGCGCCGATGGGCTCACTAAAAATGCCGTTGTCGCCGTTAAGGTTTCAAAGGAAAATAAGGGCTGAATAGCGCTGGCTAAATGCTTTGTCGTCATGGCCGTTACCGCTTGAGGACAAAGGCTATTGACGCGAATATTGTACTGTTCACCTTCAAGGGCAAGGCTATTGACCATGCCCACCAGCGCCATTTTTGCAGCGCTAAACCCCACTTGATGTAGGTCCCCAAACAGCGCCGAAGCGCCCGTGGTCATCATAATGCGCCCATATTCCTGCACTTTCATCAAGGGCCATACGGCTTGGGTTAAATAAAAACTGCCATTCACATCCACATCAAACTGACGCTGCCACATTGCTGGGGTGATATGCTCGAACTGACACTCACCATAAATACCCGCGTTATTGATCAATATATCGATACGCTGCCAACGCCTAACGACATCGGCCACCATAGCGTTTACCTCGGACAGCTGACTTACATCTAAAGTATATGAAAGGCAATCACACCCCAGTTTTATAATGCTGTCAGAGGTTTGGGTTAGATTTGCATTGCTGTTATCCGATACAGGCCGGTCAATCAGCACCACCCTTGCGCCCCGCTCAGCCAGCATAATGGCATAGGCTCGACCAAGACCTGAGCCCGCCCCCGTGATCAATGCCACTTTGTTATCGAAACGCATCCGAAGGTATCCTTATTGGTATGATGCTAAGCTCGTATAGCCCTGCACCCTAGCGCGCTTAGCCATAGCTACAACTGCATGACATTCCAAGCAAACCCATCCATATGTCGCTATAAAAACACAGACATTGATGCTTTTCTTTGAACTTGACGACAAATCTCAACCCACAAAGATAAACATATGTGCGCCAATTCAAACTCTATTACATGCGTTTATTAGATAGTGCTCACTTTCCCATTAAATCTTGTTATGCTATGACGCTGTTCAATACCCTTTTCTTTTCCTTAATAACGACTGGACACCATGAATCCTTGGATTTTAGCCATAAGACCCCGCACCTTACCTGCGGCTATTGGTCCCCTATTAATCGGTAATATTCTTGCCTTACACCTTGATCGTTTCAGTTGGTTAATCGCCGCAACCTCTATGTTGTGTGCGATTTTATTGCAGATTGCCGTCAATCTTGCTAACGACTACTTTGATTTTAAAAATGGCATAGATACCGCCGAACGTATCGGCCCGGTGCGCGTCAGCCAAAGTGGCATGATCCCGCCGAACAAAGTGCGTAATGCCATGGTATTTTGCCTGCTAATGGCGCTGGCAGTAGGCTCTTATTTGATTTGGCACGGTGGCTGGCCCATCGCGATTCTCGCAACGGCCGCTATTTTAGGGGCTCTGGGTTACAGTGGTGGCCCCTATCCACTCGCTTCCCATGGCTTAGGTGAAGTCGCTGCCTTTATCTTTTTCGGCTTAGTTGCCGTGGTGGGTAGCTATTATCTACAGGCGGGCGATACCACTATCAATGCTTGGTTATTAGGCTGTGCGATTGGGCTATTTAATGCCGCGATTATGTTGGTCAATAACACTCGAGACATTCGTACCGATACCCAAGCGGGCAAACATACCCTAGCGGTGAGAATAGGCGAAGCTCAGGCGAAAGTGCTGTATCAAGCCTTAATTTACTTGCCCTTTGGTTTAGTGATCGCCGGCTTTTTATTGGGTATTTTGCCTGGGTTACCTGTGTTACTCGCGGGGTTATCTTTACTTATCGCCCGTAAGCTTAGCAGCGATTTCTATGCGGTATCAGGCGAGGCGCTCAATCCGCTGCTCGGACGCACCGCCAAACTCACGATGATTTTCAGCACCCTCTTTAGTGTGGGTTTAGTCTTTACTGCCTAATCGTTAAATCCGTCGAACATAAAAAGGTGCGTATTTTTTGATACGCACCTTTTTATTTGTTTAAGCCAATAACGGACGTTTCCTGCCCATTACTGCCAGAGATAACCCGATATCGCGGTGTTAAATAACATGTCACTAAACGCCTGTCTTGCTTGGGGTGAATGAGAACTCGCCGCGCCAAAACAGACATGCAAAGGCAATAAATGCTCTTCCCGTGGATGACTAAAACGCGCCTCAGGTGCCGATTGCCAATCAATTAACTGCGATTTGGCATGCTTAACTTCCGATGTCAGCACATGGGTTAACCAGCCATCAAACGCTTGGCTGCGTGGTAACACTTGAGGATCGCTTGAGAAAAACGCTCGCATATTGTGAAACGACATTCCCGATCCCACAATTAACACGCCCTGTTCCCGCAGTGGCGAGAGCGCCTCACCAATAGCAATATGGGCACTAGGATCAAGATGTTGCACTAATGACATTTGCACCACAGGGATATTCGCTTCTGGATACATCAGCTTAAGCGGCACAAAAGTGCCGTGGTCGAAGGCACGCTGATTATCGAGTTTTACCGTTATTCCATTTGCCTTTAATAAGCGGGCAATCTTTTCTGCAAGTGCAGGCTCGCCGGGCGCGGGATAGCTGAGGGTATAAGCCTCAGGAGGAAACCCATAATAGTCGAATAACATGCCGGGATGGGGGTGGCTCGACAATGTTACCTGTGCTTCTTCCCAATGGGCGGTGATCAATACAATGGCTTTTGGCGTTGGGATTTTTGCCACAATTGAGGATAAAAATGCACCTAACTCTTGATGATTAGCATCATTGAGTAGCGGCAAAGGCCCACCGCCATGGGGAACAAATAATACCGGCATCCGGCTGTCATTCGTGTGCGTCATAGTCACTATCTCTTGATAAAACTCTTGGTTGTCACTGATTAACCTTGGGGTTATTCGGAGCCTAGGTTAGAAAATCGCTTTCATCTCCATCAATTGACGTTGAAAGCGCACTAATCTATCGACGCTTTCATCTAATTTGATGGTTAAAAACAACAGGGCTGATAAAAATAGTGCAGGCAGCGCGCTAAAGGTGGTTTCATAGTTAAAGTGGTAATAAATCGCGCCCATCATCACCGACAGCAATGCCGTTGCCGACCATACTCGATATTCACGCCAACCTATGCCAATGGCGCCGACCACTTCGATAACGCCAATAAAGTAACCAAAGCCCGTAGGTAAGTTCATCAAGGTAAAAGGCACATGGAAAAATGGCACGCTGAGCAATTTGCCCATACCCGAACATAAAAACACTATGCTCATCGCTAGCGTCACCGCAACCGCCGCGCGATTTAAGGTCTTTGCACAGACAAAAAGCCGTTGAGGATCAGTATCGGCCGCATTTTTGCCGTCGCCTTTCACTAAACATAACTGATTTATCGCCATATTCCCCCCATGATGTTGACAAGTTCGATGCAATATCGACCTTAACGGCTCATTAGATCGCACCTAAAAACACCTTGTAACGCGACTCATACAAAGTACACTACTGCTATATGGCGGAATTATGAGCCTCTAAAAAATAAATAAATATGGAATAATATCTAACATCTCCTAAAATAATTCTTTATTTGTTTGAGGGCTTTGCCGTGACCTTAGAACAACTGTTAATGTTTAATACCCTTGCACATGCTGGCTCCCTAAAAGCGGCCAGTGACAAGTTGCATAAGACACAACCCGCAATTAGCCAAAGCATTAAACAGCTTGAATCTCAACTAGATATAGTCTTGTTCGACCGCCAAGGTTATCGGTTAGCACTGACCCAAGAAGGACACAAATTACGGCAATACGCCCAGCGAGTGCTCAACGAAGCGCAGGAAATGCGTCAAGTCGCCAAACATTTAGCCAGAGGTAACGAAGCCAGCATCACCTTAGCCTTTGAGGCCTCCTTTAATCTTGTCCGCATCTTACCCATTCTGGAGCGGACACAAAATGAGTTTCCCCATACGCAAATTATTCTTAAACAAGAGTATTTAACGGGCGCACTCGAAGCCTTAACTCGAGGCAAAGCCGACATTGCGATTTCCGCTGGCGGCATTGAGCCGATGCACTCGAGCCATTTTGAACTTGGCTATTTATTTTCGGGAAGTCTATTGGATGTCGCCTCACCCCGCTTACTCGGCCGTTATCCCAACCTAAGCCATGTACGGGAGTTAGTGAACGAGTACCAAATTGTGATCCAAGATACAGGGACGGGAACCGCCAATATTGAATTTGGGGTTCAAGCGGGGCAGCGCCGTTGGTATGTTAATGATTTTTATACGAAGAAAATGCTGATCCAAGGTGGTATGGGCTGGGGAAAACTACCTCACTATCTGGTTGAAGATGCCCTTGCCGATGGAAGTTTACAACCGCTTGAACTGCGGGAAAGGCAAAACCTGATCCAACTCGATTACTATGTGATGCGACTCCCCCACTCACCCTTAGGCCCTGTCGCGCAGGCGCTGTGGGAAAACTTAGTCCAGCTAACCGCAAAGGAAATGCCGCAATCAATGCAGCATGGTACAGAATGATGAACAACCTCGCGTCTAGGGGATCTCCTGCAATCACAAGCGAAGTGACTATCATCTGCCTGTGAGCAATAACCTACTACATAAGATAACTTTATATAACGATATGATTAAAAATAATAAAAGGGCCTTTCGGCCCTTTTATTTAACTTTGGTTACGGCTTTGCTTATTGGATTTCTTGCTTGGCGAGCGCGCGATCTAACTTGGCACGCTCGACCTCTGGAGAGGCTTTAACCGCTTGGATAAGACCAATCAGATCTGTGCCCTCTTCTGCTGCCAACAAGAGTAAGTTGTTGTTATTTTGCCAATCAACTTTCAATCCATGGGCCTTAGCAAAATCAGTTGCAGAAACGCCAGGCTTTAACTTGACCACTAATTTACCCGTCATTTCAGCAAAAGGCGTACCTGACTGAGTCACGACTTTTTGGCCTTTAACCAATTGCTTAGCCTGTTTAATGCCAGTCTCAGTTTTAACGTAATACTGAATATCTGTGCCCAAAAACTCGGCGCGGCTCATTCCTTTAGCCTCGGCTTGCGGCTCTGAGAAATCCACTTTGCTATGGGCCATCGCTTGTGCAGATAATGAAAGTGCAACTGCAATTAATGATAAATTTAATGTTTTCATCTAATACTCCTTAAGATGCAGACTTGGCAGCATGGCCATGTAAACGAATTGACCAACCTTTTAGCTTGCCATCGGCTTCGTTCGGGATTGCAATTGGTGTACGACCTTTATCAAACTTAATAAAGGAGTAATCACCGCTATTCACATCGATCAGTTTAATGGTCCATTCACCCTTTGAAGACTCGCCATAAAACGCATTCGATAACATAGGGGTTGCATCAAAGCCAGTGACAAGATCCTCAGGATCATTTATATCCATCACCCCTTGGTAGACGAGACCGTTATAGGGCGTCATCAACACACTCTTAGTGCCAGCAGGCGAGATCAGCTCTACCGCTAGATCAGGTAGACGTAGATGATCGGCCGTTAACTGAATTTGCACCGCTTCGATCACTAAATTATCCGCCACTACTTGGGTATCCGTTACACCATTGATATCGGCATCGGGGATCGCTTTTGCCAATTCTTGGCTTGCTTGCCACTCTGTCACTAGGTATTCGCCTAAATCCTCAGCATAGGATTTAGCCAGTTTGACGGCCTCACTCACATTCACGCGGCCAAAACCGTAGAGATTATGAAACGAGAAGCCCGCCGCGTTTTGTTGCCAAGCTGGAATCGCCGTATAGGCAGGTGCGCCTTCACCCTCACCGATAGTGACGGTTTTAGCCGCAATATCCGCATCCACTTTAGTTGAGGTTTTAGCCAGCACATGGCGAACGTCGCGCCAGGTTAAATCGGGATTAGCACTCATAATCACAGCCACAGCACCTGAAGTATTTGGCGCGGCGGAGGAAGTGCCGTTCATTGTGGAGTTGTAATCACAATTCGGGTTTAACGGGTTTAAACCACCGTGGAATGGCGTGCTTGGTCTGTCTTCTGCAATCGCATAACCATTTTCACAACCCATACGATCCGTCGTCACAATGGCTGGATCATCATCTCCGTACTCACCGCCGGGCGCGGTCACGAAAATATTTGACCCAACGGATGAGTAGCTAGAGAGTTTACCCTTAGCATTAATAGCACTCACCACTAAGTTATAGACGTTGGCATTGTCAGTCGACATGTTAGAGTTATGGAATGGCAACCCATAGTTAGCAGGGTTTTCTGCCGTTGCCGAGAAATAATCCCCAGGTAACCAGAAGGTACGGAAACGGTAGTATTGATAACCGTTACCCGCAGATTTTACGAAAATACTGCCTTTGCCATCGAAGCTTTGAGTCGCTATATCCTGATAAACCTCAGTTTCGTCCTCATCAAAACCATGGGGAAACGGCAAGCTATAACCGTAACTTTGGTTAAAGACGCGGGCGCTATCACTATAGGCACTCGCACCATGGGATTTTGCAAAGTTTTCAAATGTTTGTACGTTCGCCACTTTACCCGTTGGGTCTTGGTCTAAGAAGTTAAAACCTATCAGCTTCGCCTTAGGCGCCACACCGCGGCCACCGATACCGTTCCAGCCTTCGGCCGCAATAATCCCACCCACTGAAGTACCATGGGCGGCTTCACCAGAGAAAGGCGTAGGGTCAACAGTACCCGTAATTAAATTGAATGAACCACCATTGACAGTGTTATTCATCAGATCCGGATGAGCAATTTCTAAACCATCATCCACCACAGCGACGGTCACGCCTTGTCCCATTGCTTGATCAGAAATCGCACCACTCACGTTCATATCTTCACCGGCCACACCGCGGTTCGCCGCAAAGGCATTCTGCCCGGTGTTTTTTAAATGCCATTGGTAAGTAAACAGCGGATCGCCATGCTTAATGTTGATGGTCAGATTGGCTTCGGCCTGTAACTGCCCATCAGACACTTTAAATCGAACGACTTCAGTGCCCTCACTCGCATCGGAAGAGTAGGTAAATTCTCCCGTGTTTTTATTCACTAGCGTAAAGGTACCCAACTTAAGATCGGCAGGATCCACTAAAGAATAAGTCAAGCCACCTTCAGCATCAGTTGCCTCAAGTTTTCCAGAAAAAAGCATCGACTGTGACACATCAACAGTCATATCCGCTGTTGTAGGTGCCGTATTCACTTTTGGCTCAGGCGCCGGGGCTTTTTTATCATCACTGCCACAGCCGGCCAATAAGGCCGCCGTGATGCTTAATGCAACAATGGACATACGCATGATAGACATTCCTTCTTGTCATTACATCTTATAATTTAGTGCTAGATAACTATGGCTAAAGCATAATTATTCCGCACAAAATTCTGTTATTTTAATTATTTTTCACACCAAGACAATTAACATATAACGCCAGCGTGATGCAGACCTTTTAACACAAGTAACATCCTTGTCAAAAGGAAAATAAACGATACAGCAAACTGAATAATGCAATTTCGTTAAATAACAGTTTGTGATAACTAGAATAAAAAACGTCCAACTAAAAAATATTCAATGAAAAATAAATCAATAAAAACAAAAAGCTAAATGAATAAATCATATTCAAAAAAAATGCCAACCTCAATTAACCCTAATGCATTTAAAGTTGAAAATAATTCATTACAATTTTCGATAAAAGTTATTACAGCATGATGTGCAGTTAATTATTAACAGAATGAAATACCGTATTAAAATATATAAAACCACTGTAAATTAAGTTTTAATAGCCTATAAATTGCACCATGTATAAATTGATAGAATAATTATTTAAAACCATGCTCATTTATTAACTCGCCAATGATGTAAACCCTAAATAACAATTGTTTACTTATTAACCAAGTTAAATAGGGTGCTACACATCAATTTTAAAGAATGCATCGAAATGTCAACCACAAAAAAGCCCTTCAGAAATTGAAGGGCTTTTTAGATATTCACATCTACTGGGCATTAAAGCTTTGTTAAGGTGCGCTCTTTTGCACTCCAATCTAAGTGATATTTTTCACCCGCTGGCGTATCGATACGCTCAAAGGTGTGGGCGCCGAAAAAGTCCCGCTGACCTTGAAGCAAGTTCGCGGGTAAGGTTTCACAGCGGTAACTGTCGTAATAGGCCAGAGCCGAGCTTATACAGGGTGCAGGAATCCCCTGCATCACAGCTGCTGCAACCGCCGTGCGCCATTGACCTTGCTTTTCAGATAGGGCCATTGCAAAACTGTCGGCCATCAACAGATTGTGAAGATCAGTATTGGCTTGATAGGCTTGGGTTATTGATTGCAAGAAAGTGGCTCGAATAATACAGCCCGCCCGCCAAATTTTTGCAATTTGCGCAAAATCTAGCTGCCATTTTTGCTCTTGGGCCGTCATCGCCATTAACTGGAAGCCTTGGGCGTAACAACAGACTTTCGCGCAATATAAAGCGCTTTCAAGGGCTTCAATCAATTGCGCTTTTTGCGCATCATCAATCATCGCTGGATTTGGCCCAGCCAATTTCTGACTGAGTTGCAAACGTAGGGACTTTTGAGTGCTCACCGCTCTGGCATATACAGCCTCGGCGATAGTCGGTGCTGGGCAACCTATTTGTAAACTGCTGACCGCGGTCCACAAACCCGTGCCCTTTTGGCCCGCTTTATCTAAGATCATTTCCACCAGTGGTTTACCCGTTAAGGGATCGGCCTGTTTTAAGACCTCGCTACTGATCCCCATGAGATAACTGTTTAAACTACCTTTATTCCAGCGTTCAAACACTTCGCCCACTGCTGCTGCGCTCATGCCTAAACCGTCATGCAATATTTGATACGCCTCGCAAATCAACTGCATATCAGCGTATTCAATGCCGTTATGTACCATTTTCACATAATGCCCAGCACCCGCAGGACCAATATATGTCGTGCAAGGTTCGCCTTCTGTCACCGGATTTCCCGGCTCGAAGCGCTCGATAGGTAGCCCAGTTTTAGCATCGACTTTAGCGGCAATCGCTTTCCAAATAGGTGCAACATGATGCCATGCATCAATATTGCCGCTTGGCATCAGCGAGGGGCCAAAACGCGCCCCCACTTCACCGCCCGAAACCGCAGAGCTAAAAAATATAAACTGACCTTGGTAGCGCGCTTCACGCTCGACAGTGTCGGTCCATAGGCTGTTGCCGGTATCTATTACGATATCGTCGGCTTCAATACCCGCCGCAATCAAGGCACTACAGACGCCGTCAACGGGAGCGCCGGCGGGAACAGAAAGCACCAAAATGCGGGGTTTTGTGAGACTGGCTAACATTTCGGTAAGATTAGCACAGCCTGTAATACGCAGATCCTGTCCTACACGTTCTTGTTTTTCTTGTTGTAAAACCCCGTTGACTTTAACAGGATCGAGATCGAAGGCACTGACGCGATATTGATTGTCGGCGATGTTTAGCGCGAGGTTTTTCCCCATAACGCCAAGGCCAATGACGCCGATATCACTAAGATTGCTGTGGTTTTGCATTATATAATTCCCACGGGTCACAGAGGTTAGAAATAACCAATTTGGAGCAGTAATTATATCGGCCTTTGTAACTTAATTACCAGAGAGAAGAGACGATGCATACGATTGGCAAACTCGATTGCAAATCAAGATGCATTGTTTTTTCAGGAGAATATTCCCAAATTTCACAAACATCTTTACCAATCGTATACATCTTGGGCAAGTTATTCCTTGGGGAAGTAAATTGATTAATGAGCGAGTTTTAAGCCGAGTACGCCAAGCAAAATGAGGATTAAGCTGACGATTTTCAGCAAGCTCACTCCCTCGCCTAAGAGAATAATGCCCGCAATTGCCGTGCCCATGGCACCAATGCCCACCCACACACCGTAGGCCGTACCTATAGGTAATTGTTTAACGGCAAGCCCCAATAGCAAGACACTCACCACCATGGACGATACTGTAAAGATACTTGGCCACAGACGACTAAAACCTTCGGTATATTTAAGGCCTATAGCCCAACCAATTTCAAAAAGACCTGCAAGCACTAATAAAAACCAGCTCATAGCGAACTCCCATTAAAGGGGTCGTCCCCATGTTAGATAAGGCGTATTTAGGGTCGTCCCTAAGCCATTTGATTATCGTGATCACGATACGTGACGAGCATACAAGACTAGCAAATTTGAGGTAGAAACTTCAATCGTTGATTTTACCGAAAAATAAATGCAACGAACAAAAAGGCGATAGCAAGCTTGATAAGCTTACTATCGCCTTGATATTTCGACTCTCTATAAGGCCTTTAAACTCTTCCTATAAGACCTTTACACTAACGCATCGGCGTACCCCATGCGGGTTAAGGTCGTGCGTACTAAGTCTAAGGTTTGGGGATCTTCAATGGTCGCTGGCGCGGTAAATTGCTGGTTATCGGCAATTTTACGCATAGTCCCACGGAGGATTTTCCCCGAGCGAGTTTTAGGTAATTTTTGAATTGCACTGACTAACCTAAAGGATGCGACGGGACCAATCTCTTGCCGTACCAGAGTAATTAACTGTTTATGCAGCTCTTCATCACTAATCGTCACGCCCTTTTTAAGCACCACTAACCCTAAGGGGACTTGGCCTTTGAGCTTATCATCAACCCCAATCACTGCAGCCTCGGCCACATCGGGATGTTGACACAGAACCTCTTCAAAACGTCCCGTTGATAATCTATGGCCTGCCACATTAATGATGTCATCGATACGACTCATAATGTACAAATAGCCATCTTCATCCATATAGCCCGCATCGCCCGTGAGGTAATAGCCAGGATACATAGATAAATAGCTATCTTGATAGCGTTTATCATTCTGCCAGAGGGTCGTTAAAGTACCGGGAGGGAGTGGCAATTTTATCACCACATTACCCGATACATTGGCGGCCACTTTTTCACCCAATTCATCGACCACATCAACTTGATATCCGGGAACGGGTCTACCTGGCGATCCCGCTTTAACGGCAATAGGTGCAGTGCCCATTAAATTGGCGGCTACAGGCCAGCCGGTTTCCGTTTGCCACCAGTGATCGATCACGGGTTTATTCAACTTAGCCTCGGCCCAATGTAAGGTATCGGGATCACAGCGCTCCCCGGCTAAAAATACGTTTTTTAAGCAGCTGAGATCGACACCTCTAACATAGTCTGCATCTGGGTCTTCACGCTTAATGGCGCGAATAGCCGTGGGTGCAGTAAAAAAGCTCTTCACTTTATATTTCGCAATCGTACGCCAAAAGGCGCCAGGATCTGGGGTCCCAACGGGTTTGCCTTCGTATAATAAAGTGGTCGCACCGACCAATAAAGGCCCGTAAACAATGTAGGAGTGACCGACAACCCAACCCACATCGGATGCGGCCCAAAACACATCGCCCCGGCCGATGTCGTAAATATGAGTCATAGACCAAGCCAAGGCTACGGCATGGCCGCCATTATCCCTAACGACACCTTTAGGTTGCCCCGTCGTACCTGAGGTATAAAGCACATAAAGCGGATCGGTTGCCTTTACGGTGATACAAGGGACGCTGTCACACCCCACGACCGTAGATTGCCAATCTTGATCCCGCCCCGCTTGCATCTGCGCCTCATATTGAGGTCGATTTAAAATCAAGCAATGGCTAACTTTATGCTCTGCCTCATTCAATGCTTTATCTAACAAAGGCTTGTAAGGCACAACCCCAGATGGCTCAATCCCACAGGAGGCCGACATGACTAATTTAGGCTTAGCATCATTAATACGTGTGGCGAGTTCATTGGCGGCAAAACCACCAAAAACCACCGAATGAATCGCGCCAATGCGGGCGCAGGCCAGCATGGCATAGACGGTTTCTGGCACCATAGGCATGTAAATCACCACTCGGTCACCCTGAGTCACCCCGATACGGGTTAAATATCCGGCAAGCCGAGATACCTGCGCGAGCAGCTCGTTATAGGTGATACTGTATTCGGTTTCAGTCACAGGGCTAACATAATGGATAGCAGCCTGCCCTCCACACCCCGCTAAAATGTGCCTGTCGATGGCGTTGTAACAAGTGTTTAATTCACCATCACTAAACCAGCGATAAAATGGTGCATGGTTTTCATCGAGTATGTGTTTGCTGGGCGTTACCCAATCGAGAGCCTTGGCCGCTTGTTGCCAAAATTCGGATTTATTGTCTATCGATGCTTGATGTAATTGTTGTGCGACATCTGTCATAAGGCCTCCCATCATGACGCTCATCTATGTCAGCATAGATGATATTCTCCCCTTCCTTCCCGTGGATGATTATGACCCGCAATGCATTATTCCCCCATTAGACTAAGGGATATAACCGGTGACTATTTATCGGCCACATTTTAGTTGCATTGGAATAACAAATAATCAAAATGGCTATTGATGAACCGGCAGTATCCACCTAATCTAATGTCTTAAATGGATTTTTTCACGGAAAGAAATACGTATTATGGCGAAATACCACCAGTTCAAACTTTCTCTATGTTTGCTGTGCAGCTTATTGGCGTTCCCAAGTCTGGCATCATCCCTACAACTTGAAGCACTCCTCGAACCCATTTCTATTGGCGAGAGGGCCAAAATTGATAACACCCAAATTATCAGTGCCAAGTTAGTATCACGGATCTATCAAGTTCGTCAGTATGAGCCCCTCTGGAATGACAAAGAGTATGCTGGCACCCTGCTCGATGTGCTCAAAAATGCCGATGATGAAGGCTTAGCGAAGGAAGACTACCATTACCCACGGCTAATGGAGTTGTATAGCCAACTCACAGCAACAAACTGGCGCGATGAACAACAGAGCAAAGTATTTGAAATCCTACTAACCGATGGGATCATCACCTATGCCATCCATTTACTGAATGGCAAAATAAACCCCAGTATGCTAGGTAAAACATGGAATTACGACGAAACCCAGCTCGATTTTGATACCACCTTAAAACAGCTTGAGAAACATATTCAATCACATACGGTTGCAGATGCCATTGCGGGGCTAGCGCCGAATATCGCGCCCTACCATGAATTAAAACGCTACCTTGCCCATTATCGAGAGCTCGCCAAGCGTTATCCCTTCGAGGCGATCCCTTATACTGGGGTGATTAAACCCGGGGCGAGTCACCCCAGCCTCGCCGATATCAGCAAAAGACTCTCCGAACTAGGTTATCCCGATGAAACCACCGCAGAAAACGCGGCGATCACAAGCTATGATAATGCGCTAGAAAATAGGATCAGGCGCTTTCAAACCGACCATAGCCTGACAGCCGATGGCGTCATTGGTGCGGGAACCATGGCAGCGCTGAATGTGCCCTATACACGCCGAGTGGAACAAATTCGCATTAACTTAGAGCGCGCCCGTTGGCTATCGGCCGACTTAACAGAAAACTATTTGATTGTTAACTTGGCGGGCTACGAGCTCTTACTCTTTAGGGACAACGCCCTGAGCTGGCGCACCGACATCATTATTGGAAAGGTCGATACTAAAACGCCGCTGTTTAAATCGAAACTTAAATACCTCGTCGTGAACCCCACTTGGACAGTCCCACGCAGTATTTTTCCCGAAATCATCGGCCATGTCAGGAAAGATCCGGATTACCTAAAGAAAAAACACTTCAATGTAGTCGAAGGCTCAGGCACGCCAGTTAATGTCGATAATATCGACTGGCAAACGACGAGTGCAAAAAATTTCCCCTATTGGTTTGTGCAGCAACCCGGGAATGACAATTCTCTTGGCCAAGTAAAATTTATCTTCCCAAACCAATACGCAATCTATCTGCATGATACACCAACAAAAAAACTATTTGAGCGTACGGACAGAGCCTTTAGCCATGGGTGTATTCGGGTCAAAGATCCGCTGGTGCTCGCCGATAAACTCCTCAGCGCCAATGCCAACTGGGCACCGGCATCATTGAGTGAAAAGCTCGCCGAGGGTAAAACTGAAAATATCTTCCTCGATGAGCCACTGAATATCCTTATCATGTATTGGACAGTCAGCACTAGGGAAGGAAAACTCAGGTTTTATAACGATATTTATCAGCGCGATCCGATATTAATTGAGGCCCTTAATCGCCCAACCTATGATGCCGTACTCGCCAAGGATGGTTTGCTCAATATTATTGAATAGACCGCGCCTTTACCCCAAGTTCGGCTTTTAACTGCGCCACCTGCGGTAGCGGGCGGCGCAGTGATAGCTAACAGCAAAAATACAATAAAATTCAATATAATCATCAAATTAAATAATTCAATCCACTCACAGTGGCAAGTAGAATTGACAAAAAATTTGAACTGCCTTTATTGCAATCTTTACCTTTACGTAAACTTCATATATCTTGCTTAAAAATGATTAACCAAGGTGCATGAATGAGCGCAACTACCACAGCCCAAACGACTTATTCGATAAGTGATCTCTCCAAAGAGTTTGATATCACTACACGAAGCATTCGTTTCTACGAAGACCAAGGTTTACTTAAACCTAAACGTCGCGGCCAAACCCGTATTTATAGTCTCAAAGACAGGGTTCGCCTCAAGCTTATTTTACGTGGTAAACGCTTAGGTTTCTCCCTGGCCGAAACCCGTCGCCTATTCGAATTATACGATGCCGACAAAAGCAGCACAGCCCAGCTCAACACTATGCTGGCCCTAGTGGAAGAGAAAAAATCGGCGCTGCAGCAGCAAATGGACGATATCAAAGTCGTGTTAATGGAGCTTAATTCCGCCGAGCAGCAATGTCGCCTCGCCTTGGAAGAGAGTCAAGCCGTTAAAGCCTAAGGGATGGCAAATACGGCATGGCTGCCGCATTTACATGACAAGGCCAAAGTACAAAGGTAGACAATTGGCCCAGTAAGACAAAACAACGACTCAAGCACCTAATCATAACAATTATAAATTAGTACCTCAGATAGGACACAAGCAATGAACTCACTCTACACTAGTCTCAATTTTGGCCTTGGCGAAGACGTCGACATGCTCCGCGATGCAGTACAGGATTTTGCCAAAAACGAAATCACCCCTATCGCCGCCAAAGTCGATCACGACAATGCCTTCCCCAATGAAATCTGGCCAGTCCTAGGCGGTATGGGACTGCTGGGCGTGACAGTACCCGAGGAGTTCGGCGGCGCGAATATGGGCTACCTTGCCCACGTTGTCGCGATGGAAGAAATTTCCCGCGCATCGGCCTCTATTGGCCTAAGCTACGGCGCCCATTCCAACCTATGTGTTAACCAAATCAACCGTAACGGTAATGCGGCGCAAAAAGCCAAGTACCTACCTAAACTGGTGAGCGGCGAGCATATTGGCGCACTCGCCATGAGTGAGCCAAACGCGGGCTCAGACGTAGTGTCAATGAAGCTGCACGCCCGTAAGGAAGGCGATCGTTATATCCTTAATGGCAACAAGATGTGGATCACTAACGGCCCCGATGCTAACACCTATGTCATTTACGCCAAAACCGACCTCACCAAAGGCGCCCACGGGATCACCGCCTTTATCGTCGAGCGTGGTTTTAAGGGTTTTAGCCAAGCACAAAAACTCGACAAACTCGGTATGCGCGGCTCTAACACCTGCGAACTGGTGTTTGAAGATGTAGAAGTACCAGAGGAAAATATTTTAGGTGGCCTCAATAACGGTGTAAAAGTGTTGATGAGCGGCCTAGATTACGAGCGCGTCGTGTTGTCTGGCGGCCCACTGGGGATCATGAGCGCCTGCATGGATATCGTTGTGCCTTATATCCACGAGCGTGAGCAGTTTGGTAAATCCATCGGTGAATTCCAATTAGTCCAAGGCAAACTTGCCGATATGTACACTGGCATGAATGCCGCCAAATCCTATGTGTATGCCGTGGCCAAGTCCTGCGACCGCGGTGAAACCACCCGTAAAGATGCCGCGGGCGCCATTCTGTATAGCGCAGAACTCGCCACCAAAATGGCGCTGGATGCGATTCAACTCCTGGGTGGTAACGGTTACGTCAACGAATACGCTACCGGCCGTTTACTACGTGATGCCAAGCTCTATGAAATCGGCGCTGGCACCTCTGAAATTCGCCGCATGCTGATTGGCCGCGAGCTATTTAACGAAACTAAATAGTCGCCATAGGGCTAATGGACACTGCGCGCCATTAGCCCTAAGTATCGATAAACACTCAAAATCGATAGCTCTACACACCGAATTTCCGCTTGAGAAGGACAACCAAAGTGACGCAATTAAGCAGTCGTATTAACGCCCGTAGCGATGAATTTAAATCGAAATCCGCTGATATGGCCGCCCTCGTGGCCGATCTAAAAACTAAACTAGCCAAAATTGAACTCGGCGGCGGCCCAGTGGCGCTGGAGCGTCATTTATCCCGCGGAAAATTACTTCCCCGTCAACGGGTTGAAAAACTGCTCGACGCCGGTTCGCCCTTTTTAGAGCTATCGCAATTTGCCGCGTTTGAAGTCTACGACGAAGAAGTGCCAGCCGCTGGTATTATCGCCGGCATCGGCCGCGTGAGCGGCGTGGAATGCATGATCATTGCCAACGACGCCACGGTTAAAGGCGGCACTTATTACCCTATTACCGTAAAAAAACACCTTCGCGCCCAAGATATTGCCAGCCGTTGCCACTTGCCTTGCATCTATTTAGTCGACTCGGGCGGCGCTAACCTGCCCCGCCAGGATGAAGTCTTCCCCGACCGCGACCATTTCGGCCGCATCTTTTACAATCAAGCGCAAATGTCCTCTAAGGGCATCCCACAAATTGCCGTGGTCATGGGCTTATGTACCGCAGGCGGCGCTTATGTGCCCGCCATGGCGGATGAATCGATTATCGTAAAAGATCAAGGCACTATCTTCTTAGCTGGCCCACCATTAGTGAAAGCCGCGACCGGTGAAGAAGTCAGCGCCGAGGAGCTTGGCGGCGCCGAAGTGCACACTAAAATTTCCGGTGTTGCCGATCATTTAGCCCAAAACGATGAACACGCGCTGGAGCTTGCCCGCCGCGCAGTATTACGTCTGAATCATCAAAAACAAATAAAGAGTCTACTGAGCCCTGTCAAACCGCCAAAGTTCGATATTAGCGAACTGTACGGCATTGTCGGCACCGACTTGAAAAAGCCCTTCGATGTCAAAGAAGTGATCGCCCGTATCGTCGATGATTCTGATTTTGATGAGTTTAAAGCCAACTATGGCGCGACCTTAGTCTGCGGTTTTGCCCGCATTCACGGCTACCCCGTCGGTATCGTCGCCAACAACGGCATCCTGTTCTCAGAGTCGGCGCAAAAAGGCGCGCACTTTATCGAACTGTGCTGCCAGCGCAAAATTCCGCTGTTGTTCCTGCAAAACATCACCGGCTTTATGGTGGGTAAAAAGTACGAACACGAAGGCATAGCCAAGCACGGCGCCAAAATGGTAACTGCGGTTTCCTGCGCCAATGTGCCTAAATTCACTGTGATTATTGGAGGCAGCTACGGCGCGGGTAACTACGGCATGTGTGGTCGCGCCTTCGAACCGACCATGATGTGGATGTGGCCTAATGCCCGTATTTCCGTGATGGGCGGCGAGCAGGCCGCGGGTGTTTTAGCCACTGTGCGCCGCGACGGTTTAGCCCGTAAAGGCGAAGAATGGTCAGTTGAGGATGAAAAAGCCTTTAAAGCGCCGATTATTGCCCAGTACGATAAAGAAGGTCATCCATACCATGCCAGCGCCCGTTTATGGGATGACGGCATTATCGACCCAGCGCAAACCCGTGATGTCGTTGGCCTTGCTCTATCGGCGGCATTAAACGCCCCTATCGAAGACACCCGCTTTGGTGTGTTCCGTATGTAAACCATACGTATACACAACAAATCAATAAGATAGGGAAACAGTTATGACAAATTTACCAATAACGCCACAGGAATTAGGCAACTTGCAGCACGTGAGTTACGCACTCAATCACGGCGTTGCCGAGCTTATTTTAGACCGCGCCGATGTGCACAACGCCTTCGACGAAGTAATGATTAGCGAGATGATTAACGTCCTTGGCTATTTTGCCACGCACCAAGACTGCCAAGTGCTGGTACTCAAAGCGAACGGCAAAAACTTCAGCGCCGGCGCCGATCTCAATTGGATGCGCAAGCAAGCTCAAATGGACTTTGAGCAAAATCTAAATGATGCCAAAGCCTTAGCAAAACTGATGCAGGATTTAGATACCTTTCCTAAGCCCACCATTGCACTGGTGCAAGGCGCCGCCTTTGGTGGCGCCCTAGGGCTAATTTGCGCCAGCGATATCGCCATCGCCACCGAGCGTGCAAGCTTCTGCCTAAGTGAAGTGAAACTCGGATTAATTCCCGCCGTCATTAGCCCCTACGTTGCCCGCGCTATGGGTAACCGCGCATCGCGCCGCTATATGCTGACCGCGGAGCGTTTTAGTGCACAAACGGCACTTAAACTCAATGTTATCCATGAGGTAAACGACGACTTAGACGCCGCCGCTAAACCTATTATCGAAGCCCTGCTCGCCAATAGCCCCCAGGGCATGGCATGGGTCAAAACACTGCTGTCACGCCTCGAAGATGGTGTGATAGATCAAGACACTATTGATTACACCAGCGAGCGTATCGCCCGCATTCGGGTATCGACCGAAGGCCAGGAAGGCTTAAATGCCTTCTTTGAGAAACGTCAGCCAAACTGGCAACAAGCACACTCAACCAAGTCAACGCCAAATGATACCCAAGGAGCCCTTTGATGTTAACTCAGCAAATGTTTACTAAGTTATTGATTGCTAACCGGGGTGAAATCGCCTGTCGCATCATCAAAACCGCTCAGGCCATGGGCGTTCGCACCGTTGCCTTATATTCCGATGCCGATAAAAACGCCCGCCATGTGGCCATGGCCGATGAATCCTTCTATTTAGGTGGCAGCGCGCCGGCGGACTCCTATCTCAAGGGCGATTTGATTATTGATATCGCCAAAAAATCCGGTGCCCAGGCCATTCACCCAGGTTATGGTTTTTTGTCTGAAAACGCCGGTTTCGCCCGCAAGTGTGAGGCGGCAGGAATCGTGTTTGTTGGCCCGGGCAGCGATGCCATCGATGCCATGGGCAGTAAGAGTGCCGCCAAAGCCATTATGACGGCGGCGCAAGTGCCTTTAGTGCCCGGTTACCATGGAGACGATCAAACCGACGCCACCCTCAAGGCCGAAGCCTTAAAAATCGGCTTCCCAATGCTGATTAAAGCGGCTTATGGCGGCGGTGGTAAAGGCATGCGTATCGTCGAGAACGAAGGCGAAATTATGGAGGCCATTAACTCGGCGCGCCGTGAAGCCGCCTCCTCTTTTGGTAACGATAAGTTATTGATGGAGCGTTATTTACTTAAGCCGCGCCACGTCGAAGTGCAAGTGTTTGCCGACACCTTTGGCAATGCGATTTACTTATCGGATCGCGACTGCTCGATTCAACGTCGCCACCAAAAAGTGGTCGAAGAGGCGCCCGCCCCTGGACTAAGCGATGAACTTCGCGCCCAGATGGGTGAAGCCGCCGTCGCTGCAGCCAAGGCCATAGATTATGTCGGCGCGGGGACTGTGGAGTTCCTGCTCGATACAGACAATCGTTTCTATTTTATGGAGATGAATACCCGTCTGCAGGTTGAGCATCCCGTCACCGAAATGGTCACAGGCCAGGATTTAGTCAAATGGCAATTGCTGGTCGCTAGCGGTCAGCCGCTGCCACTAAAACAAGAGGAAGTGCGCATTTATGGCCACGCCTTTGAGGTGCGTATTTACGCCGAAGATCCGCAGAACGAATTTTTACCCGCCAGCGGTAAACTCAACTTTTTGCGCGAACCCGAGCAAAGCAAACACGTGCGTATCGATTCTGGCATTCGTGAAAACGATGTGATCAGTAACTTCTACGATCCTATGATCGCCAAACTGATTGTGTGGGATGAATCGCGCCCACGCGCGCTGCAGCGTTTAGTGCATGCTTTAGAGTCGTATCAAATCAGTGGTCTTAAGCACAATATCGAGTTTTTAGCGAACATTGCCGAGCACCCCGCCTTTGCCAATGCCGACTTTAGCACCGACTTTATCGGTCGTTACGGCGATACCTTGATTGGCACCGCCTCGAGTGAAGCCGACAATGCCATGGCCTTTGCAGCGTTGTATCAAGTGCTTGCCCGTAAACAAGCCGCCAAAGCCAAGGCAATCAACAGTGCCGATCCTCACTCGCCTTGGGGCCAAGTCAGCGGTTTTAGACTCAATAGCTGCAGTCAACACAGTATCGCCCTACTCAATGACGCCCATGAATTACAACAGCTAGTGATGTTAGATTTAGGCGACACGTACCAATTACCCCTGCACGGGCAAACCTGGTTACTCAGCGGTGAATTGAAGCAAGACTTATTGCTCGCTGAAATCAACGGCCATAAGAGTAAAATCCCAGTCAGTTCACAAGGTGATGATTTTACAATATTTTTACCCTCAGGCAGCTATCACTTTAAGGCGGTGCAAACCCTTGTAGTGGAAGAACAAGTGAGTAATGCCGACAAATTAAAGGCCCCGATGAACGGTACTGTGGTCACCCATTTAGTCGATGTCGGCGCCCAAGTGAAAGCGGGCCAAGGTTTGCTGGTGATGGAAGCCATGAAGATGGAATACACCATAGAAGCGCCCTTCGATGGCATAGTGAGTGAGTTCTACTTTAAGGCGGGCGAGCTAGTGACAGATGGTGCAACCTTACTCAATGTTGAGCAGTTAGAGGCCGCACCGCTGGCATCTGACACTGAATCACAAACGGCTAAGGAAGTGTAATATGTCATTCAGCATTGACGCCCACTCGGTATCGGACACGGTCAGCATCTTCGAGATGGGGCCGCGCGATGGCCTGCAAAACGAAGTGGCCGTACCAACCGCGGCTAAAATCGCCTTGATTGAATCGCTGGCAGGTGCAGGGCTTAAGCGCATCGAAGCTGGCAGCTTTGTGTCACCGAAATGGGTGCCACAAATGGCCGATTCTGCCGCTGTGCTCAAGCAAATACAGCGCCAAAGCGGCGTAGTGTACAGCGCACTCACGCCCAATGTTAAAGGCTTTGAGCTGGCGCTGGATGCAAAAGCGAGTGAGGTGGCAATATTTGGCGCCGCCTCCCAAAGTTTTAGCCAACGCAATATCAACTGCTCGATAGAAGAGTCGATTGAACGCTTTATCCCTTTGATGGAATTAGCAAAAGCGAATAATATTCCGGTGCGCGGCTATGTGTCCTGCGTGCTCGGTTGCCCCTATGAAGGTGAGATCGCAGTCAGCGAAGTGGCCCGCGTGTCTGAAATCCTTTACAAAATGGGCTGCTATGAAATCTCACTCGGCGACACTATCGGCGTAGGCACGCCGCAAAAAGCCCGTAGAATGCTGCAAACTGTCAGCGAGCGCGTGCCCGTAGATAAATTGGCGCTACACTTTCACGACACCTATGGCCAAGCATTAGCCAATATTTTGGCCTGCTTAGACTTAGGTGTACGGGTATTTGATTCCTCCGTTGCGGGTCTTGGCGGCTGTCCCTATGCTAAAGGCGCTTCGGGTAATCTCGCCACCGAAGACTTAGTCTATATGTTACACGGCATGGGATTAGAGACAGGTATCGATCTGCACAAGTTGGCGCTGGCAGGGCAAGAGATCAGCACACAGTTGCAGCGTAAAAATGGCTCAAAAGTCGCGAACGCAATATTACAAGATTCTAAAATTTAAAGATTATTGGGCTCAAATAACAATAAAAGGACATCACAATGGCAGGACTCAATAAAGTCGTCAGCAGCTATGAAGAAGCGTTAGCAGGCTTATCAAACGACATGACCATTATGGTCGGCGGCTTCGGCCTATGCGGTATTCCAGAAGGCTTAATCAATCAAATGGTTAAGATGGGCGTTAAAGGATTAACGGCGATTTCGAACAATGCTGGCGTTGACGATTTCGGCCTAGGCTTACTGTTAAAGCATCGCCAAATTGCCACTATGATAGCCTCGTACGTGGGCGAAAATGCCACCTTCGAGCAGCAAATGCTCTCGGGTGAACTGAACGTGATTTTAACGCCCCAAGGCACGCTGGCGGAAAAAATCCGCGCGGGCGGCGCAGGCATTCCGGCATTTTTCACCGCCACTGGCTACGGCACGCCCGTTGCGGATGGCAAGGAAACCCGTGAGATCAAGGGACGTCATTACGTATTAGAAGAATCCCTGACCGCCGATTTTGCCTTAGTACGCGCCTGGAAAGCCGATACTATGGGTAATCTGGTGTTCCGTAAAACCGCCGCCAACTTTAACCCTATGATGGCGACCGCGGGCAAAATCACAGTGGTCGAAGCCGAATTTATTGTCGAGCCGGGCGAGCTAGACCCCGATCATATCCACACACCGGGCATCTATGTTGATCGCGTTATTCAAGGCTCGTTCGAGAAACGTATCGAGCAGCGCACGGTAAAAGCCGCGAAATAAGCGCAACCGACCATAGGATTAAGGCTGGGGACACTGAGCCCCCAAGAGTAAAAGCCGAAAAGGTAAAGGATAGATATCATGGCATTATCAAGAGAACAACTGGCCCAGCGCGTCGCCAAAGAATTAAAAGACGGCTACTACGTCAACCTCGGTATCGGCATTCCAACGCTAGTCGCAAACTACATTCCAGAGGGAATGGAAGTTATGCTGCAATCGGAAAACGGCCTACTCGGTATGGGTGAGTTCCCCACCGAAGAAAACATCGATCCCGATTTAATTAACGCGGGCAAACAAACGGTCACCGCAGTCAAAGGGGCTTCGTTTTTCTCCTCGGCGGAAAGCTTTGCCATGATCCGTGGCGGCCATGTGGATTTAACGGTTCTGGGCGCCTTTGAGGTCGACGTTAACGGCTCAATCGCCTCATGGATGATCCCAGGTAAGCTTATCAAAGGCATGGGCGGTGCGATGGACCTTGTGGCCGGCGCCGAGAATATTATCGTGACTATGATGCACGCCGATAAATACGGTAATTCTAAGCTGCTACCCGTGTGTGAATTGCCTTTGACAGGTTATGGCTGCATTAAACGCGTAGTGACAGATTTAGCCTTTATCGAGATTAAAGACGGTGCCTTCCACCTCTTAGAGCGCGCCCCCGGTGTGAGCGTTGAAGAAATCATCAGTAAAACCGCAGGTAAGTTAGTCGTACCTGAGCATGTGCCAGAAATGACCTTCTAACGGCAAAGCCCAGACCGTGTAATTAGCTCGTGTATTAGGTCACATGTAACAAATCATATAACAGCCCAGAGAAAGATTCTGGGCTGTTTACTTCTAGGCAATGCTCACCCTATCCAACCATTTAACATCAGCAAAAGAGTTCTACCGGTGCCTCTTCGGGGGTCAGTTGTAACTGGGTCTCAAATTTGAGTCCTAATTTATTCAACAGCGCCTTAGATGCCTCATTATGCGAACTGACGATAGCGACAATAGGCTCAATGCCCAATTGTTTACCCAGCGCGAGGGCCGCCTGCGCCGCCTCGAAGGCATAGCCTTTACCCCAATATTGTGGCAAAAAGGCATAACCTAAATCCACATGCTCGAGTGTGGGTCTTTTGATTAAACCGCAGATCCCTATTTGAAATCCATTCTCCGCAAGTACCACCGCATACAACCCAAAACCCTGCTCGGCATAGCTGTTCATCGGGCCATTGGTGATATATGCCTTAGCATCACTCAAGGTACGGACACCTTTATCCCCGATATTATCGATAAACCCTTGGCTATTGAGTAACACTAGGATGAAAGAGGCATCCTCTGGCGCTAACTGCCGTAGGATTAACCTTGGGGTGCGAGCAACTTGCATAGGATTTCTCCATTAAAGATTAACGGTTTTATAGGTAACGGGCGTACTGACTGCCATCCCTCTGTGGTTTTTTAGGTGCCGCAACGGCTGGCGTGCCTATATATAAAAATCCGACGATTTGATCATCAGCTTTTAGGCCTAGTGCTGCATTCACGTTCGCATCGAAGGCAAAATCACCGGTGCGCCACACCGCGCCCAGTCCTAAGGCAAAGGCCGCCTGCTGCATTGCCATCGTTGCACAGCCCGCAGCAATTTGCTGCTCTAACACAGGCACTTTAGGGTGCGCTTGGGTTTTCGCGACCACAGTGATCACCATAGGTGCGCGCATCGGCATTCCCTTGGCTTTATGAACAAAATCCTCATCGGCGCCACTCGCTTTGGCGGCATCGACAAAAATATCGGCTAAGGTTTCAAGCCCCTCACCAGTGGCGATAATAAACTCCCACGGCGCTAAGGCTCCGTGATCCGGCACACGGATAGCGGCATCTAAAATGACTTTTAATTGGCTTGCATCTGGCGCTGGGGCTGTGAGTCGTGGCGTTGACTGGCGGGTGAGTAAGAGTTCAATAGCGTCCAAGTTATTATCCTAATTCGATATAAATTGGGATAAAGCATAGCAAATTGTGCCGCAAGGGGTATAAAAAAATCCCACCGTTTAGGTGGGATTTAACTAATTGATCAAACTACTTAATTCCAAAGCGTTTAGCAATCACATAATCTAGGCTAGTGTAACGGCCACCGCCTAAGGCAAAGAGGGCAAGCAGCATAATAAAATAGGTGATAGCAAACTCGATCCCATTGTTAAGAACCACCAAATTACCCGAACTCGTTAACCAGTCGTAATTGCCATGCTCTTGCAAAATATCCTTTGCCTTAGCGAGTTTATCCCCCGCCTCCAGCACTCTTTCATTGGCGAGCCAAGAACTGCCATCGGCTATGGCTAACCAGCCATTTGGCCAATGCACAGTAAAAGCGGCGACTAACATAGCGACCATTAAGGGAATCGCAATCAGCCTAGTCGCGAGTCCAAGCAATAATAACATGGCCCCAAAAAACTCGGTCCCCGCAGCGAGGCCGGCCATGAGCGCGGGCATTGGCAGGCCTAACCCCCAATCGGGATTGGCAAACCAGGCGACTGTGTCTTCAAAATGTGACAGCTTGTTATACCCGGCCTGCAGCAACACAGGGGCAAGATAAAGCCGCAGGGCTAAGGGGGCGAGCCCCTCAAAATAGCGGCTTAAATTGAGTAGCTGCTGATAGAGGGCGGCGAACGGTATAGTGTTTTTCAAGGGCGTTATCTCTTACATTATTCTGTTGCAGATTAGACCCCTTAATATCGATAAATCTTTCAGCGCCTAGAATTCTTTTTCGAGGGCTTCTTGATTCAATTCAGTGAGATCTTGAATCAGCTTATTGAGCTTTTTATAGAAATGCTTGGACTGCTTTTCCGATAGACTGGTGTTTATCGTCAGCATTAAAGTGCCGAATGACTCGGTATTTTTGCGTAAAAATGTCCTGTGTTTTTCAGACTTAAGCTCATCGGGTTGCGTCATTAATAATGTCAAACGCTCGGTTAATAGCGCCCTATCCGTGCGTTGCCCTAGGGCAACTTCAAACTGGCGCAGCCACTCATGGCGATACTCGAGCCACATATCTAAGGTGGACAAACGCTGTTGATTATATTGGTGGATCAGTGCCTTCTGTTCGCTGCTCACACTGCCTAGCCAGTCTTTAAACTGTCCTTGAAGGTTTTCATCCGCCTCTTGTTGCAATTGTTGCTGGGATTTACCCGCAAATTCCTTGATTAACTCCTGCTCATCTTGACGCAATTTAGTGAGGATTTGCTTCACCTGAGCATCGCTCAACGACATGACGATAGGTAGCAACTCTGGCAGCGCGAATTCAAACAATCTAAACCAATGCCGTTTAGCAATATCCACATGCTCAGCCCACAGCAGCGGCGTTAAGGTATTGGTTTTAATGAGCGTTTCGATTTCAGTTAACTGAACAACATAGTGGGATAATTCTTTGGATTGATGCCATAGGACAAACTTTTCGATCAGCGCATCGAAAGCCTCTTGCTGGGAATCGTCTAAGGTAACATAGTCCTCCTGCTCCCAGCCGATGGCCCAATCCATAAAATGGTAACTGAGTTTAGTCGAACACGCCGTTAGCCCTAACAATAACACCAGTAGCAACAAGTTTTTTTTCATATTGAATAATCCATCCTAGACATATCTCTTTAAGACGTTGGCACTGATATAAAAGTTGCTTGTGTTATAGCATTGTTTTTGTAAATAAGCGTGACAATAAATCGCTACGAGATTTGCGGCCAAAAAAAATCGAACCAAGCAATATACTCGCTATGGCCGTGTGGCTCAGTTTGCTGCGCCGCCATTAAGAGCGCCCAATAACAGGCCAATACCCAGTACATTTCAATGGCGGCGGGCACGGCAAATATGGCCTCCGCCGTTAAATAAGGATGCTTAGCCAGATATTGCTGCACTAAAAAATGTTGCTGTAAGGGAGTTAAGGCATGGGTGGCCAGCACAGTCGCGAGCTCACACAGGGGATGTGAAGCCGTCGCATACTCAAAATCGATGCAATATAAACGCTTATCTTTAAGCAGCAAATTATGGGGATTGAGATCTCGATGACAAAACTGCGCCTGGAGTAAACAGTCCGCCAAGGTATCTGTCCAGCGCTGAATATCAGCTTGGATCCCTAGCAGTTGAGTTGCCCGCCCGTGCCAGTCGCCCCCGATTTGGCTTAACTCGCCACCGATAAGAGATGATGCCATAAAGGTCAGCATTTGCTGGTGATATTCCTGCCACTGTTCGGTAATGCTGATCCCATAGGGACCCTTGGGTAGGTCACGTAATTGCAGCAATAAGGTCAGTAACAACCTATGGGCTTGATTAGGATGGGCGTCGGCGAGAGGGTCATGCTCAAAGGCTAATGGCAAGTGGTGCAATGAATCTTGACCCTGTAAATAATCCGCCGCACTGCACAATCCCTCTAAAGCTTGCCAAGACAGGGAATGCTTGCGTGGCTGGGCATAACTTGTACGAACACGATTTTCACGATCAGGATTTTCACAATGGTAGTTATCAATAGTTGCTTCGAGAATGTCGCCTTCAATGGCATCACTCTCGATAAACGCGCTAAGGTAATAGCGCTCATCTTCACTCACCCACAGCAGCTCGGGGGCCAATTTAGCACTCGCTAAGTGGCGCCAATAGAAGCGCTCCTGCGTTCTGGAGCAAAAACTGTCCGCCGCATCGGCATTGAGGCGAAAAACATACTCTGCTGTAGGCGTTGAAATTTTATAGTTGTGATTACTCAAGCCGCCCGATAATTCACTGATATGAGTGATCTTATCCAGTCCAGCAGCTTTTAATATAGGCAACAGTTTTTGAAATGACTCACTCAATGTTTGCTCCATACGCAAAGTCCTATACTCAATCCGTGGGCTGGGCTTGTTTTACGATCATGAGCTTAGAGCATTGGCCCCACGGGCATCGGCTAATGCCGTGCGCCATAGGAAATATCCAACTACAGCAAGGCCCACATAGAGTACAAAGAGCAGTGATGTCAGCATCAGTCCCTTACTGAGATAGAGATAGATTGACACTAGGTCGATTACCACCCAATAGAGCCAATTCTCAAGTACTTTTTTCGCCACTAAATAGGTCGTCATCACCGCAAAGCAGGTGGTCGCCGCATCCAGATAGGGAAATGCCGCTTGGGTATAAGTCGCCATACCATGGCCAATACACAATGAGATCAAGGTTGTTATGCCAATCAATTTTAGGTGGGTTTTTAACGGCCAAGTTGTGACATTAACCCCCTGCTGTTTATCACCGCCCTGTGTCCACAGCCAATAGCCATAGAGCGCCATCACCATATAATAGACATTGAGCACGGACTCCATCAGCAATGCCACCTTCCAAAACAACACAGTGTAAATGGCCGTACTGGCAAACGCCGCCGCCCAGCACCAAACGCTGGCCTTTATCGCCAGTAGCAAATAGGCCATAGCCAAGCATACGGCCAAGGCTTCCCACGCTGTCATCACATGGACTTCACTTAAGGCCGCATAAACACTATTGACCAGCGTAAACCATAAATCTGTCATTGGTTATTCTCGTATTGCGCACTGACTATGCTAGGTTCTAGGTTCTAGGTTCTAGGTTCTAGGTTCTAGGTTCTAGGTTCTAGGTTCTAGGTTCTAGGTTCTAGGTTCTAGCAAAGATAAGATCCCGTTATTCACTATGGGCTAAATTCAATTCGCCACCGATAAACTTACACACAAACACCGCCTTGCCCCACTTTTCATGGGCGGCTTGCATCTCAATCGCGAGCATGGCCATCACATCTTGATATTCGCCGCACACTTGGGTGGCCATGGCATTGGTGACGCGCTCAATATTGGCATAACTGTCCATTCGGCCAATAAACCATTTGATCGGATCGAGGTAATTTTCATTAAAGGGGTACATGCTAATTTCTGCGGTCAGTTTCATTTTGATTCCTTAAATTGCTCAACATTATTATTCAACATTGACGCTGTGGCGCCTATAGCACCACAGCGTAAGTTATTCTAGTGATTACATAAACTTGACGTTAACCGTCACGCCGAGTTGGCGGGGATCGCCGTAGCGGATATATTGCTTTTCCGCCCAGCCATTATCGGGTTCGTTACCAAAATAGAAGCCACGCACACCGTATTGCTCGTCGAATAAGTTACGGCCCCAGAGGTAAGCGGACCACGCATTGGCCTCATAACCCACGCGGGCATTCACGATAGTGTAGGGTTCAGAGCGGGAGTCATTGCTGTCAGAGTAATAGAATTCACTCTTACCGTTGAGGTTAAGGTTAGCAAACCAACCCGAGTTCCCCCGGAAAGTTCCGCCAAGGCTGTAGGTAAAATGGGGCGAATGGGCTAAGTCTCGGCCGGTGAGATCCACCTCTGTGCCGTATTTATCCTGATACTGATAGTCACCGTAGGCGGTTTCTAACCAACCTAGGCTGGAGTAAAGCTGCAGATTGTCGGTGGCATACCAAGTCGCATCCAGTTCCGCCCCATAATTATTCGAGCTACCGGCATTTTCGGTGTAGAGGATAAAGCGCTGCGGTTTATCTGGGTCTTGCTGGGAGGCCGCCACCTGTTGATCTTGCCTATCCATATAAAACAGCGCGAGATTCGTATCGATAAGCCCTTCTAGCCAACGGGATTTCAGGCCAATTTCGTAGTTATATAAAGTCTCGGTATCAAACTCTTTCTTATCGTTGAGCTCGACGGGCAAGGTCATGTTAAAACCACCCGCCTTATAGCCACGGGCCACCCTAACGTACGCATTGTGGGAGTCGCTTAGCATTTTACTCAGCGCAATATGGCCCCCCCACATGGTTTCGCTCGGATCAAAGTTATCCTGATTGGTATCCGAGTAATGGCTATTGCGCTGCTCTACACGCAAGCCCACGGACAAAGCGTAATCCGAGCCCAGATCCGTATCGAGCTGACCAAAAAGTGCATAATTGGTCGCCTCATACTCTGAGTCTAAAACCTCATCTGGCCAAGCGTTATACTCGGAATACAATTGGTTATCTTCTTTCAAATTCATGGCATACACGCCAATGAGCCAGTCTGTACTCTCTGCAAAAATACGGCCTTGCTCAGTCGAACTTAAACGAAACTCTTGGGATAGGGTCTTGCGCTGGCCGGTTTTGTCCCAAAAATAATCGTACTGACAGGGGGCAACGCTGCCTTCATCTTCACATTGTTTGGAGGCCCAATACTCTGGATTGGCCCAATCACCATCGTAACTGTAATGGTGATCGGTATTAGCAAAGGAAGTTAACGACGTTAGCTCAAAGTGCTCTGCGCCAGAATAGGTCGCTTTAAAGCCTGCACCTGTGGTGCGTTGGCTATCGACACCGGGCTCATCCGAGAGGGTTTGTTTAGGATTATTGGTTAGACTCCACACATCATAGCCATTATCAAAATCGGCGTGCAGCAGGGTTAAATCCAATTGCAGATCGTCCGTCGCGTACCAACGCAGCTTAGCACGGCCGGTAAATTCATCGCGACCATTCGTGTCATCACGCTCTAGGTACAGATTATCGCGGTAACCATTTTGTTGATGTTGCTGCAAAGAGACTCGGTACAGCAGCTTGCCCGAATCCGTTAATGGGCCAGAGCTATAACCACTAAAGGTACGTAAATCATCGTCCCCGAGGGAGACTTCGGCGCCGTGTTCAAATACATCGGTGGGGTCGTTACTCTTTAGGTAAATTAACCCCGCTAAGGCATTGGCGCCATAGCGAGTCCCCTGTGGACCACGCAACAGTTCGACTTGCTGAAGATCGTACATACTCGACACCATGCCGATACCAGATAAATCGATATCATCTATGATGTAACCCACGGAGGAGTTAGGTGCGCCTTGGTATTGTTCCTGCTCGCCGACGCCGCGTATTTGAAAATACTTAGGCCGAGAACTCCCACCAGACCAGTTAACGTTAGCAATGGAATTAAGCACATCCTCGAAATGCTGGGCGCTTTCGTCTTGAATTTGCTGGGCATCGATTAACGTAACGCTTGAGGGCATTTTCTCTAAACTGGCACTGCGAAAATCCGCCGTCACCACCATGACTTCCATCTCAGTGGTAGGTTCGGGTTTATCGATAGCATCGGTTTGGGCGAATGCGGATGTGCTAAGCGCTGTGGCAATGGCTAATGCCAAGGGCGCTCTCATTAACGGTTGAGTGGATACTGGATTTTTACTGTTAAACATAGGACCTCAAATATCTAGTTTGAGATCCGGCAACGAATAAGCGATTCAGAAGTGTGCTGTTGATTGGCCCATTCCTACGCCGGTATTAGCCGGATCAGGTTCTAAGGGTTCGTCGAATGACATCTCAGTCTGCAGTACTGATTAAAGTAAACTCGCTGCAAACACCCCTTGGCGGGCCCCAGTATACATGACGAATATAAAAAAGAGGACATACTTATCTGATATTCCCTTAAATTACTCCATGGGGTTAACAGTGAACTAAACATAAAGTGAATACCTATTTGTTATCGTCTAATTCCTTTCACCCATTTGACCGCCTAGCATGATAATGCTATAGAAGGTCGCCATTTCGAACCCTGATTTCAAGCACTGTAAGAGGATCATAGTCGATGCAGCTCAAACCTTTATCGAAAGGACGTTATAGCCAGCGATGGGAGCAGGACTATCCACTTATTGAAGCGGTTGTACTCAGTTGTGTCAGCGAAATAAAAATGCTCAAAAAAGGCGCTCACCTTATGACGCAAGGGGAAGCGATGGCATCACTGGTATTAGTGAAGCAAGGTCGAGTATCGCTCGGCCATACCGCGAGAAATGGTCGGTGTTTTCAATTAGGGACTATTGATTGTGATTCACAACTGTTTGGCGAAATGGAGTTCTTTACTCAGTACCACTGCCAACTAGACATTATTGCCAGTGAACCCTTAGAAATCAGGCTGATTAGCGCTGAAAAACTGCAACATTGCCTCGGTCAACACCCTCAACTCGCGCTATTTTTCGCCAGTGCCATTGCCATTGACTACCAAGACACAGTCGATATTTTTACTCGGCGACTGCTCTACCCCATCAGTTATAACGTGGCGTTTGATATTTACCATGAATACTTAAATGACTTGCCAGTAGATGGCTTTAGTAAACGCTATTTAGAGGCTGAACGATTTGGCACGACCGACCGAGTCTACCGCCGGGCGCTACAAAATCTTGAGGAGCGAGGCTTAATTGAGCGGAAAAAAGATGGCATTCGGATTTGTGATCTCAACGCACTCAAGGAGTTTGTTGAAGCAGGCGTATAACCACCTTCGGCATAACCCACACTCGACTTAATTAAATAGTGAGTGTGGGGTTTATTCACAGGTAAATTAATTTACCGATAACGAGTGTTGTGCGATAGAAGGTTTCATTCGGCTTGAAACCATCAATAGTATAAATATCGCTGCGTAAAGCACTGGAATAACATACATCACGGTTTGCAATCCGATAATACGCTCAAAGAAAGAACTGATCGCTGGGCTAAACATCGCACCTGCACTGCCGCTAATAAGAATATATGACACATTTTTGCTACTGGCTTTTTTTACAAAAGACACGCCATAGGCAATAAAAGCATTATAAAGCGCGGCACACACAAAACCATAACCATAGGTTAAATAGGCTATCCAATTAAGGTTATTTGTGCTCACAATCGCGGCGGTGATCACCATAGCTAAGGCAATAATGCCGACTAAAAAATGGTGGATTTTTACACGCGTCACAATCACAGTCGAAATTAACGCACCAATTAACGCAGCAGACCAATACTGGGTAATAATATTACCGGCCTCTTCAAACGGAATATCAAATTTCTGTTTTACAAATAAAGGAGCCCAAGTTAAGAAAGTGTATAGCGCGAGCATTCCTAAAAATAACCCAATACCACCACTAATAATGCCAAGGTTCCATTCAGATTGTTGCTTCTCTTCTGTTGTAGAAGACTGCTCACAAATAGAGAAATGAGTGAACAAGGTAATAATGACGGTACAGAAGGCCACTAAACCTACGGCTAAATAGCTATAACTCCATGATAATGAACTTGTTAATGCATAAGTCGTTATCAAGGGAAAAACAACGCCTGCAATATTAAACGTTGCATCTTGCACGACTAACATTGTGCTTTGTAATTTTTCTTGCCACACAGATACCACTATCGTACCCGCAATGCACAGACCAATACCGCCACAAAAACCAATTAAGGTCATGGCGATCATCACAACTTGTAGGGAACTGGTTAAATGTAAAGCCAAAGCAGAAAGAGCAACTAAGCTGTAACTTATCAAGGTTATTCTTTTGATGCCTAATTTTTCAATAAAGAAAAATGCCGCAATCGTCCCCGCGAGTGCACCGCCATTAAGTAATGAAAATATGGAGGCAACGTCGTTAACATTAGCGGCAAATTTCTCCGCTATGGGCTCAATCAACATCCCAAATTGGGTCGCAAAGCCCGCCATAATAAAATTAGCGAGAAAACTGATAGCGGTTAAAGTAATTTTATTCTTCATTATGTCATTCCATAAGTGAAATGCTAAGGGTTCAAAGGGTGGCTTTAACCCTAATTGAGGGCGGTTTCTAACGCGAGCTCGATCATATTATTAAAGGAAAGTTGGCGTTCTTCGGCCGTTGTTTCTTCACCGGTTAAACAATGATCCGATACCGTTAAAATGGCTAATGATTCGATACCTTGTTGGTGTGACAAACCGTAAAGTCCCGCCACTTCCATATCAATGCCTAACACCCCAAAACGTTCAAGTGCGGGGATCATATCTTCATCTGGATCGTAATACAGATCCCCGCTAAAGATATTGCCAACTTTCACGCTAATGCCCTTCTCATTCGCTTTGGTATAGGCTTTATGCAGTAAAGAAAAAGTCGCAGAAGTCGCCATTTGGTAACCGCTACTACGCTTAGCATTAGTGGGTGAATCCGTGCCTGCGGCTTGGGCTAAAATAACATCTCGCATTTGTACATGCTTTTGGGTTGCCCCTAAACTGCCGATACGAATAATGCGTTTCACGCCAAAATAATTAATCAGCTCATGGCCATAGAGCACCATAGATGAAATCCCCATACCATGGCCCATAACGGAAATCCGTTGTCCTTGATAAAAGCCCGTGTAACCCAGCATATTACGAACATTTGTCACTTCTACTGCGTCGGTGAGATAGGTTTCAGCAATATATTTAGCACGCAGTGGATCACCCGGCATAATAACAGTTTCAGCAAAATCAGTAGGTTGAGCATTAATATGAGCAGTCATCTTTCTATCCCCATGTTGTAATATGCTGATAGTAGTGCTCAATCACTGAATATATTTAGGACTAAAGTCCGGATTTCACCCTGCAGTAAACCTTTTGCTGAAAAATGGGTAAATTATCGCAACTTTCAATCGTAAAAAAACAAAAAGGCAACATCGAATAAGATGTGAATGAACTTAAGATATCGAAAGTGAATATAAAACAATAAAAAGGCTTACTCTTTTTAAGGAGCAAGCCTTTTTACAACGGGTTTAATATCAAACCATTCGCTATACCAATCGACCTAAACCCGAAATCTGCTACACAGAAGCAAACTCAAGTTTAATAGGAATAGGTTTCACGTACATACACATCAAATTTCACCGCTTGGGCATTGGGAGCAACGGCAGACACTTGCAACTGTTGTTTACCGTGGAGTTTCACCGATTTCCAACTACTGGCCTCATCTTCGATAGTAAAACCACTGGCATCGTACCAAGTGAATTTATATTGCACGCGCATATCGCTAGAGGACTTGCTGACTATCAGCGCAGAGCCTTGAATTAAATCCCCTACCCGGCGGGCATCGACACTTTCAAGGGCAATATCCCGGGCAAAACTGTTACTGTCGATACGGGTCTCGCCCTGTGAACTTACGGAAATCCCGGCGGTATCTGAGGCGCAGCCGCTAAGGGTCAGTGCTGCGGCCAGTATCAATCCTGTATAGATGTGTTTCATCTCGTTTCCCTCATTAATCAATCAGAAAGTGTGCCCTTGCCGTAGCAATCAATTGCTTACGGTTAGTCTGCCAACAATCGATATTAACGTTGGCAACCCGTCGCCCCTGACGAGTGATACGGCATTCGGCAAAGCTGTCCTTATGCAGACCCGCGCGCAGATAATCGATAGAAAAGTCGACGACTTTAGGCACTTTTGCCGTTTGCATAAACACCATTAACTGCACTATTGCCGACATTTCCATAAAGCCTGCGATCACGCCACCGTGAATGGCGGGTAAAACAGGGTTACCTATATTGTCATCTTTGGCGGGCAGTTTAAAAATTAATTCATCGCCAAAACGCTCAACCCGCATACCGATAAACTTGGCGTAAGGAACGTGCTCGAGTAAATGCCCAAAATCATTGAGCTCGGTTGCCCGTTTGACAATACTTTGCACATCGAGGGGCGTTTTACTTTCAGCAGTAGTATTGGCAATATTGGCATTGGTATCTGGGCTTGAGCTTATTGGCACGGTCCCAGCAAGGTGTTTATTTGAGCTCATCAGTGTCTCCCTGTGCTGGCACAGCTTCTCCCATCAATGCTTGCCGAAAGGCATCACCGACCATTTCAGGGCTAATACGCATAAATGATCCCACGGCATGGGCGATAGGGTCATCAATACTGTCCTGATAGGCAATGGCCCGGGTAAAAGCGATATTAGATGACAGTTTATAGCACTCGGCAAAACCATACACTGGCTTATGGGGCTGCGCTGGCTTCATATAATCCACCCGTAAATCTAAGGTGGGTGAGATCTCTAATGATTGATATTTTTGATAAATGGCACTCACCACCGCACTGCCACAGGCGGTATCCATTAAAGTCGTGATCACGCCGCCGTGGATAACGCCGGTATCGGGATAACCAATTAATTCAGTGCTGTAGGGCAATTCAATCAGCACATGGTGCTCACTCGCCTCGAGTACCTTTAAACCAAGGCGACGGCACTGGGCTAATTGATCCACAAACCGTTGTGCCATTTGAGTCAGCGGGAAAAACTCCGGATTTAATTTCATCGACCTTGGCTCAACATGGGCCCCAACGGCTCTCCGCCCACGAGGTGAATATGGATATGGTACACTTCCTGTCCGCCATGTTGATTACAGTTCATGATCAATCGATAACCATCTTTCGCTATGCCCGCTTCGGCCGCCAACTTGGCCGCAACCGTCATCATTCGGCCAAGTGCAGGTTCATCCGAGGCTTTCATCTCGTTTGCCGTAGGAATTAAATGATTCGGTACGATCAAAATATGAGTCGGCGCCTTAGGGGAAATATCTCTAAAGGCGGTGACGAGATCATCTTGATACAGGATATCGGCTGGAATTTCGCGGCGAATAATTTTGCTGAAAATCGTTTCTTCGGCCATGGGGCGTCCTCCTTGGGTTAGTTGGCATAGTATACTAGCAATTCAACGCTTTGTGTCTCCAGATATTTTACGTTGCATTTGCCAGTTGTCGGTATTTTTGGCAGCATGACGCCCATTAGCATTCGTAGGTTTTGCAGGATAAATAATGATCCATTACCAAATAACCCCCGTCGATCCGAAAGCCCATTTATTTGCCGTCACTATGACGGTATCTAAGCCCAAGGCAGTGCAAGTATTCAGCCTCCCCGCTTGGTTACCCGGCAGTTATATGGTGCGCGACTTTGCCAAAAATATTATCGAACTCACGGCAAAAGACGAGACAGGCCAAACACTTAAGCTCACTCAACTAGATAAGCAAACCTGGTCTATTGATAATAACAGCAGCAAAATCACCCTGAGCTATCAAATCTACGCATGGGATCTCTCGGTGCGAACCGCCCACCTAGACATGACACACGGTTTCTTTAACGGCAGCAGTGTGTTTTTAGCCGCCCAGGGATTTGAAGACACTTTACATACTGTCACTATGGCGCCGCCAACAGAGTCAACCTTGAGCGAATGGCGCCTTGCCACCAGCATGACACGCACCAGTGGCGAGGACTTCGCCTTCGGCCAATTTTGCGCCGAAAGCTATGATGATTTAATCGATCATCCCGTGGAGATGGGGTTATTCACCCTAGGGAGCTTCGATGCCTGCGGTGTGCGGCACGATATCGTACTCAATGGTCGCCACCGCGCCTGTATGCCAAGGCTTTGCCAAGATTTAAAGGCCATTTGTGAGTATCAGATAAACTTCTTTGGTACGCCCGCGCCGTTCAAACGTTATGTGTTTATGACCACGGTATTAGACAATGGTTTTGGCGGCCTCGAACACAGGGCATCGACCGCGCTTATGTGCTCCCGCAAGGATCTGCCCCTTTCGCTGGATGCTCCCATCAATAACGACTACCGCACCTATTTATCCCTGTGCAGCCACGAATATTTCCATAGCTGGAATGTAAAACGCATTAAGCCTGAATGCTTTTTACCCTATAAACTTGAGGCCGAAACCTATACGCCCCAGCTTTGGGCCTATGAAGGCATCACCTCCTATTACGATGATTTTCTCACCTATCGTGCGGGACTCGTCGATGAGCAAAGCTATTTAGATATGCTCAGCGAAACCTTTACCCGGGTTTATCGAAGCCCAGGGCGGTTCAAGCAAAGTGTAAAAGATTCAAGCTTTAATGCTTGGACTAAGTTCTATAAACAGGATGAAAACGCCCAAAATGCCATCATCAGCTATTACACCAAAGGCGCCCTGTTTGCGTTGTATCTAGATCTCACATTGAGAAGTGAAACCCAAGGTAAATACAGCCTAGATACTGTGATGAACATTCTATGGCAGGAATACGCCCTGCAAAACCGTGGCACCACAGATGATTGCCATCAAAAGATTGTTGAGCGCTTACTCGAACGTAATTGCCAAGACCTGTTCAGCTACTTAGACAATACCGACGATATTCCACTCGCCCCACTGCTGGCCGAATTTGGCGTCGATTTTACCCTTCGCTCCAGCCAAGGCGCCCAGGATGTTGGCGGTAATCAATCTAAGGGCTACGACATTGCCTTTGGCGCGAAAACCCAAGCCGCACCTATAGGGTTAAAGGTTGTAACAGTCACCCAAGGCAGTCCCGCCCATCTTGCAGGCCTAAGCGCAGGAGATATCTTAATCGCCGCGGATAATCTGCAAGTCACAGGACAATTTGAAGCGCAGCTGCAACAGTATCCACTCGGACAACGCTTGCCATTGCACTGGTTTAGACGGGATGAATTAATGACGGGTGAATTGATGATAACTGCCGCGCCGAAGGACACTGTCGCCCTAGCAATTAGTGACAACACTAAACTCGCGGCGTGGTTAGGACGTTAATTTAACGTTTTGATTCAATTGATTTTAATAAAAAAAGGGGCAAAAGCCCCTTTTATCATTTCTGAGATAACACTTAACTTAGGCACTAATATCTAAACGCACATATCTAAACGCAAGTATCAAAACGGAATGTTTAGACATCAATATCCATTTTTAGATCCGTACTTCCTTGCTAAATCGGTGTCTTCTATCAGCGCTAATACAGATTTAAACCACCACATCGTGTAGATAGGTCTGTGCCCATGCAATGGCTTGACCGCGGCTGGACACACCAATCTTGCGAAATACCCGGTATAAATGGGTTTTAATCGTGCTTTCACTGACAAATAGCTGATTGGCAATATCAAGATTAGTGCTACCCGACAATAAGGCCTGTAACACCTCACGTTCGCGGATGGTCAAAGGTTCTGTATCTTCAAACAGCCCAAAGTCATCATTCACTCCGTTCGCGAGCTGAGGAGGGATAACCCTATGACCACGCAGAATATTAGAAAGGCCTAAGCTAATTTCCGTTAACCCGGCATCGAGATAAAACACACCTGCAGTTGTTGCAGCCTGCATTAAAAACCGCGCATCCACCAGTTTCGGGAACTGAATATACACCACCCGTACACTCGGGTGTTCGCGGGCAAGCAATCGTTGGAATTGATAGGCTTTTTGTAAATCGACCGTGGCGAGATCAATCACCACCAGAGAAGCTTGATTATCTTTGATATGCTCACACATGCCATCGGGATTGATGTGTGATAACTTCACAAGAAATTCCTGTGGCCAACGTCCTGCGAGTAACTCCATTAGAAGTTGTGATCTTGACACTACAATCCAATGTAATATTTTGAACATCCTGCTCACTCCCTGTCTGGTTAACGATTATTTATGTTGAGAATTCAACAGACTCTCAATACCACTTCAACATCCGTTCAATAGACCTCCGAGTCTATTGGTTTACGATATTAGCATTAGATAAAACAGATTCAAAAGACTTACTAAAAAAATATTTACCGTACGCAAATCAGTAGCTTCTACAACTTTCAGCTTTATCACTCTCAACCAGAAGTCTGAATTTAACCTTAAAAAAAGACTGTATTTTGAAGAGAAAGGCGTAAAATCATCTCGACCCTATTAGAAAACTTTAAGGAAGTGCGATGTCTAGTAGCAACCCCACCCCCCTTGAGATGAAATCTTATACAGTATGGGACAAACCCACACGATTATTCCATTGGATCAACGTCATTCTGGTACTCACGCTCACCTTAGTCGGTGGCATCATGATGTATCGAACTGAATTAGGCATAACAGAACTATCGGGCAAAATCGGCTTAAAAACCTTACATGTTTGTATCGGCTATGGATTTGCGTTAAACCTAGTCGTGCGCATTGTCTGGGGTTTTGTCGGCAACAAATATGCCCGTTTCAGCCATATGTTTCCCAATGCCAACAGCAAAAGCGAATTACTGGCTTACCAAGCAGAGTTAGTGGCAGGGAAATCTCCACAGTACTTAGGCCATAATCCGAAAGGGAAATTTGCCGTATTGGCCATTATGCTGTTATTAGTTGTCATCATGCTAACGGGATTGTTTCGCGCAGGAACAGATATTTACTACCCGCCACTGGGCAGTACCATCCAAAGCTATCTTGCCGACACCAATACCGAGCCTGCAAGCTTAAAGCCCTATGATGAAACTGGCGTCAACGCTGAAAAGGCCAGTGCAATTAAACCCATAAAAGGTTTAGCGGGTAAAATTCATGTCTATGGTGTTTATCTACTCTTATTACTGATTTTATTGCACTTATTCGCGGTAATTTATACCGAAGTTAAACGTCAACCTGGGATTATTTCCGCCATGTTTTCCGGGAAGAAAATGATCCAAGGCCAACCTAAGGATGACTAACAATAACTCAGGATGACTTGAGTCATCCTGAGTCAAAAAAAACGCCAGCGATTTGCTGGCGTTTTTTTATTTAGATTTGTCGGTGTTACCCAACAGTGCTAAACATTATTTTTCAGAACTATTATTCAGAACTATTTTTTCAGAACAGAGTCAGATGTACGACCATCGTCATGGCAGCTTTCGCAGGTCGGTTTTTGACCTACGTTCATATCATGTACCGCATGGCAGTCAGCACAAACTAAATTGCCATCATGTGGCTTATGCACTGCATCCATTTCAGAAAGCTTACCGTGACAGTCTTGACACTGGGCAAACTCAAACGCACCATCGGATGAAGGCGTACCATCCTTATGACAGCTTTCACAACCACCTGACTCAGCATGGAAATCAGATAATTTTTGATCTGCTGCGAATGCGGTTGGCGACAGCGCTAACGCTGCGAGACTTGCCCCGAAAAGCGCACTTAATAGTTTTTTGCTCACAATTGTATCCTCCAATGGCGATTGTCAGTGGAAATTCTTGTCAGGGTGACTTCCATCTCGCAACCTAAAGTAAATAGCACGACTCGATTTAACTTAGCTAAGGATCGAACAATAAGCAACCTTAGTCTAAGCAAAGGTAACTTTACCAATATACTCAAGGGTAAAATGTGCGCTGTATCATGTAACCACATGCTTATATAAGAGTTTTACATTCATACAACCCTAAGATTACATGGTAAAATGCCCTAGCCTAATAGAAAAAAAGAAAAGCCCTAAATAAAAAGGGGATTGGAAACCTAGGATTTATGGGATAAGACTGAGCCCAGCGGGGTACACGGTAAATAATCTTCGCTATTGAAAATAAGCCCCCATCACAATCATAGCGCCAATGCATTCGCCGAAACCCAATTCAGAGATCGCCAAAATGATGCTTAAAAATCTGCTTGAAACCCTCAAAAACCTCCATCACATCAACAGCCAAGATGAGTTTGCCGCGTTACTGGCGAGGGATAACGAGCTGATGCAACAAGTTAAAACCGCAGATTCCAAGCATTGGGTACATTTTACTAAACAAACCTTCGATGGTTGGTATTGTGTGCCAACGCCGCAACAGACCACCTTCCATGTTTATTATCAAGAACGGGGGCAGAACTGCTGGGGCGAGGATGTTTTTAGTGACCAAAGTGAAGCCATTGCCGCCGCTATTTTTATGTCTGGTCTTTGGGATAGTGAATACCATCCAGCACCCTAGGCCCCTTAAATATTAAGAGTCACACGTTAACAAACGCCACGGCGATATTTAAGGGTAACTTTCTAGCCACCCTATGATTTTTAACTTGATGATGTTTAAATTTAAAAGGAGTAATAACGATGGATTGGCTGATTATTGCATTTGCGGGCTTACTCGGCGGTATGCTTAATGCGGTTGCGGGGGGAGGCAGTTTTATCACCCTACTCGCCTTAGTTTTTGTCGGCATTCCTCCCCTTATCGCCAATGCCACAGGCACGGCGGCGCTGCTTCCTGGCTACCTTGCCAGCGCATGGCGCTTTAGAAAAGATATTGAATATCCCGCTAATCTTAGCCTTAAACACCTCTGTCTCATCGCTGTAGTAGGAGGATGCCTAGGCGCGGCCATATTGCTAAATACCAGTGAACAGCTATTTGCCCATTTAGTCCCTTGGTTGATTTTACTGGCAACAGGCGCTTTTATCGCTGGACCTTGGCTATTGAGGAAGCGACTCTCTGTTGCAACCGCATCCACCACAGTCCGCCCCCTCTCGGCTGTCATCATACTGACCTTAGTGTGTATTTATGGCGGCTATTTTAATGGCGGCTTAGGGATCATTCTGCTCGCCACTTTAGGCCTAATGGGACAAACCCAATTACATGGGATGAACGGACTTAAAAATTTACTCTCCGCCCTACTCACCACCATAGCCGTTGCCTTGTATGCCACAGGAAATCTAATCGATGCACAATATCTGCTATTGCTCGCCATTATGGCGATAATCGGTGGTTATATTGGTGCCGTAATCGCCTACCGAATCCCCCAATCCCTATTACGAGGTTTTATTGTCTGTGTCGGTTTAGCCATGGCGATAGGATTTTTTATACGCTAGCTATGCACTCTGTTTTGCTTGTGCATGGGTTTTGGGATTCAATTTTTCGCGGATAAATTGCCCTTGAGTAACTGACTTGTTACCCTGAACCTTCATCTTAGACAAAGGTATTGTTAAGGAAAATAATGAAACCGAGTACTTTGAAACAAAGGACAGTCAGACTGAGAACCCTAAGCCTCGCACTGTGCCTACTTGCAAGCTCACCCGCAATTTTCCCCCAAGCCGCTAACGCAAGCACTATCAGCGCCAACACCATCAAGATTAAAACGCAAGCGGGTAATATTCAGGTCAACACTATCGCTGAAGGGTTAGAAAACATCTGGGGCATGGCCTTTTTACCCGACGGCAGCATGTTAGTGACTGAACGAGCAGGAAGAATGCGCATTGTCAGTGCCACCGGGAAAGTGGGTGAACCCTTAACGGGCTTACCGCCGATCGCGACCAAGGGCCAAGGCGGTTTACTCGATGTGGTACTTGCGCCGGATTTTGCCAGTAGCAAAAAAATCTATTTCAGCTACGCCGAACCCGGCGAAGGCGATTTAAGCGATAGCAACAGCACAGCGGTCAGTTTTGTCACTCTCAATGGTAACAAACTTGAAAATCTCACCCGTGTATTTAGTCAACAGCCCAAAATAAACAGCAATCACCATTTTGGATCTCGTCTAGTGTGGGCGCCGGATGGCAGTTTATTTATTACCCTAGGCGATCGCTACAGCGAAAAAGAGAGCGCGCAAACATTGGATAATCATTTAGGCAAAGTCGTGCGCATTCATGCCGATGGCTCAGTGCCTAAGGATAATCCCTTCGTTAATACGCCAGGTGCCCTGCCCGAGATCTGGTCAATTGGCCATCGCAATATGCAGGGCGCAGCAATTCATCCTATTAGTAAATTATTGTGGACTGGCGAGCATGGGCCACAGGGTGGCGATGAGCTCAATATAGACCAAGCGGGCAAAAATTATGGCTGGCCTGTGATCACCTACGGTGAAAATTACGGCGGCGGCAAAATAGGCGAAGGCACCCACAAGGTAGGAATGGAGCAACCCGCCTATAAATGGGTTCCCTCAATTGCCACCGCGGGCTTTATATTCTACACAGGCGATAAATTTCCACAGTGGCAAAATAATATTTTACTCGCCAGCCTAAAGGAAAAAACACTCGTACGCTTAGTGCTTGATGGCGACAAGATTATTAAGGAAGAACGCCTGCTGAAAACTGAGCTCGGCCAACGCTTGCGCTCAGTCGTGCAAGGGCCAGATGGATTGATTTATCTGATTACCGACGAAGCTAATGCAAAAATCTACCAGTTATCGCCACTATAACATCGGTGAATAGCACTAAATTTGGAGCCAGCTCACTGCCCTAGATTAATGACTAAGGAATAACGATGAACTTAATTCAGATTAGACAAATCCAGATAGCAGATCTTAAGGTAATCGCTGGTTTACTACTGCAACTTGGATATAGTGCAACGCCAGAACAATTACAAAAATATCTTGGGAAAAGTGATAGAACGGATGAAGTTTATCTCGCCGAGGTTGAAGGGAAGATTCTTGGACTGATAAGCTTAATTTTTTTTGATTATTTCCCTACACAGCAACGGATTTGCCGTATCACCGCCCTGGTAGTGACTGAGACCTGTAGGGGGTTAGGTGTGGGAACACAACTGATTAACTTTGCCAAAACAAGAGCGAATGAACAGGGTTGTAGCAAGCTTGAGGTCACTACTTCAATGCGAAGAGAAAAGACGCAGGCCTACTATGAGGCCATAGGATTTGAGAAAACCTCTTTTCGCTATATTCAAGCTATAGACCATTGCTGATAGCACATCATCTACAAAAAAATAGGCGCTTAAGATATCTTAAGCGCCTATTTTTGTATGGGGTTTACCAGGCTAGCAATAGATCCAAGCGAGCCTTAATTTACATGGATCGCGATTAATCCTGCGCGAGTTCCTTTTCTAACTGTTGGGCGATGGCCTCAGGGGAACCACTGTTACGGGCGAAAAGACCGTATGCTGAGGGGATCACAAAAATAGTAAATAGGGTTGCCAGCAAAATTCCCGATAACACAACCACACCAATCACGAAACGGGTTTCAGCGCCCGCCCCCGCGGCCAATACCAAAGGTACGGCGCCAGCGGCAGTGGTAATTCCCGTCATTAAAATAGGCCGTAAACGCTGGCAGGAGGCTTGAATAATCGCGCGGTCAAAGTCCACGCCTTTATCCCTAAGCTGGTTAGCAAATTCGACAATTAAAATGCCGTTTTTAGCCGCCAAACCCACGAGCATAATAATACCTATCTGGCTGTAAATATTGAGGCTTTGCCCCGTAAACCACAAACCCAGCAAGGCCCCCACAGTCGCCAAGGGCACAGTCAGCATAATCACCATAGGGTGAATATAACTTTCAAACTGTGCGGCTAAGACCAGGAATACCACCCCTAACGCCAGCAGGAATACAAAGTACATGGAACTACCCGACTCTTGATAGTCGAGGGATTGCCCCTTGTAACTGATCACAGCTTCTGCTGGTAAATAAGCGCGCGCCAATTGATTCATATAATCAAGCGCTTCACCTAGGCTATAACCATCTGCCAAACTGGCTTCTATGGTGATGGCCCGCATGCGGTTATAACGGTTAAGCGAACTGGCATCGGCAAACTCTTCCACTGTCACTAAGTTAGAGAGGGGAATCAGCTCCTTACTGCGCTCGGAACGCACATAGATATTTTGCAGATCGGCGGCGGTATTTTGGTTGCTGCGCTCACCTTCTACGACCACATCGTACTCTTCGCCATCACGCATAAAGGTGGTGACTAAGCGAGACCCCAACATAGACTCTAAGGTGCGGCCGATATTGGAAATCGACACCCCAAGGCTTGCCGCTCTATCCCGGTCGATTACCACCCGCAGTTGGGGTTTTGTCTCTTTATAATCGTGATCTAATCCGAGCAGTTGTGGGTTTTCCGCCGCTTTTTCCATCATAATATCGCGCCAGAGGGCAAGCTCTTCATAACTTGGGCCACCAATCACAAATTGCACGGGTTTACCCACACCGCGGCCAAAGGCTTGGCGCATCACAGGGAACGCCTGTACACCCGCCAAATCGGCGAGGCGCTTGTTAATATCGCCAATCACTTCCTTCATAGGGCGGCGCTGTCCCCAATCCTCCAATACAACAATCGCCATACCATTGGAGAAATCGGCGGCGCGGCCAAAACCACGGGGAGCGCGGATCAACAGCCGTTTGATATCGCCCGAATCAACCAATGGCATCAAGCGGCTTTCCACTTCATTCATATAGGATTCGATATATTCGTAACTCGCGCCCTGAGGTCCGTTGACCATCAAGAATAACGAGCCTCGATCCTCCTGCGGGGCGAATTCCTGTGGCACTTTTTGGGCTAAGAATATGCTGCTGCCTAAGGCGCACAGCACCAGAATCGACATCAACATTGGCCGTGCCATCGCCCTTTCCAGTGCGCTTTGGTAGCCATTGGACACTCGAGTCATAATCCCATCGACCTTACGTACCAACCATGAGTCCTGCTCGGCGGGTTTCAGTAATTTCGAACACATCATAGGGCTCAAGGTTAGAGCCACAATACTGGAGAAAATCACCGCGGCGCTCATCGTCACGGCAAACTCTTTAAACAGCTTACCTAAGTCACCCTCAAGGAAAGTGATCGGCATAAATACCGCCACCAGCACTAAGGTCGTCGCGATAACAGCAAAGGCCACTTCACGGGCACCGAGAAACGCTGCTTTAAGGGGCGAATCCCCCTCTTCAATACGGCGGTGAATGTTTTCTAACATTACAATCGCATCGTCCACCACCATACCAATGGCAAGGATCATCGCGAGTAAAGTCAATAAGTTAATCGTGTAACCAAGGGCATAGAGCACGATAAAAGTACCGAGCAAGGACACAGGCACAGTAATCGCGGGGATCAACATGGCACGCACACTGCCAAGGAATAAGTAAATCACGATGATCACGAGGACCATGGCTGTGAATAGGGTCCCGTACACTTCCTTGATTGAGGCTTCGATAAACACTGAACTGTCATAGCTGCGTTTAATCGACATGCCCGCGGGTAAGGTTGGGTTGATTTTATCGACTAAGGCATTGACCGCACGTGCGACTTCTAAGGTGTTGGCGGTCGACTGCTTCGATACCCCAAGCCCTATCATGGCCTCTTTGTTACCGCGGAACATGATGCGCTCTTCTTCAGAGCCAATTTCCACTTTAGCCACATCGCCTAATTTGACTAAATAACCGTCTTCCCCTTGGGCAATCACCAGATTAGCGAAATCCTCCGCGGTGCGATAACCGCGCTCTAAGCGCACGGTAAAATGGCGTTCCTTAGACTCTATCGACCCTGCTGGCAATTCGACGTTTTCCGCCCTAAGCGAGGCTTCAACATCGGCCACAGTTAAACTGCGCGAGGCTAAGGCTTGCCTATCGAGCCAAACCCGCATCGCATAAACCTTACCACCGCCGATACGGATCATAGACACGCCATCGACAACTGACAGGCGATCAGCTAAATAACGGCGGGTGTAGTCGGTGAGCTCAAGGGTCGTCATCTGATCCGACACTAGGTTGAGCCACATAATCACTTCATCGCCACCATTGGCTTTCTGCACTTCTGGGGGATCGGCTTCCTCCGGCAGGTTGTCTAGTAGGCCTGAAATTCGGTCACGAACATCGTTGGCCGCATCTTCAATATTACGACTGATATCAAACTCTAAGGTCACCTGTGAGCGGCCATCGCTACTCGATGAACTCACATGGCGAATACCTTCGACGCCACTGATCCTGTCTTCAATCAACTGGGTAATGCGGCTCTCAACTACCGCAGCGCTGGCACCGCGATAATTAGTTTCAATCGACACTATCGGCGGATCGATATTGGGATATTCCCGCAGGGGCAATTTATCAAAAGCCACCAGACCAAAGGCCACCAGCAGCAAGCTGATTACCGAGGCGAAAACCGGGCGCTTAACTGAAAGATCTGTCAGGATCATACACTTGGCTCCGCATTGGCATCGGAAAGATAGCTAAACTTTTCAGCCAATTCGGTCTTGACCACATCGCCGGGGTGCACTTTAAGTAGACCGCGGATCACCACATTTTCACCAATATCTATTCCCTCGAGGATTTCCACCCAGCCGCGGGTACGAATGCCGATGGTGACCTGCTTACGTTCAACCACATTGTCTTTATTCACGCTGTAGACAAAATGATTATTCTGCAGAGGGATAATCGCCGACTCCGGCAACATCAAGGCTTCACGGCTACGTTTGATGAGCTTAACCTTCATCAACATGCCGGGGAGTAAACGCAGTTCCGGATTAGGAATTTCGGCGCGCACTATCACGGCACGGGTCGTTGGGTTAACGCGACTGTCAATCGACGTCACCACCCCCTTGAAGGTAAAATCTGGAAATGCCACGGCTTTGGCTTCGACCAATTTGCCGGGGAGCAGATCTTGAATAAAACGCTCAGGAACCGAAAAATCCAGTTTAATCGTAGAGATATCATCGAGCGTGGTAATTTCAGTACCTGGGGTGACTAAGCTACCCACACTCACTTGGCGTAATCCTAACCGGCCATTAAAAGGCGCTAAAATGCTGCGATCGTTAAGGGATGATTGCGCCTGTTCAAGCTCAGCACGAGTGGTGTCGATCAAGGTTTGCAGACGATCGCGCTCTAATTCCGCCACAGTGCGGCTGGTGACGAGTGAGCTTATCCGGTTTAATTCCCGTTGATTATCACTCAACTTCACTTGGGCGACTTTCACCTGGGCAATTTGCTCGGCATTTTGCAGTTGTACCAGTAAGTCCCCTTTTTTGACTATATCGCCGTCATCAAATTTCAATGAGATCACCACATCGGTAACCTTAGGCGTAATAGTCACAGACTCATAGGCCTTGTTTGTGCCTATGGCTTCAACCTCATCGCGTACGGGTGCCATTGCGGCGGTAGCAATCACCACATTAGGCACAAGTTTGACTTGGGCTTTAACTGTCCCTTGGGGCTGCATGGCTTGATATCCAAACCACGCCGACGCCAAAATGGCGATTATTATAATAATTTTTTTCATCTGACTTCCAAATGATGAAGACTCGCATTAGTGACGGCTAGTTTACCCACTCGTATCATCACATCAATACGTTTTACTTTTTCTTACAAATTACGACAATATCGCAAAAAATGTGTAAATCTTTATCTTTAGCACTAAAAATAAGATACGGCTTTTGAATACTGCACAATATCGGGATGGAGTAGTGATTAACGCTAGTAATATTAAAATGGCCTCATGTTAAAACTAAAGCCACTTAAAATATACTGGTATAAAAAGTGAAATATGAAAGCGATGAGCGTTTAGATAAACACCAGATTGTGGGTCAACGGCCAATAAAAAAGGGCGATAATCGCCCTTTTTTATTCTTGAGATAGGATTAACGTAACTTACGTTCTTCCTTCATCAGGTTCGATAAGGATTGATACACACTCGTAATCACATCATTATCGAGAGGTTTATCCTCGGCGTCTCTTATAAAGAGTTTAGTCTCTTCAGGCGTATCCCCGTCTTGGAGCAGCAAACGGTAGCTACCCTCTTTTAGGGATAATTTATCGTCACTCCAGAGCGAGCTCCAGAAGCCTGAGTTATCAGAAAACTTGATGAAGTATAATCCCTTAGCACTATCCATATCGGAAATTTCAAAGCCCATTTCCGGCAGTACAATGCGCAAACGATCCCATACTTGCTTGTAAGGAGCCTTGGCCGACCAATAAGCCGAGCCGTCTTCTGGTGTGACTAAGTCGACGTTAATGCCTAAGGTTTGCTTCAAACGGTTAGCTTGGATCACTTGCTCACGCTTGATACTCATATAGGCAATGGCACTGTTGAGCATATCGATAGTGTATCGTTGCTTATCTTCACCGCTTAAAAGGACTTCTTGCGCTTTATCATCATAAAACTCTTCATGTTCCACTAAGTGGATCACAATATTAGCAGTACGACCATGGGGACGGGTTTCTACATCGAAACGGTAACGTTGGCGCAGTAGGTAAACCTTGTCTGAACCCCACATGCTCGATTCGATCACTTCCCGGCTTTCAATCCAGTCGGTTTCAATGCTGCCCTTATCAAAATTGCGATTACGCACAGGAATAGACTGCTTCGCAAGGAAACCATCTAAGTTAGCAAAGATCTCCTGCTTTAGGTCTGCTGAATTGTCGATAGACTCAACCACAATCTTGATATTATCGCTGCCCTCTTCCACATGGGTTCCTTCTGCCATTGGCAGAACCTGTAGTGGCGGACGTATGTCCAGATTTTTACCCACAAGTGCCGGATTGGCTTTGGGGCCAATGGACGGCACTTCATATTCTTTATTGTAAGGTGGCGTTTTTAATCCCTCGGGGATCTTAAGCCTAGGCACTTGCTCGGCCTGCACATAGTCTTCACCGCCGTTGGCTTGGCGACGCTCGAGTGGCGAGCTACAGGCTGCAACGGCAGCGACTAAGAACAGTGGGGTGACTTTCTTTAGCATTAATTATTTAACCTCTATCTGGGCGCGAGTCATTGCATCTATCAACAGACCATGACATTGCTCAGAAAGTTCAGTCAAAGGTAAACGAATATGGCCACATTTAATCAGCCCCATACGGTGGGCAGCCCACTTCACAGGGATAGGATTGGCTTCACAAAACAGTGTGCTATAGAGACCACGCAGTGGCTCATCTATGCTTGCCGCTAATTCGGCATTGCCCGCAAGCGCGGCGTCGCACATGGCTTTAAAGGCTTTTGGCACTATATTGTTGGCAACAGAAATTACGCCATTACCGCCTAGGAGTAAAAACTCCCGTGCCGTTGCGTCATCACCGCTATATAACATAAAGTCATTACCGCAAAGCTCACGTAAACGCTGCACGCGTGAGACATCACCTGTGGCTTCTTTCACACCAATAATATTGCTGACGCCAACGAGTTCGGCCACGGTTTCAGGCTTCATATCGACGGCGGTGCGGCCAGGAACGTTATAGAGAATTTGTGGGATATCAGTGCTTGCCGCCACCGCTTTGTAGTGTGCGATTAAGCCCTTGGGTGTCGGCTTATTATAGTAAGGCGTTACGCCTAACATGGCGGCAACACCCACCTTAGAAAGGGACTTGGTGAGTTCGACGGCTTCAGATGTCGCATTGGCGCCATTACCACCAATAACGGGAATACGGCCCGCAGCAAACTTCACCGTTTGCGCGACCACAGTCACATGCTCATTCATTGGCAGAGTCGCAGACTCGCCGGTCGTGCCCACGGCCACAATGGCATCTGTGCCTTGGTCTATATGGAATTCGACTAATCTTTCAAGACTTGCAAAATCTACTGAGCCATCACTGTTCATTGGCGTGATTAAGGCTACGATGCTTCCGTTTATCATCTGACTTTCCCCAAGATTTCAGGATTCGCTATGGTACTGATGCCAACCATTAATGACAAGCATTAACGGGGCTCTCAAATTGATTTAGTTATGGTAGCATTACATCCCGCACAAAAACTCGGCATTAACCCTGAGTTTTCGCTCCATGATATCGAAAAAGTGAGGAAAATTCATGACCAATTTCCTGGTCGTCACCGCAATGGGCTTAGACCGCCCTGGACTCGTAAGTAAACTCGCACGGCTTGCCAGTGACTGTGACTGCGATATCGTCGACAGTCGTATGGCATTATTTGGTAACGAATTTACCCTAATCATGATGTTGTCAGGTTCGTGGGCATCAATAACGAAAATTGAAAGCATGCTCCCGAGTCTCAGTGTTGAACTAGAACTGATGACTGTGATGAAGCGTACCTCTAAACACACCCCGCAAAATTATATTTCGCGCCTCGAAGTTCGCTTCACGGGCAAAGATCAGCGTGGCACCATGAAACGCATTACCCAGTTTCTCGCGGATCGCTCATTAGATTTAGCGGCGGTACGCTCCTATTCAGAAGAACTGCCGGATGGTGAGCAGACACAAAATGTATCGCTCACCATTAATATTCCTGAAAAAGTTGAACTAGAAAAACTCGAGCAGAGTATCTATCAACTCTCCCAAGAAATGGCGTTAGATTGCACCATTAAACGCATGCAAGGGACCACGGCAAGCGATAGAGGATAATCGATGAACAGACTAACAGTTGGCGCTAAGGCACCTCAATTTACCTTACAAGATCAACAGGGTAACCCTGTTTCACTGCAGGAATGTTTAAAAAAAGGCCCCGTTTTAGTGTATTTTTACCCTAAGGCCTCAACCCCGGGCTGCACAGTGCAAGCCTGTGGCCTGCGCGACACTAAAGCCGAATTAGATAACCACAAAGTCACTGTGCTTGGCATTAGCCCAGATCCGGTCACAAAACTGGCTAAGTTTGCTGAAAAACAATCACTTAACTTTACCTTGCTGAGCGATGAAGACCACAGTGTCGCCGATGCCTTTGGCGTATGGGGTGAGAAAAAGTTTATGGGTAAAATCTACGACGGGATCCATAGAATCAGCTTCCTTATCAATCCCGACGGCACAATCGCCCATGTGTTTGATAAGTTTAAGACGACGGATCACCATCAAGTCGTGCTCGCACAGCTTGCGGCTGAATAAATAATCGGCAATCGATAACAAAAAGGTCCTGAAATCAGGACCTTTTTCATGAAAAATTTTCACTTTGCACTCACTAAACTACTCAACGCAGCTCGCTAAGCCGACGTGTCATCCCATAACTGCGCCAGCTTAACCTGCCACATAGGGCCAAATAATCGCCGCGGCAATGCTCCACATGGTTAACCAAATAAAACGGTCGAGATAACGCCAGGCCGCCGGGCGACTAAATATCGGCGCCAGCAAACGCGCACCAAAACTTAAACCGAAAAACCAGATAAACGATGCCAGCACCGCGCCCGCACCAAACCAAGGGCGGTGCATATCATCAAACTGAGTGCTAATACTCCCCAGCAACACCACTGTATCGAGATACAAATGCGGGTTCAGTAAACTGATCCCAAGCGTAGTAAGAATCGCGGTTCGCAAAGTATCAGCATTTTGCGTTTGATCCATTTCCATGCCTTTTGCCACAAAGGATGCCTTAAGCGCATTGGCACCGTACCAAAGTAAAAAAGCGGCGCCACCAAAACTCGCCACATGCTTAATGGTAGGGAATGCTTCAATAATATGCCCAAGTCCAGCCACCCCAGCGGTGATCATCAGCGCATCGATAACCGAGCACAGCAGGGCAATAGGTAAAGGATATGAGCGCTTGATACCTTGCTTGAGTACAAAAGCATTTTGCGCGCCCACAGCAATAATCAAACTGCCACCAATGCCCATACCCTGTATAAATGCCGCTTGCATAACCACCTCACCTGTTCGAAGAAGGCGCTAGCATAATCAAAACAACAAAATTAATATAACTAATGTTTTTTATGTATCATAAGTAAAATTAATAATCATCAAAGCACATCAATGAAGGATGACTATGCTGGAATACGCTAATCTCAAAGCCCTCGCCGTGGTCGTTTCAGAAGGCGGTTTCGACCGCGCCGCCAAAGTGCTGCACATTACCCAATCTGCGGTTTCACAGCGCATTCGCCAGCTCGAAGAGAAAGTCGGTCAATCGCTGCTTATCCGCTCCAACCCTGTGGTGGCAACGCCCACGGGTAAGCGTCTCTTACGCCACTACTCGCAGGTACAATTACTAGAAAGCGAATTAAGATCTGAATTAGATGCCGACGATCCCAACCATCCAACGACAGTGCGCATTGCCGTGAATGCCGACAGTCTTGCCACTTGGTTTTTGCCCGCCATTGCGGGCATGTTCAGTCGCCATGCTTGGCTATTGGAATTGATCGTCGATGATGAGTCCTACACCCACCATTTACTGAAAAATGGTGAAGCCGTAGGTTGTGTGACCACCACGGCCAATCCAATGGCCGGTTGTAGCAGTGAGTTTTTAGGGACGATGGAATATTTAGCGGTTGCCACTCCTGAATTTGCGGCGCGCTATTTTGAATGGACAAAAGCCAGCGACAATACCAGTGCACAAATTACCCAAGCTCAGCTTACTAAAGCCCCGGCCGTGGTGTTTTCGACCAAAGATAAAATGCATGAAAAATACCTTGCCCAGTATTTTCAAATGCTGCCAGGCCAATGGTGGCAACACAGCATTCCGTCATCGGAGAGTTTTTTAGAGGCCATTAACTTAAGTCTTGGTTATGGTTTAGTGGGCCACTTACAGGCCAAACCCTTAATCGATAACGGGATCCTTATCGAGCTCACCCCGCAGCAGCGGATGCGCGTGCCGCTTTATTGGCAACATTGGAATATCAAAGCTAAACAGACAACCTTAGTTTACCGCGCCCTTGCCGCCACGGCGCAGCACCATTTGCAGCAAAACTAGCCATTGAGTCTCTGATATAAAACAAAAAACTACGCACTTTGGCGCAGTTTTTAGGCTGAAATGACATCCCTACCGGCTTAGCTTTCCGGCGAAGGGAGCGGCTGTTCAATTTCCGTTTTCGGCCAGGCATTAATCACAGCCTTAACTAAGGATGCCAAGGGGATAGCAAAGAACACTCCCCATACCCCCCACAATCCACCAAAAACCAACACCGCTGCTATGATAATCACAGGGTGCAAGTCCACCGCATCCGAAAATAAGACTGGCACCAGCAAGTTACCATCGAGTGCCTGAATAATGCCGTAACCTAACATCAGATAGCCAAACTCAGCGCTAAATCCCCATTGGAAAAACGCCACTAAGGTAATTGGCAGGGTCACTAAGGTGGCCCCCACATAGGGAATGAGTACAGATAAGCCAGTGAGCACACCGAGCAAAGCCGCATAGCTGAGTCCCATCACGGCGAATAATACATAACTCGCTATGCCTACAATGACGATTTCAATCACTTTGCCACGAATATAGTTAAATATCTGTTGGTGCATCTCGAACCACACCTTACGGGCTAGCTGCCGATTGGTGGGGAAAAATCGCTTACTGCCATTAATCAGTTGATCTTTATCCTTTAAAAAAAAGAACACCAACAGAGGCACTAAAATCGCATACACCATCAGTACCAGCAGCGAAGCGGAATAACCTATAATTTGTTTAGCAATATCAATGACATGTTGAGTATCCAGTAGTTTTTTAAGCTCTGCCACCATCACATTGAGCTGCTCTGGATTAATAAATTGTGGGTATTGATTAATCAACGCCTGCAGAGTTTGCAGCCCTTTATCTATCATGCTCGGTAAATCAGTCATTAGGCTCACGCCTTGACGCCAAATGCTTGGGATCAAGCCAAAGGTCAGCAGCACCACAACCCCAAGAAAAAGCACTAACATCAGGGATGCCCCCGTCGTGCGGTTAATACCTAATTTGAGCATTTGTGCGACGGGCCACTCGAGTAAAAATGCCAACACTAACGCCACAAGCAAAGGGGCAAGCAATCCCCCCGCAAAATAAATGACTAAAGCCAAACCCACCAAAATAGCCATTAAGGTGATTGCCTGTGGATCGCTAAACCGCTCTTGATACCAACGAGAGAAAAAAGTAAGCATGGATTCGTTCCAATAATGATGGTTAGGCTTTCCCTATATGCAAGAAAGCGGTTTATTCAGAGATCATTAACGCTATATCATTGACTTAACACTGTCATAAATCAACTTTAGTGACCATTAAGGCTAGTTGGATCGCATCATCACACAGGACTTGGATATTGTGGCCCTGTTTTTTTAAAAAGAGGGGAACATCTCGCCTTGAACCTGAGTCAGAGAGTAAAATGTGCAAGGTTTCGCCCGAAGACATGGACTTCAATGCAAGCTTGACTCTGACCAAAGGGACAGGACAGCGAAATGGTGTTAAATCAATAAAAATCATAATGAACTTGCTATGAACGAACTTGGGCTATTATCCTAAGTTGCCACTCAAACTACAAGCTAACTGCAGTGTCGCAGCCTTAGTTGAGATAATTAGAAGAAATAAAGGATCCGCTTGCGTAAATTGACGTTTTTGACTCAATGTAAACCTTTTGTCGTTGGTGCTCTCTCTTTGATGCTGCTGACTGGTACCGCCAAAAGCTTTGCGAACAATGATTTACCCGATTTAGGGACGGCTGCGGTTAACACCTTCAGCCTCGAAAAAGAAATGGTCTATGGCGATGCCTACATGCGCGTTATCCGCTCATCGGCCCCAATGCTCAATGATCCCGTATTAAGTCAATATCTTACCGAACTTGGCAATAAGTTAGTCGCCCATGCAACCGGGGTAAAAACACCTTTCTATTTTTTCTTGTTGCAGAATGATGAGATTAACGCCTTCGCCTTCTTCGGCGGACACGTTGCCGTGCATACGGGATTATTCCTCAACGCCGACAATGAGAGCGAACTGGCCTCGGTTTTAGGTCACGAAATCACCCACGTGACTCAACGTCACTTAGCCCGTTCGCTCGAGGCGCAACAAAAGACCGGTCCAGCAACGGTCGCGGGATTACTCGGGGCGATTTTACTGACCATCGCGGTTCCCCAAGCGGGCATGGCAGCACTTGCCACCACCCAAGCCTTAGCGACCCAGTCCAAAATTAACTATACCCGCTTGCATGAAAAAGAAGCCGACCGCATCGGTATGCAAATTTTAGTGGATGCGGGGTTTGACCCCAATGCGGCGGCGGAGTTTTTTGGTAAGCTCGCGACACGATATCGCTTTACCACAACACCACCGCAAATGCTGTTGACTCACCCCTTGCCTGAGTCGCGGATCTCCGAGGCCCGCGATCGGGCACATCAATATCCCCATAGATACATTCCAGATAACCTTAATTTCCAACTCGCGAAGGCACGTATCCAAGTGCGTTTTTCGAGCTACAGCGATGATGCGGTGTTGGGCCTGTTTGAAAAGCAGCTAAATAAACAATCCTATGGTTTTAAAGAAGCTGCACTCTATGGCAAAGCCCTCGCGCTCTTTAGGCTCAAAAAATTTGATGAGTCAGAAAAACTTATCGATGAACTGTTAAAAATTGACGCTAACAACTTATTCTATCTCGACACTAAAACCGATTTACTCACTGAGCGCAAAGATTACCCTAAGGCGATTAAACTCCTCGAGGCGCAACGTAAAATGAAGCCCACCTCGCAGGTTATTAACGCTAACTTAGCCAATATTTATATTGAGGCGGGTGAGCCCTCCAAGGCCATCCCATTGCTAGAGGATATGATTTTCCTCGATAAACAGAATCAACTGCCCTATCAACTGCTCAATCTGGCCTACAAAAAAATGGGTAACCAAGGCATGGAATATTTCTCCAGTGCCGAACTCATGGCGCTAGGGGCTAACTATAAGGGGGCGATTGATCAGCTCAACTTTGCCTATCGCGCATCTGAAGGCAACCCGTTACAACTTGCTCGAATTGAAGCGCGGATTCGCCAATTTAAACAAGCAGATAAAGAAATGGATGCCCTTAAATAAGCGGCCAAATTGTGGTTAAAAATTCAATCTAGTCACGCCAATTGCGCCCCGAACACCCTGACGGGGCGCACATTTTTCTGTTATCATCCGCAGCATTGTCATTTCAGCCCAGATTGAGGCCTATTGCACTATGACCCAAGCGACGATTTACCATAACCCACGTTGTTCTAAAAGCCGTGAGACCTTAGCCTTACTCGAGCAGCAAGGTTGTGAGATTACTGTGGTGGAATATCTCAAAAATACGCCGAGCGCCACTGACATCCGCGACATATTAGCCAAACTTAATATCAGTGCCCGCGAGTTAATGCGTACCAAAGAAGATGAATATCAAGCGCTAGGACTGGCAGAAGGATCACTCACTGAAGAACAACTGATCGCCGCCATGGTTAACACGCCTAAATTGATTGAACGCCCAATTGTGCTGACGGTGAAAGGGGCTGCTATCGGCCGTCCCCCTGAAAATGTGTTGGCGATCCTGTAGCTGAAGCCATTATTTTCTCTGTTATTTTTTATATGCTGTTATTCATCAATATTAGGTAGACCATGACCTCAAATACCCTATTTACTCTCAGCCGCTTAGGCTATCTTACTCTGGTGCTGCTACTTAGCGGCTGGTTTATTGGTCAAGGGCTTAATGGCGAATATACGTTATTATTTAGCCTCCTATGGCTTGTGCCACTCCTGTTACCCGCCAAAGGTATTATCAAAGGTCATCCCTATACCTATGCATGGGCCAGCTTTATTTTATGCCTGTATATGCTGCATGCCCTAACCTTGCTCTATGTCACGACGGATGCATTTGCCTTTGCGTTAATTGAAGCATTATTAGTTGGTGCCCTCCTTGTCGCCTTTCCCTTCTATGCCCGTATTCGTGGTAGAGAATTAGGCTTAGGTTTAAAGAAAAAATCCGATAAAGAGGCTTAGGCCAACGACAGTCGTCATCTCAGTTACTCCATAAAAACCAATCTTAGAGCGCAGTCCCCGGTGGACTGCGCTTTGTACTCCCCCTGAATTAAGAACACTTTAGCTACCTTTTATCACTTTTTTGCAACCTCACTCCCATGCTATAGTCATTTTCATGCCTAACTATGGCCCCCCTCGGGTCGATAACAGGGCGATAAATCTAACCACTAAAGTCAGTTAGCATTGGAGTGTGGAATTATGGGGATATGGGATCCAATTCGCCTATTAGGGCTCATTAGCTGCTCCGCAATTCTGGTTGCCTGTGGCGGCGGTGATAGCGAAGCCGACGGCGGCACCGTCACTCCACCCACGAGCAATATACCGCGCTGTACTTCAGCCATACCAGCATTAGTCACCACTAGCTCATCCTCCATCCGTTTCCAAACAGAGGCGCAATATGTTGCAGGACAATCCAGCGCCATTATCGCCAGTATTCAAAACCGTGATAGCCAAGATCTGCATTTTCGTTGGCAGCAAATAGATGGTCCAGCCATTGAACTCGTCAGCCAAAACAGCCCTGTATTAGCCTTCGATATTCCCACCAGCGGCAGTTACCGCTTTAGCCTGCATGTGACGGGCAACAATCTAGATGTGACCGGGGAAATTGGCATTAACGCCGATGTTGCAACGGATGGATTACTCAATATTCGACAAGATCATCAAGTGGTTGAAGGCAATGGGGTCAGCCTAAGGATTGGACAGCAAGCAGGGTTAAGTGCTACGAATATTTCTTGGTGTATCGCCTCAGGCCCTGACATCTCCCTCGATCTTAGCGATCCCTTTAGGCCTCTTTTTACCGCTCCCATCGCCAGTCAAGATACAGTATTAAGACTCCAAGCGAGCGCCAATATCAATGGTTCCCAAGTCAAAGACGATGCTTTTGTCCTGACGACTGCGGCACCTGCGATTAGCTCACCGTATTTCGATACGCCGGTCGCACGCACCTATGCATACCATGAAGATTCACCCTATGCCAACGCACTCACAAGCTGTGTTTATTCAAACCAATTGAATAATGCTTGCACTATTAATCAATTACCTCTGATTGGCCAAATATCCAATACCCTCGATACCGAGGCAATTCTCGATCGAGTGCTAGTGTCACACGATTGGATGGGCGATAATTTCGCCGCATTTTTAGCACAAATGGACCCTAATAGTGATTTTGCCCGCCTATTACAATCCGTTACCGCCGTCGTCATCAGTTATGATGTTCGCCCCTCCTTCTATTGGGTGCTGACGGGGGCAATTTATTTGGACCCAAACGATCTGTGGCTAACACCCGCACAGCGAGACAGCATCAATGAAGCACCGGATTATCGCAGCGACTTTGGAAACGATCTGAATTTCATTATGCCCTGGCGTTATGTCAAAGATAATCAATATGCGTCGCTAGGATTCCCGATGACGACCCGCGCCACTCGGACACTTACCCAGATCACCCCTGATTTGGCGTCACTCTTGTACCATGAGCTGGCACACGCCAATGACTTCTTCCCCCGTAGCGTTCATGCCTCACTCACAGGGCCCAGATTGATTGATGACTATAATCGCCGCAATACCAATAAGAGTCTGGTATCGGATCAAGTGAGCAAGTTGTACCCGCTCACGAGCACTGAAATGGCAGGGCTTGCGGGGGTCAGCTTCTTAGGGGCAAGTGCAAATGCCACTCAAAAGGCCTATCAACCATCAGATATTACAACTTTTTTCTCTACGGATATCGCCAGTGATTTCTATGCCTATTCCAGCACCCGTGAAGACACGGCGATGCTGTTTGAAGAGGCTATGATGAGTTACCGTTACCAAATCCTGCGGGATGTCGCAGTCACCAATAAACCCGAAGTCTTAACTGCGGATACTGTTATTGTCGATTGGGGACAAAGAGGTCGAATTGGCGACAGCAGCCTAGAAAATCGAGCCGCATTAGTCATAGATGAGATGTTGCCCGAACTTGATGGGATAAGCTTAATAGCGAGCCTACCCGCTCCTATCGCTATGACCCAAGGCCAAAGCTGGCGCCAAGCCTTAGGGATTTCACCGTCTAATGCACAGCGTAAAGGTCAGCAGAACGCTGTAACGAACAGCCAAGTAATCACAGAACCCAAACTGCGTTTAAGTGGCGACCGTCACCGTCATCCTCAGCAATAGAGTGTTTGAGTTTTAGATAAACAAAAAGCCCGCAGGCATTCAGCATGGCGGGCTTTTGTCTCTTGCAAATCTTAATTTGCTATCGCTATAGATGCAGCGTCTCTTTCGCAAACGGAATAGTGAGCTTACGTTGGTGAACCAATGAGGCTTTATCTAACTTATCGAGGACATCAAATAGCGTGCGTAAATCCCGCGCCATTCGATTGAGCAAAAAGCGACCAACATCCTCGGGCAATTGTAAGCCTCGCATGGCCGCTCGGCGCTGCAATGCGGCAAGTTTTTCATCATCGGCCATAGGCTGAAGTTGGTAATTAAGCCCCCATTGCATCCGGGAAACGAGATCGGGTAACAGGAATCCGGCCTCGGCAGGAGATGAACGACCACTGACCACTAAAGCGCAATGTTTATGCTCGGCAACACGGTTGTAGAGATCAAATATCGCCTCCTCCCACACTGGATGCCCTGCAATGGCGTCCACATCATCGATACAAATTAAATCTAACTGCTCTAAACCCTCGAGCAATGCGGTCGAGATACTCGCATGAATGCCTAAGGGAATATAGAAACTACGGCGGTCGAGTTCATTGGCGTGGGCGCAAGCCGCATGCATTAAATGGGTACGTCCGGATTTAACTGGGCCCCATAAATAAATCGCGGCCTCGCCATGGCCTTCGGCATTGGCTCTAAGCTTTTGGATCAGTTCATCATTACCCGCGGCGGGGTAATAACTGTTAAAGGTTTCATCATCCGGTAAATACACGGGTAATGAGAGTTGTAGAGGTGAGTTAAATGGCACTCGTACGTCTCAATAAATTAGCTAAAAATCACATAAAGCGGGCGAAAAAATACATCCGCCCCAACTTGCCTTCCACGGTTTTAAGGTAAGCGCCACTGGTAGACGGGTTTACCTAATGGGCTCGACACAGGGCTGAACTCCCCAGAACTTGCAGGGGCAACCACAGAGATCCTAGGTTCTAGACTCAATAAACGCTCAAAATCAGTTTCAGAGCCAAATAAATCTAAAGAAAAGGTCACGGTATTTCCCTGAATACGTGTCAAAGTTGCACTTTTTATTGCACTCAGCTGTTTAAAATATTTTTCAATCTCAACAACTTGTGACATTTTTTCGATATTAACAAAAGTAACGCTGGCACCGACCTGAGTACCAGTATCGGCAATGGCATACTTAGTAAAATAATAATCCCCTAATGCCGCCATCATGGCACTTACCGCCTGGGTCGAATTTTCTGCGCTGCCATTAAAGCTAAACAGCGGCGGCGTTAACGAATCAATTGTGGACTTGGTATAAAGATTTAAGCGATAGCGCACTTGATTACCCGCGGGCTCGATAGCCACTAACGCGAGGAAATCCGCTTGATAACGTCCAGAGACACTGGCCACGATATCGGCAAACATCCCTTTGACATCGTTGGGGTTGATTCCCATCAACTCATCAAGATCTAAAATAGGTAGCAGCACAGGAATGCCGCGTTCATCGGAAAAAGTCGAGAATTGTTGACGCTCGGCTAAGGTTGAAGAATCGCTTAATAAAATGGTATCGCCTTCACTCGGCATGGCGACCCAAAATAGGGTCAGCGGACGCTGTGTCCCCCACACGGGTAATTGTGCCTGACGTAATAATGCGACAACGCGGCGATGCTCAAAGTTAGCTTTAAGCAACAACTGACCATTCTGTTCAAGGTAACCATATTGACTCAGCAGCGCATCTGGGTTGGACAGTTGGGCTTGGATAACGCTATTCTCGAGTGAACGCGCAGTCCCGGTATTTTTGATGATCACTTTTTCCAATGCTTTTTTTAATGCCTGATTACGCTCAGGTACGGCACGGGAGGAGACAGGTACATCGGCCTCATCTAATTTACTCACTTCAACAGCATGCAGGCTATTAATCGTGAACAGGCAGTATAAAAACGCAATTAAGCTCGGCTTCAATAGGAATTTCAGCATCTTTGAGTAGTTGAAGTAACGTTAGATAGGGCAAATTGTACCATAGTTAACGCCTTAAGCGAGTCTTGGCAAAATTTAGCCCACTTTAATGCGGAGAGGCTAACCACGCCCGCCAAAAACAGTGATCCCAACCCACAATCTGGGTATTTTATTGCACCTTCAATGCAACAAACTGATATCATTTCGCGGTTTACCCTAAAATTAACGAGAATAATAAATGAGACGACTCGCTATTCCCCTACAGGGCGCCCAAATGTTGTTTGTGGCATTTGGTGCCTTGGTATTAATGCCGTTGCTGACAGGACTCGACACCAGTGTCGCCCTGTTCACTGCGGGTATTGGTACCTTACTGTTCCAACTGGTGACCAAACGCCAAGTGCCTATTTTCCTTGCTTCCTCCTTCGCTTTTATCGCCCCGATTCTTTACGGCGTGCAAACCTGGGGCATTCCATCCACTATGGGCGGCATTATGGCGGCAGGCGCTGTGTATGTATGCCTCGGCGCCTTGGTCAAAGTGCGCGGCACCGACTTTATCCATAGGCTGTTACCGCCTGTCGTGGTTGGACCTGTGATCATTATCATCGGCCTGGGTTTAGCGCCTGTGGCGGTGAATATGGCTCTGGGTAAAAGCGGAGACGGCAGTCTGACCTTAGTCCCAACCAATACGGCACTGATCATTTCACTTGCGTCACTCGGTACTACCATTGCGGTCGCTATATTTGCCAAAGGCATACTGAAAGTAATGCCAATTCTAGCGGGTATCGTTGTAGGTTACGGACTCAGCCTCGCCTTTGGTATTGTCGATTTTGCGGTAGTGACTGCGGCGAGTTGGATTGCGATACCTAAATTTGTCGCGCCCGAATTTAACTGGCATGCCATCGCCTTTATGATCCCTGTGGCCATTGCCCCTGCGGTTGAACACATTGGCGATATTCTGGCGATATCCAATGTCACGGGTAAGGATTTTATGAAAAAACCCGGCCTGCATCGCACACTAACTGGCGACGGTATTGCCACGATTGCAGCCGCAGCCTTTGGTGGCCCACCAAACACAACCTACTCAGAAGTCACAGGCGCCGTGACCCTAACCCGCAACTTTGATCCTAGGATTATGACTTGGACCGCCATCACGGCCATTACCTTAGCCTTCGTTGGTAAACTAGGTGCCCTGATGCAGACCATTCCCGTGCCTGTGATGGGTGGTATTATGTGCTTGTTATTTGGCTCTATTGCCGCTGTAGGGCTTAATACCTTAATCCGCAATCATGTGGATTTATCCGAGCCACGCAACTTAAGCATTGTGGGCGTCACTTTGGTATTTGGTATTGGTGGCATGGCATTTGGCATAGGTTCATTTAGTCTGACCGGTATTAGTCTGTGCGGTATTGTGGCCATTACCATGAACTTATTGTTACCCGCGAGCAAACACCACGAGCGTGATACGGCATCACATTAAGCTGCGTTAGTTCTCGCCATAGAAGATCGTTTAACACTTAGCCATGACTCATACATGAGTCATGGCTAAGCAATAAAAAAGCCGCTAAATAATTCATTTAGCGGCTTTTTGTTACTCTTTCATCACTCTCTTACAAGTGATTACTCAGCGGTTTTGTACTTTTCAGCAGTGGCTTTGATTAACGGCTGTAATTCACCTTTCTGATACATATCAACCACAATATCACAGCCACCGATCAGCTCGCCTTCAATCCACAGCTGTGGGAAGGTCGGCCAGTTTGCATACTTAGGTAATTCGGAACGAATGTCTGGATGCTGCAGAATATCCACAAACGCAAATTGCTCACCACAGTTAATCATGATCTGGGCGACCTGAGACGAGAAGCCACAGCTCGGTAACTTAGGCGAACCTTTCATATAAACAATGATGGGGTTTTCGGCGATCTGCTGCTTAATTTTCTCTACTGTTTCCATTTTAATTCCTAAGTGCGATGACATTGACTCAATGGCGCTATTGTACGACAGCTAGGCGCAGAACAAAATCCCACAGTTTGTAAGGTTATGTCGAGATTTGATTTTTCGATGGCCCCTATCTAATCAAATAGCCAAACAATGATTCACATCACAAATTTTATCGGTACAATAGTGCCCAGTGAGCACGTTTAAAAAACGATAACCTAAGACCATGGAGAGATACTAATGGCTTTCGAATTACCCGCATTACCATATGCAAAGAACGCACTAGAACCACACATTTCTCAAGAAACCATTGAATACCACTACGGCAAGCATCACAACACCTATGTTGTTAAGCTCAACGGCTTAATCGAAGGAACGGATTTCGCTGGTAAGTCTTTAGAAGATATCATCAAAACTTCTACTGGCGGCGTATTTAACAACGCGGCTCAAGTGTGGAACCACACTTTCTACTGGAACTGCCTAGCGCCTAACGCTGGCGGCGAGCCTACAGGCCCAGTGGCCGATGCCATCAATGCGGCTTTCGGTTCATTTGACGCATTCAAAGCCCAATTTACCGATTCAGCTGTAAACAACTTCGGTAGCGCTTGGACTTGGTTAGTGAAAAAAGCCGATGGCACTGTTGCTATCGTTAACACTAGCAATGCTGCTACACCACTGACTGACAGCACTGTTACGCCAATCCTGACTGTAGATGTGTGGGAACACGCTTACTACATCGATTACCGTAACGTGCGTCCAGACTATCTTGCCCATTTCTGGCAATTAGTGAACTGGGATTTTGTGAACCAAAACTTCGCAGGCTAATTCTTTAACCCAAAGAATTAACGCTAATAAAAGAGCCCTTGTGGCTCTTTTTTATATCATTAACCTGCCATATTCCCTCTTCCCCCATCTTAGAATTGATATCACTACAAGTGCAACAATTGCATTTGCAATCATTTGTTATTGTTTTATTTGATATTTTTTTTGACACAGGTATCGAGTTTGTGTCTAAGATTAGTATAGGAAGCTGGCAAACCAGTTCTCCGTTCCATGACATCACTGGCGTTTCAGGGGGTTTATATGGGCATTTTCGAGCATTACCAAAAGCGCTACGAACAAAAACTCGATGAAGAATACACTTTGCAGGAGTTTCTCGACATCTGTAAAGAAGATCGCAGTGCTTACATGTCAGCATCAGAACGGCTCTTGCTTGCCATTGGCGAAGCAGAAGTCATAGATACCGCAAAAAATCCAATACTTAGCCGTATTTTTTCCAACCGTCTTATTTCACGTTACCCCGCATTTAAAGATTTCTTCGGCATGGAAGATGCGATTGAGCAAATCGTGGCCTACCTCAAACACTCAGCTCAAGGCTTAGAGGAATCGAAGCAAATCCTGTATTTGCTCGGTCCTGTGGGCGGCGGTAAATCATCATTGGCTGAAAAGCTCAAAGCACTAATGCAAAAAGTCCCCATTTATATCCTAAGCGCAAACGGGGTACGCAGCCCAGTGAACGATCATCCTTTCTGCCTCTTTGACGCCGACGAAGATGGCCAACTATTAAAAGATGAATTTAACATCCCTATCCGCTACCTAAAGACCATAATGTCTCCCTGGGCAGTGAAAAGACTGCACGAGTTTGGTGGCGATATTTCTAAATTCCGCGTTGTTAAAGTGTTCCCTTCGATCCTAGATCAAATTGCGATAGCTAAGACGGAACCTGGGGATGAAAACAATCAAGATATTTCGTCCTTAGTGGGTAAAGTCGATATTCGTCAGCTTGAACATTTTTCCCAAGATGATGCCGATGCCTATGCCTATTCGGGGGCATTATGCCGCGCGAATCAAGGAATGATGGAATTCGTCGAGATGTTTAAGGCACCGATAAAAGTGCTACATCCCCTGCTTACTGCCACCCAAGAAGGTAACTATAACGGCACCGAAGGCCTATCTGCCCTGCCCTATAGTGGCATCATTCTGGCTCATTCGAATGAATCGGAATGGTCAACCTTTAAAAACAATAAGAATAACGAAGCCTTCCTCGACCGTGTTTATATCGTCAAAGTACCCTACTGTTTACGGGTATCTGAAGAGCTGCAAATCTATCAAAAGCTGCTCATTAACTCCGAGCTATCGAAAGCCCCCTGTGCCCCTGGCACCCTAGAAACCCTAGCGCAATTTAGTGTGCTATCGCGCCTAAAAGCACCGGAAAACTCCTCCATCTACTCTAAGATGCGGGTTTATAACGGGGAAAGCCTAAAAGATACCGATCCTAAGGCTAAATCCTACCAAGAATACCGCGATTATGCCGGTGTCGACGAAGGGATGAATGGGCTATCTACCCGTTTCGCCTTTAAGATCCTATCGCGGGTATTTAACTTCGATCACTCTGAAATCGCCGCCAATCCGGTGCATTTATTCTATGTGCTTGAACGCCAGATAGAGCAAGAGCAGTTCCCCAGCGATACCGCCGAACGCTATCTTGAATTTTTAAAGGGCTACTTAATCCCTAAATACGTGGAGTTTATTGGTAAAGAAATTCAAACCGCTTACCTAGAGTCTTACTCTGAATACGGCCAAAATATCTTTGACCGCTACGTCACTTACGCCGACTTTTGGATCCAAGATCAGGAATATCGCGATCCAGAAACCGGTCAACTGTTCGATCGCGCCGCCCTCAATGCCGAACTGGAAAAAATTGAGAAACCCGCTGGGATCAGCAACCCCAAAGATTTCCGTAATGAAATCGTCAACTTTGTGCTGCGCGCCCGCGCTAACCATGAGGGTAATAATCCCCTCTGGACCAGCTACGAGAAACTTCGCACTGTGATCGAGAAGAAAATGTTCTCCAACACAGAAGATTTACTGCCAGTGATTTCCTTTAACGCCAAAACCTCGAATGACGATCAACGCAAACACGATGATTTTGTCAATCGCATGATGGAGAAAGGCTATACCAAGAAGCAAGTCCGACTCTTGTCTGAGTGGTATTTACGGGTGCGTAAATCCTCTTAAACTTGCGCTCGCTAAGTACAGGCTTTGGTGCTACCAAAGCCTTCGCTGGGGTTTGGGAGGTGCGTATGGCGAACTTTATCGACAGACGGTTGAATGCGAAAGGAAAAAGCACAGTCAACCGTCAACGCTTTATCAATAGATATAAGCAACAAATCAAAAAAGCCGTCAGCGATGCGGTGACACGTCGCAGTGTAACGGATGTAGATAAAGGCGAAAAAATCAGTATCCCTACGCGGGATATCAGTGAACCTATGTTTCACCAAGGCAAGGGCGGTGTCAGGGACAGAGTACACCCCGGAAATGATCAATTTACCCGTGGAGATAAAATCGATAGGCCGCTCGGGGGTTCAGGCGGCGGTGCGGGCAAAGGCGATGCCTCGGATTCAGGCGAAGGGAACGATGATTTTGTCTTTGAAATTTCAAAGGATGAATACCTAGAGCTACTATTTGAAGACTTAGAATTACCGAATCTACAAAAAAACCGCCTCAATAAATTGGTGGAATATCAGGTTTATCGCGCCGGATTTACCAACGATGGCGTACCCGCAAACATTAATATTGTCCGCTCCCTACGTTCATCACTGGCACGCCGTATTGCGATGTCGGCGAGTAAAAAGAAGCTATTAGTGGAATTAGAACAAGAGTTGGCGGAGCTTGAGAATATTCCAGGGACTCAGGCAGAGCTAATTCTCGATTTAAAGGCCCAAATAGAGGAGTTAAAACAAAAGATTGCAAATGTTCCCTTTATCGATACCTTCGATCTACGCTTTAATAACTTTGCCAAACGGGAAATTCCCTCTAGCCAAGCGGTCATGTTTTGCCTGATGGACGTATCAGGCTCAATGGATCAAGCCACTAAGGATATGGCAAAACGCTTTTATATCTTGCTTTATCTGTTCCTGACTAGGACCTATAAAAACTTAGAAGTGGTCTATATTCGCCACCATACCCAAGCCAAAGAAGTCGACGAACATGAGTTTTTCTACTCCCAAGAAACGGGCGGAACGATTGTTTCAAGTGCTTTGAAATTGATGCATGAAATTCAACAGGCACGCTATCCCGCCGATGAATGGAATATTTATGCCGCCCAAGCCTCAGACGGCGATAACTGGGCGGATGATTCGCCAACCTGTCGGCAGTTATTAGAGCAAAAAATTCTGCCGTTAGTACGCTACTTTAGTTATATCGAAATCACCAATCGCGCCCATCAAACCCTGTGGCGCGAATACGAATCCCTACAACAGCATTACGATAACATTGCGGTGCAACATATTCGTCAAGCGGAAGATATCTACCCTGTATTTAGAGAGTTATTTAAGAAGCAGGCGGTTTAAGGGGGTATTATGGGGAAGAAATCAACAACACCACTGAGCGATGGTCCCGATTGGAGCTTTGAGTTGCTGCAGGACTATCTGAAGGAAATTGAACGGGTAGCCGCCCTATACAAACTCAGCGCCTACCCGAATCAAATTGAAGTCATCACCGCCGAACAAATGATGGACGCCTATGCGGGGATAGGCATGCCCATAGGCTACACCCATTGGTCCTTCGGCAAACGTTTTATCGAAACAGAGCAAGGCTATAAACGGGGGCAAATGGGCCTTGCCTACGAGATTGTAATTAACTCAAACCCTTGTATTGCTTATTTAATGGAGGAAAACACTATCACTATGCAGGCACTCGTGATAGCGCACGCCTGTTTTGGACACAATAGTTTCTTTAAAAATAACTACTTATTTAAAACTTGGACCGATGCCAGTTCGATCATCGATTACTTAGTCTTTGCCAAAAACTACATCAGTGACTGTGAGCAGAGATACGGGGCTGAACAAGTCGAAAGCGTGATTGACTCCTGCCATGCACTGATGAATTACGGGGTTGACCGTTATAAACGGCCTTCTGAAATCTCCTTCCGTGAGGAACAAGCTCGGCAAAAGGACCGTGAAGCCTATCTACAGAGTCAAGTGAATGACCTTTGGCGCACGATCCCGAACCAACAACAGGGTCAATCCCAAGCTGAAAAACGTCGTTTTCCCGCAGAGCCGCAGGAAAATATTCTCTATTTCATCGAAAAAAATGCCCCGTTGCTCGAGCCTTGGCAACGGGAGATTATCCGCATAGTACGTAAAATGGCCCAATATTTTTACCCACAAAAACAAACACAAGTGATGAACGAAGGCTGGGCAACCTTCTGGCATTACACCATTTTAAACCACCTATACGATGACGGCGTGGTCACAGACCGTTTTATGATGGAGTTTTTACAGAGCCATACGGGTGTTGTGGCACAACCCGAGTACAACAGCCGTTACTATAATGGCATTAACCCCTATGCCTTAGGTTTTGCCATGTTCACCGATATCCGGCGTATTTGTGAAGATCCCACCGAAGAAGATAAGGTTTGGTTTCCCGAGATCGCTGGAAGTGACTGGCTAGAAACATTGCATTTTGCCATGCAAAATTTTAAGGATGAGAGTTTTATCAGCCAATACCTTTCCCCTCGGGTCATCCGCCAATTTAAATTATTTGGTATCCATGACGATGAAAAACGCAATTATCTCTCTGTGTCTGCAATCCACGATGAACAAGGTTATCAAAATATTCGGCAGTTATTATCGCAGCAGTATAACCTGTCAAATATTGAACCTAATATCCAAGTCCATAATGTGGAAATCAATGGTGATCGCTCTTTAACCTTAAGGTATGTACCGAATAACGATATCCCCCTCGCTAATACCTATAAAGAAGTATTAAAACACTTGCATAGACTATGGGGATTTACAGTGACGCTTGAACAAAAAAATGCCGATGCCAGTATTAATATTTTAGCGACCTGCCCAGAACCCGTTAAATCGGAATTGTAGTTTTGTAAAACTGTAAAAAGCAAAAGCCGTTTCCAATGGAAACGGCTTTTATAAAACTACCGACAATGTTCCTCAAAGGGAGAAATTAATTATCCTGCGCTATGGATGCTGGCATATCGTCCCGTAATTGTAACCACATTTTGCCACTGTTAATGCCATAGGTACGCATTAGCGCGGGTACATCCACATAATTTTTTGCCTTTGCCAGCAGTTCTAATTCTTTATAGAAGTTTAAGGCCAGCAAACGCGCCTCAGAACTACTAAAATAATAGCGCCCCACTCGGCTATATAAACCTTTAAAACCATTTAAGATCAGCACATAGAGTGGATTGCCGGATGAAAATGCTAAGGTGTGGTGCAATAAATAGTCATATTCAGCGAAAGATTCAGCCGTGTCTTCTAATTGGTGGATTTTTGCCAACACACCGACCGCAGTTTCAGGGTTGTAACGCAGTGCACCACGAAAATAAATGGCACTCACATTGGTTCTGGCCGAGAGCAGTTGATCCACCAGCACAGGAAAACCTTCGGGATTGAGATCGGCAATCGTCTCAAGAATATTTAAACCTGAGGTTTCCCAAAAATTGTTCACCCGTGTCGGTTTACCATGTTGAATTTTCAACCAACCGTCACGGGCTAGGCGTTGTAGCACTTCACGCAGGGTGGTGCGCGTCACGCCAATCAACTCAGAAAGCTCACGTTCAGCCGGTAAAATGGACCCTGGTGGGAATTTATTTTCCCAAATTGATCTCACAATATACTTCTCTGCAAAACTTGCAGGTCCTTTGGCGTTGATAATCATCAGCCCACTTATCCAGTTGTTGTGCGTCGTAATGGTCACTGATCATACCAGAGCGGTAAAAAATGGAAACCATTGACTGAAAATCCCCGCACAGTGCCAGTATAAATGTCACAAAAGCGCTCAATAAATAGACTAATATCAAAGCTTATTGAGTCAATTTTGCCGATTAGCTCCGCTTTTTGAAATATGAGCCCCTGTATCTCATTACATTAGCATTCTCTTTAGGCTAGACTGATTTTCCAAGTACGGGTAAATACAACATAACACGTGCAAATTTTTTAACATAATTAGAAGAGAGGATGCCATGCCGGTGACAATGAGCCAGGCGTTTATTGGAAACTTCTTAGGAAATTCCCCTAAGTGGTACAAAATCGCAATACTGTCATTTTTAATAATCAATCCAATACTCTTTTTCTATGTCAGCCCCTTTGTGGCTGGTTGGGTATTAGTGCTTGAGTTTATTTTTACCTTAGCCATGGCTTTAAAATGTTACCCGCTGCAGCCCGGTGGTCTATTAGCCATAGAAGCCGTTGCAATTGGTATGACCTCGGCCAGTCAAGTTTTACATGAAATAGAAGCCAACCTCGAAGTATTACTATTGCTGGTCTTTATGGTGGCCGGTATTTATTTCATGAAGCAATTGCTGTTATTTGCCTTCACGAAAATGATCACTAAAGTACGCTCAAAAATTTTAGTGTCCTTGATGTTCTGTCTCGCTTCCGCCTTCTTATCCGCATTCCTAGATGCATTAACGGTTATTGCGGTCATTATTGCAGTGGCTGTTGGCTTTTATGCGATTTATCACAAAGTGGCTTCTGGAAAAGACTTCTCGGCCGATCATGACCATACCTCAGAAGGCAAGAGCGGCGATGATAACCAGCTTGATGAAGCAGAATTAGAGTCATTCCGTGGTTTTCTACGTAACCTATTGATGCATGCGGGTGTAGGAACCGCACTCGGTGGGGTTTGCACTATGGTGGGCGAGCCACAGAACTTGATCATTGCCGCCCAGGCAAATTGGCAATTTGGTGAGTTTGCCATCCGCATGTCGCCCGTGACAGTACCCGTGTTGATTGCGGGGATCCTAACTTGCTATTTAGTTGAAAAATTCCATATTTTTGGTTATGGCGCCAAACTTCCCGATGCAGTACATAGGATCCTATGTGAATATGCGGCCTACGAAGATGCCCGTCGTACCAATAAAGACAATATCAAGCTAATAGTACAAGCGTTAGTAGGGATCTGGTTGATTGCCGGCCTAGCCTTGCATTTAGCCTCTGTCGGCCTAATTGGTTTGTCTGTCATCATTTTAACCACCGCCTTCAACGGCGTGACCGATGAACACGCTCTCGGAAAAGCCTTCGAAGAGGCATTACCCTTTACAGCACTTTTAGCGGTATTTTTTGCCGTGGTAGGGGTTATTATTGACCAACACCTATTCGCTCCGGTTATCCAATGGGCATTGGGCTATCAAGGCAATACACAGTTAGTCATCTTCTATATCGCCAATGGTTTATTGTCGATGGTGAGCGATAACGTATTTGTGGGCACTGTGTATATTAACGAAGTCAAAGCCGCATTAATTAACGGACAAATTAGCCGCGATCAGTTCGACTTACTGGCGGTGGCAATCAACACTGGTACTAACCTACCTTCAGTTGCCACACCAAACGGCCAAGCCGCCTTCCTATTCTTATTAACCTCAGCCCTCGCCCCGCTCATTCGCTTATCCTATGGCAGAATGGTCTGGATGGCTCTCCCCTACACTATCGTCTTATCGATAGTCGGCGTGTTAGCGATTGAGACTGGTTTCTTAGAGCAGGCAACGCAATACTTCTACGACTCGCAACTTATCATGCACCACAGCGTGCAGGAAGCCATAGAGGGTGCCACTGGGCACTAATATATCTCTCCAAACAACCTGAAGATGCTGAAACTCGTATCTTCAGGTAAATTGGATATATCTCTGAGTTGACTGAACTTTCTTAAATGAGTAGAGTCCAAAAAACGCCCCCAGCCTTTGAGGGCGTTTTCGTTACTATGGAGCCCATATCTTTGACTGTACTTACTCGCTTTGCCCATTCCCGAATCTCTTGGTTGGCCCTCGGTGGCACAGCCCTATCCCTAGAGGCGGCTGCACTGTATTTTCAATATGTTATGAAACTCGATCCCTGCGTGATGTGTATCTACCAAAGATTAGCCGTATTTGGTATTTTTGCGGCTGGGCTGATTGGAATGATAGCCCCTAAGTATTTGATAGTGAGGATTGTTGCCGCGCTCGGTTGGGCTGTAAGTGCGACATGGGGATTGAAACTCGCCCTCGCATTAGTGGATATGCAAAATAACCCCTCGCCTTTTTCAACCTGTTCCTTTTTACCTGACTTCCCTGCTTGGATGCCGCTTCACGAATGGTTTCCATCGATTATGCTCCCTACGGGCATGTGTACCGATGCTCCATGGCATTTTATGGGGGTGACAATGGCAGAATGGATGGTGGTGGCATTCAGTGGTTTTCTGGTTGTATGGCTACTGTTTATCGTGCCAATCCTCAGCCGCTCGGCTAAACCTTCACTCTATAAATAGCTTAAGCTAAGGCAGGTGTTATACCTGCCTTTATCCACTACCACTGGTGAAGTTTACGGTTTTAATCAGTGAGTTCCGCCATAAAAATCCCCTCATCTTTGATATAAGCTAATAGCAAAAGAGTTAAAAAGCGCTACACTGGCTCAATGGAAAGCGTATTACGGAACGCTGCGATGACGGACAAAAGCTCAAGCACTGAATCACAATCCACCTTGACGCCATGGCAAAACAGTTTGCCCTTTAAATTCAGTCTTATTCAACTCGTTATCGCCAGTATTCTGATTTTTAGCACTGCTTGGGTGATGCTTAGCATTCAAAATCAACAGCTCTCGGAGCAGCAAGCGGTACTGAATCAAAACCACGGCCAAATTGTTATCGCAAAATTGCAGGAAATGACATCCCAGGTCGAAAATCTTGTCAGCGCGATCAGCAATATCGCCATGCTTTACCGTTATGATAAACAGCAATTGAGCACAGCCATACCAGCCTTATTTTCTATTGAAAATCAAAAAGAGATTATTTCTGGTGGTGGCATTTGGCCAGAACCAGGCAGCTTCAATCAGCAGAAATTTCGCGACAGTCTCTTCTGGTCACACAATATTCACAATGAATTGATTGCAATAGACACCTACAACGATGAAGCTTTTCCAAGTTATCACACCGAGGAATGGTATCGTCCGACACGGTTTTTCCCGGCAGGAAAAACCTTTTGGTCTAAATCCTACGTCGATCCTACTACCCATGAACCTATGATCACGGCATCTGGGGCTATGTGGATGGAACATCAGTTTATTGGTGCTGCAACGGTAGATATCAACTTAGGTAAGCTCGATATCCTGCTGCGAAATGCCATGGCAGATGTCGGAGGTTATGTCATTGCACTGGACCATCAAAATCAAGTACTCGCCTATCCACACACCAAAGATCATAACCAACCAGAAGCCAATACGACTCACACCTTACTCACCTTCGATGCACTCGCCAAATCAACAATAGCCTTCGCGCCTGTTGCCTCGGCGCTAAACAGTGCGGATCGTACCTTTGTCGAGCAAGCCATTGCCCAGCGCGTGTTTACCCAAGAGCAAATGGACAACCTCACCCGCTTAAGTAAAGGCAACGAGCGTGAAATGCTTGCCGCCATAGTCAATAACAGCGCGCTAAACCAATTTACCGTACCTAAATTATTGGCCTCAATGTCCTTAGCGACGGACCCTATCTTGAACACGCCCTCGCTCGTGTCCATTTTCCTTATGCCTAATACCTATTGGAAGATATTAGTCGTCACGCCCATTGCACCATTACAAGATACAGCGATGCATTTGGTGGAGAAAATAGGCATATATCTGGTTTTGATTCAATTGCTTGGGCTCATTTTACTGTTCTTATTGCAACATAGATTGCTGATTTCACCCATTATGGAGATGGTGCGAGCGCTTAAACGCAACGATCCGGCCTCCATTGAAATCAAAGCGAATCAACGCCAGGATGAAATTGGCTTATTGGCAAAAACCTTTTTATCACGCACCCAACAACTCGAAGTGGCGATGGCCAGCTTAGATGCCAGTAACCTTGCCCTAGAGCAACAACTACAGAGTCAACAGCTCTTTCAACAGGAACTAAACTGCCATAAAGAACAGTTACGAGCCTTGTTAAAGTTCTCACCCAATCTGATTTACATCAAAGATTTAAATGGGAAATACATCCTAGTTAACGATAAATACTGTGAAGTGCTTGGCATTGAACGTAGACGCATTATTGGTGCATCTGACTTCGACCTGTTCCATAGCCAACTTGCCCAGATTTACCAGCAAAATGATCAACGGGTCACCCATAGCCGTGACGCCATCAATTTTGAAGAAGTGATCCCCTCCCACCGCGGAGAATTAGTGTATCAGATGGCAAAATTCGATATTAAAGATGATGAAGACAATTCAATCGCCGTTGGCGCCATCGGCTTTGATATAGAACTGCGTAAACGCCAAGAACGGGAGCTAGAAAAGCTACTGCAAACTCAGGTTATCAGCATACAAAAACAACAAGACAAAACCCAGTTAGCCAATGATGAAAACGCTGAGTTACGCCAGCAACTTGCGCTCACTCATGATGAAATAGCGCAGCAGCAACTCAACTTAAGTCGGTTACAAAGCCAAAAATTAATGCAGAACTTTCTTGCCGATATCATGACACAGCTAATGCAGGAGCAAGACCATCTGCTAGGGCAAATTTGTCAAACCCAAGCCGAGGCAAGCTCTGAATATCAAACCCATATTATCGAGTTAATGGCACACCAAGCCGATAGATTAAGGCACATTTCACAGTTATTTACCGCCCATCAATCCGATATTAGGCCATTGCATCTTGCTCAATTTATTCGCCATTTACTCGGGCTATTGCAGGGACAACTTACCCGGGTGAATGTCAACGTCAGCCTAACATGCGATGAAAATTTGATCATCGATGGGAGTTCATGGCAATACCTGCAATTCTTCTATCGACTCATTAGCAACACCTTGAACCATGCATTCAAAGAGCACAATCAGTCCCGGGTACTGCACATAAATATCACAAGGCAAGCCAATACACTCCATTTACAACTCGAAGACAATGGCGTGGGGATGACCGAATTACAGCTGAACCAGTTGAGACAGGAAATGTCGCAGGATCTCTGTCTTGGGACGCTCACCTGCTTAAGTTTGTGGGTGAAAAACGATCTTAACGGTGTGTTCTACCTTGAAAGTGAACTCAATAAAGGCACGCGGGTGGTTTGCAGTTGGCCATTATAAACACGAATACTCGCTCCTTAGGGCCAAAGCTATTTATGCCACAACTATTCATGTCGCAAAAGGACACAACTCATACAACAAAAGGGGCAACTACACTTCAACCACTTCGACTTGGTCTAACCAAATCTGAGCTTGCTGACGCTCACTGACAGAAAACACTTTGACCGGGCAAGGCAAGATTAAGGCTAACGCATTGACCATAGGCCCCATGCTTTCGGTGTCGGCAATCATCACCACACGCGCAAAATCACTTAAGTGAAATAAACTCAACCAAGCGTCATCCCACAAGGCGCCCACCGAAATACCCACAAATTCAGGGCTAAACTCATACCATAAACGGATACAGGCGTGATCCTGTAACTTGGCCTCAATGGCGGGGATAAGTTGGGAAGCGATATCTTGATGGCTCACTCTGCCAGAAACTACAATAGTCAAAATATCATCGGCATAACCGGGTGATATGGTCAACATATAAGATCCCCTATCAACAGATAACATGGGAAGCAGATATCAATTAAGCATGGGCCTGCAATTTAGCAATTTCTTGGTCGAACAGATTTTTAATCAAACCGGAAAACTCCGCCACAAAGAGCATCTGCGCGGGAGTGGCTTTATGATTTGCCACCGAGGCTAAAATTTCCTCTAAGTCGTAGACTATGGCATCCACTTCTCGGATGATCATATTACGTTCGGCAAAGGATAAGGAAGGATTCTGGCCACAGACCATAATAATTTGGGCAGACAATTGCTCTTCAAATAACTCCATCACAGTATCATCGGAAACACTTTGGGTATCTGGCGTTTCAAATAAGCCAAGGTGCTCAGTCAAATACTGGATCAAATGCATGTAACCGTCTTTATCTGTGACCATTTTTTACCCTTAACACCCATAAACTTAGTGCCACTTACGGCCCTATTACAACAAAAATGAAAACCTTGAGACACCTTACACTCAACCAAGGCTCCAATGCACCACGTCAGCTACCGACTCACCATACCCTAAATAAGTTAGCTGACGTGTTGATCTATGCCAATCTTATTGAAGTTACTGAGTTAAGGTTAGTACAAATGACACAGGAACAGCCTGGCTAATACTCGATAAACCCGCAATATCACGTAATTTATCGACACCAGCCACTAAATCGAATTCATTAGCATTGACTATTATCGGCTGAAAACTGCTAACCATCAGTTTATTATCAGATACTTTGGTTATAATTACCGAAAAAGTTTTTGTTTGCTCTTTGCCATGCAGTGAAATTTTACCATCATAATCGGCAACTTTGCTTTCACCTACGGCTAAATCCTTAAGCATCTTGCTATCGACCTGTGATGTAAGCTTCAACTCAGGATAAAGCGAGACTTCAAACAACAGATTCTGTAAGCGCTCATCACGTACTTCAATACCTGTTGCCACCCCCGCTAAGGGGATAGTTAAGTCAAATTGACCGCTATCTGCTAACGTCCCTTTAAGCTGCTTAAAATAATGCACTTCACCGATATCGCCTTTTTTCACCGAAATAAAACTGACTCTCGAATCCTGCTCCATCACTTGCCATTTGGCGGCACAACTAAAACTGGCCATCGCAGATAAGGCAACAATTCCAATCCATTTGTTCATTGTATCAGTCCTCAACAGTGGGGTTAAAAAGATACCGTGGCCATATTAAACCTAGGTATCGGGTTCAGATTTTGCTCAGTTATCTGCCACTTACTCCCCAAACCACCCTAGGATATAAATGTTAGATAAGTGTAGGTATCGATGAGCTATGCGTCACTAAAGATACTCTTTTTATCCATTAGCGACCAGTAAACTATCACTTAAACCCGCACCAACCACTTATCTAAACTATTGGCGAAAGCTTGTTTATCCGCCTGGGAAAATGCCTCTGGTCCACCAGTATGGACACCAGAACCGCGCAAATCCTCCATAAAATCCCGCATGGTCAGTTTTTGCTTAATATTGTCCACGGTGTACAACTCACCGCGGGGATTGAGCGCCAATGCACCTTTTTCAATCACTAACGCCGCGAGGGGAATATCCGCAGTGATCACTAAATGCGTTGGTTCGACATGATCGACAATATATTGATCCGCCACATCAAAACCCGAGCCGACGCGGATTTGGCTAATATAAGGCGATGGCGGTATACGGATCAGCTGATTAGCGACGAGCACCAGCGCCATCCCTTTGCGCTCCGCTGCCCTAAAGAGGATTTCTTTAATGGGATTGGGGCAAGCATCGGCATCGACCCAAATTTTATACTGACTCAAATCAGTCACTCCAATATCATAAACATCAGCAAGTTGGTGGCATTATGGCGCTAGGCGGTCAATATCCCATGTGTCATCGCGGCGGGTATAAATAAAGCGGTCGTGTAATCTGTGCTCGCCACCTTGCCAAAACTCGATGCTGGAAGGCTTAATCAGGTATCCACCCCAAAAACTCGGTAGGGGCACATCTCCCTTGGCAAATTTTGCCTTCATCTCCATAAACTTGCCCTCGAGCACTTGTCTGGCACTGAGTTTACTCGACTGCTGTGATACCCAAGCGGCAATTTGGCTCTCCTTCGGGCGCGTCATAAAATATTTTACGACTTCTGCGGTTGAGAGCGGCTGCGCCTCACCGAGCACTGAGACTTGTCGCTCTAAAGGATGCCAAGGAAAATGCAAACTGACTTTATTATTGGCGGCAATCTGCTGCGCCTTGCGGCTGCCTAAATTAGTGAAAAAAACGAACCCAGTATCATCGAACCGTTTCAGTAATACGATACGTTGAAACGGCTGGCCATGTTCATCCACAGTGGCGACACACATAGCCGTCGGATCGCTAAGCTCAGCATCCCTCGCCTGCGTCATCCACAGTTCAAACAAGTCCATTGGGTTTTGCGGTAAATCGGCGCGACGTAAGCCACCTTTTGCGTATTCGCGGCGGATATCACTGAGATCTGTCATAGGATTTCCTTATAGGCACACAACACAATTGCATATTGGCGAGAGTCTAACATGATAATAAAAACGTTAGCTCTGCGACGTTAGCCCTGCGGATAAAATAACATTTCCACAAAAGCTGGGGCAAACGCCCACATTTACATAAGCCTCATATTTACATTAGTTCAGGGCTCAAGACTTCAGCCTGCCGCTGCTGATAGTGATTAAAGCCAATATGGTAGCCCTGCTCCATCGTTAATGAACAACGTCCTAAGCATAAATGCTCAGGGGCTCCTTGGGCCTCGAGGGGATGATTAAAGCCAATCAAGTCCCAACTCACGGGTGAAAACAGATGTAACAGGTGCCCTAGCACAGCGTGAGGATATAGCGACAAATCAAGATTGGTTTCAAGACTCACGTAGGAGCAGGCATAGGCCTGCCCCGCCTGTGGGGTAATATGCAGGGTAATATAATATTCACCCCAGAGCCCATTCATTGAAAAGCCGTAGGGTTCAAATAGATGCGCATCAAATATGAACTGTGGGAACAAGGTATCCAACTTAAGCTTGCGGCAAATATCCCCTAGGGTCTGTGTTTCACCATTGAGGTATTCTGCCAGTTCACCGCGGATATGGTACATCAGCAGTTCTATCGTGCGTTCTTCTGCTTGGGCTTTATAATGCCCCTCTGTACAGAAAAAATAATGGTGATGCGAATCTAAGTGCCCCATACGAAAGGCTTTACCTGCAATCAACCGCCGTAATTGGATAATATCCTCGGCAAAGGTGCTATTTTGCAGGTGGGCATGGTATTCATTTTTACGCTGATAACTTAAGAAGGCGATATTAGCCGCGCCAAAGTGCTCAATAAAATAACAGGCGGCGTTGACTAAGGTACTGTTACCACAGGTTAATATTAAGATCCTATGCTCCCAGACGAACAGGCTCGATTCGCTGAGTAAATAGGCATCACAGTGGTCATTTTTAAGACTGGAGAGGATATCGGCATTTGCATGTCGCACTAGCGCAACCCAAAATGACAGATCTAATTGACGTAAATTCGTCACCGCTGGGCTCACTGTAATCTCAAGCTTTTTTTCTGAGCCTTCAAAAAACATCAACTCTTTGACTCCTCTGCCGTTAGTAACTCATCCCAGCGCAATTTTACACGACTCACTGGGCAAGCAAAGTAAAAAGCATAGGGCTATAAAAACAAAAATCAGCCTAAGTTACCCTAGGCTGATTCCTTTTAACACACTAAATTTTATGAAAAATCTTCTAAATAAGTATAGCCTTTCAGGCCTACTTGCAACTCTTCTAAAATTTGCGCACGCTCATCTTCCGCTATGTGCTGGTTCACTAACTCTTCATAGGTACGCATAAAATCGACCGCATCCAAGTTAACATAGCGCAATACGTCAGCGACAGTATCACCCGCCAATACCGACTCAATGTTAGTCACACCGTTATCTTCGATACGAACCACTGCTGAGTTTGTATCACCAAACAGGTTATGCATATCGCCGAGGATTTCTTGGTAGGCTCCCACCAGGAAGAAACCAATCAAATACGGGCTTTCAGCGCTCCAGGCCGGTACTGGTAGCGTGGTTTCAATGCCTTGACCATCCACGTATTGATCCACAATACCGTCGGAGTCACAGGTAATATCTAGCATTACAGCACGGCGCTCTGGGGCTTTATCTAAGCCCGACAATGGGAGTACTGGGAACACTTGATCAATACCCCAGGCATCCGGTAACGACTGGAATAGCGAAAAGTTAACGAAGAATTTATCGGCTAACTTTTCATTGAGTTCATCGATAATCGGTCTGTGGTAACGGTTTTTAGTGCTCAACAGGCCTTGCACTTCATGGCAAACACGCAGGTTGGCCTGCTCGGCCCATGCACGCTCCGCCAGAGTTAACTGACCTAAGGCAAACAGGGATTGCGCTTCCTGTAAGTCACTTTGACTATCATGGTAAATCTCGATCAAGGCACGCTGATCGGCACGGCCACTGATCTCAGACCATGAATGCCACATGTTGTGTAATAATTGTGGCGAGTCCTCCGCTGGCGGTTGAATATCCTCAGGCAGATAAGCCTCGGTACCAATCACGTCTGTGATAAGCACGGCATGGTGCGCAGTCAAGTAACGGCCAGATTCTGAAATAATACGTGGCATTGGCTGCTCGTATTCATTACAGATATCGGTCAATACGTTAACGATATTGTTGGCATACTCGGTCAGGCCATAGTTCATCGAATTATTACTTTGGCTACGAGTACCGTCGTAATCCACCGCTAAACCACCGCCCACGTCGAAGCAGTTCACGCTTGCACCCAGCTCACGCAATTCACAGTAGAAGCGCCCCGCTTCGCTCACACCTTGACGAATATCGCGGATATTGGCAATTTGCGAACCTAAATGGAAATGCAGTAACTGCAGCGAATCCAGCATATCGTGTTGCTTTAACTGATCGACCACAGTCAAAATCTGGGCAGCAGATAAACCAAACTTAGATTTCTCACCGCCGCTGGCCTGCCACTTACCTTTACCTTGGAAGGCAAGGCGAGCACGTAAGCCCAAACGAGGCTTAACACCCAAACGCTTAGACTCTGCCAACACCATCTTAAGCTCAGACAGTTTCTCTAATACGATATAAACCTTGTGGCCTAACTTTTCACCAATCAGTGCTAAACGGATATATTCATTATCTTTATAACCATTACATACAATGACTGAACTGGCTTTTTGCGCCATGGCTAACACAGCCATCAGCTCAGGCTTACTGCCCGCTTCTAAACCCAGTTGTGGTACTTCTTTTGATGCCTGACTCGCCAGGATCTCTTCCACCACGGTTTGCTGTTGGTTTACTTTAATGGGGTAAACCAGCAAATAGTCCGCCTGATACTCATACTTTTGTATCGCTTGGTCAAATGCTTGGCACAGGCTGTTGACTCTGTGATGCAGGATCTGCGGAAAACGCACCAACACAGGTAAAGCGACCCCCGCCTTAACCATATCTTTGGCTAGCTCATTTAAACCAATCTTGTAATCAGGATTTTTAGGATCCGGTGACACTGTCACCTCACCTTGGTCGCTGATCCCATAAAAACCTTGGCTCCAGTGAGTAACATTGTACCCAGCACGAGCATCATCAATAGACCAATCATTCATTTTTATTTAGCCCGTCTATTAAAAAATGGGTTGGACGGCCATTTGCTTGTTACAAGACCGCCCGTTCGACAAACCCAGGCAAAGGGATACCTTACCTGACATACATTAAAGGTGAATATCACCTTTTATTGGTGCAGCAAAATCACGCAAGTTTAGGCGACCTTGATGCTATTTTCATTAATACCGCAGGGAGTAGTCCAATGCCGCATTATTGGGTATTCAATTATAGGAAATACAAATCTATGTATTCCTTTTTTGCCAACCGAGTTCTACCGATCAGCGGAGTGTTTACCATACCCCTAGCTATGGCTAAAAAACACTCAAAAAGCCGAAGTTACAGTGAGAGTCACACTTTAGCGGTTTAAGCCCAAACGGCCGCAATCCCTCTATAAAGAGTGCAAACAACACCAAAAACAAATAACACTAGGGAACAACATCACACATTAGGTGGCACAGCTTGAGCTTATCCACCTAATAAAAGACAAGATTAAAGAAACTGGGGACTGTTGGCTTCTTCACGGCCAGAGTTGATGCGAATTAACGTGAGATGCTTAAGGCCAGTATCATCGTAGGGTACGACAATAGCATGCTGACATTGTGATGCTTTAAGGCAAAGTGCAAAAAATGGATGCTTGTGCATTAGCTAAAAAAACCCTCTTAACCCCATGTAACAGCTATAGATTGTTTGTTACACGGTTAATGACCAGTGAACCATAAAACCTTTACTACTCACGTAATATTGATCTATTTGCAACGAGCTAACTCGTTAAACGGCGCAATTAAACCGCGCAATGTCACAGAATGCAAGCAAGAATCTCATTTAATATTTTACGTTAAAATATAATAAACACCCGCGTAACAAACATCGACCATTACCACCATTTTTACTCATAAAAATAAGAGGCTTAGCTAGATATCGCAAATTAGCTCTGTTCAATATTTTTTAATAGCTTTAGCACAAAAATTGACAATGCCAACTATAAGAATAACCTCACATCTGCTGCTGTTGGATTTCTTTCTCTCGGCGTGGCTTGGATATGAGTCAGCAGCACAGTCATATTTTAACTCCCTTGCAGGCCCACTATGATCAATCTCAGTGGCAATAAAGCTGCTGTTTCAATGCTAAAGCGGTTATAATCGCCGCTGAATCACATCCATATGCACAGAGAAATCCATGGTACAGATAGGTAAAACCTGCAAACTTGAAGTTGTAAAACAAGTCAGTTTTGGCGTATATCTCAACGCGCACGAACTAGGGCAAGTATTGCTGCCAAATAAAGCCACCCCAAAGGACTGCCAAGTCGGTGATTGGCTTGAGGTGTTTCTGTACCTAGATTCTGAAGATATAGTGATCGCCACCACTCGCCGTCCATTGGCACAGGTGGGTGAGTTTGCCTATTTAAAAGCGGTATCTACTGGGCCCTATGGCGCCTTTTTAGACTGGGGCTTAGATAAAGATCTGTTACTCCCCTTCGGTGAGCAGCATAAGCCAATCGAAGAGGGTCGCTCCTATTTAGTCTATGTGCATGCCAACCGTGCCGATGAGCGAATTGTCGCTTCATCTAAAATCGATAAATTCCTCGACAAAACTGAACCTGACTATCAGGTGGGCGAACAAGTGGATTTGTATATCGGCGGCACCACAGATTTAGGTTACAAAGCCATTATCAATCATGCCCATTGGGGGGTGATTTACCAGAATGAAGTCTTCCAAAAGTTGCGATTTGGCCAGCGCGTCAAAGGCTTTATTAAACAAGTACGCCGTGATGGTAAAATCGATCTAGTACTGCAACAGGGCAGTAAGCAAGAGTTAGATAAACACGCCCACATTATCTTAAGTAAACTCAAACTCTCTGGCGGCTTCTTGGCCTTAACCGATAAAACCGACGCTGAAATCATCTACGATCAGCTAGGAATGAGTAAAAAAGCCTTTAAAAAAGCCATAGGTGGCCTCTTTAAAAATGGCCAACTGAGTATAGATAATGATGGATTGCGTTTAACTACAACCGCAGAATAATCAACTCTATTCAGTACTTAGCGTTAAAATTGTACAGTTTACCGCCACTAAGGCTGAGTTTAACTGACAACGTCTAGGATATTAAGCATGGCTCTGTTATAAACAAAGCCATGCTTTTTTCTTTGGAGCTTATATGGAACTCACGTTACACGAAGCCAGAGTCATCGGATGCCTGCTGGAAAAAGAAATCACCACTCCCGAGCAATACCCACTCTCGCTAAACGCTTTGACCTTAGCCTGTAATCAAAAAACCAGCCGCGAGCCCGTGTTGGACTTAAGCGAAACCCAAGTCCAAGATGCCCTTGATTCCCTGAATAAAAAACGTTTGATCAGCGAGCAATCTGGCTTTGGTAGCCGTGTGGTCAAGTATAAACATAGATTCTGCAACACCGAATTCAGTGAGTTGCAATTATCCCCTGCCGCCGTCGCTATCGTCTGTTTACTCCTGCTTCGCGGCCCGCAAACTCCCGGAGAACTGCGCACCCGCAGTAATAGACTCCATGAATTTAAGGATGTCACAGACGTTGAAGATTGCATCAAGCAACTTATGAGCCGTGAAAAACCGATTTTAAAACAGCTGCCAAGGGAGCCTGGTCGTAGGGAGTGTCGCTATATTGAGCTATTTTCAGAGGCATCCGCCCAGACTCAGAGCTCAAATGCGCCAGTGGCCAGTGCGGCCCTTGAACAAACGACAGATGCAGAACTGGTCGCCAGAGTGACACAATTAGAACAGCAAGTTGCGGCCCTGACCGAGAAGCTTGATGAGCTGCTCGCATCACTTAGCTAATGCTTTTATGCAAGTAGGGCTTTTATGCTGCTTGTATACAGTTCGAACTTTCAAAAATAGAGACAGCGAATGACACATAATCCGCCCAGTACATTCAATAACATGTTTATTATCGCTGTCTTTGAACTGCGAAAATTTTTCTTTAATACCCGTGGCATTATTGCACTAATAGCCTTTGCTCTGGTGTGGGGAATTTTGTTGCTCTACCCCATTAAAGGGGCATCGGCGATGTTGATGCAACCGAATATCAAAGACTTAATCGATGGCCTCTTTGGCGAAAATACCCTTAATGTCTTATTTGAATGGCCAGTGGCAGAGATGGCGGTATTTTGGTGTTTTGCGCTATATCTATTCCCGATGTTTAGCATCTTGATTGCCGCCGATCAGTTTTCATCGGACAAAACCCGTGGCACGCTGCGTTTCTACACCATTCGCACCAGCCGTGATAGCTTATTATTTGGCCGCTTCCTCGGGCAAATATTGATCCAAGGCCTGCTGATTTTACTGACGATAATAGCCACTATCGCCCTCGCCCTTAGCAGAGACAGTCAGTTGTTTTTACAGGCAATAAGCTCTGGTGCCTTAGTAGGTTTGAATTTGATCATCGTGATTTTGCCCTTTACTGCAGTGATGACCCTATTATCTTTATATGCCCGCACCGCGCGTCAGGCGATGGTATTGGCAACTATCCTGTGGACATTAGTGTCACTCGCGATATTACTCCTGAGTCATCAATCGAGCCTGTTAGCTGAACTTCAATGGTTGCTGCCTGGCGCTCAGCTTTCCAACATGATCAATACTAATGGTCTCAATAGTTTAGCCTTTGCCTACATCCCATTATTACAAACTGCGGCAGCCCTATTACTTGGCCGAGTTTACATGCAAAGGAGCTCAGTATGAGTCTTATCCAGTGCCAAGGTTTATCTAAGTCCTACGGCAGCAAAAAGGCATTAAAGAATGTCAGCTTTAGCTTAAACCCGGGGGCGCCCATTGCCCTTGTCGGCCCCAATGGTGCGGGTAAAACCACCCTATTTAGCCTGTTATGTGGCTATTTATCGCCGAGTGAAGGCACTATCCATTTGCTAGGAGAAGTCCCAAACAGCCCTAAACTCTTAGGCAAAGTCGCGGCGCTACCACAGGATGCAACCCTAGATCCTAACTTAACCATTGCCAGTCAACTGGCTCTGTTTGCCCGTCTGCAGGGCATGAATGCCAAATTAGCCGCAGAAGAAGCTTTACGGGTTCTGAGCTTAGTGGATTTGGTCGATGTCGCTCAGCAAAAGCCACCGAGTTTAAGCCACGGCATGGGAAAACGTGTCGCCATAGCCCAAGCCTTGATAGGCTCACCGACACTCGTTCTGCTGGATGAACCTACCGCAGGACTCGACCCCGCCAATGCCAAAAAAGTACGTGAATTGGTGAAAGCCCTTTCACCCACAACGACATTCATGATCAGCTCCCATAATTTAGACGAGCTGGAAAAACTCTGCGATCAAGTGCTGTACTTAGATAAGGGTGAACTAAGCCAATCCGTCTCCATGCGCGCCAACACCGACAGTGACTATCTCACCTTGACCATGCAGAACTGCGACAGTGAAAAATTATTGCAGGAAGTGGCTAAGCTTAGCGGCGTCATCAATGTGAGTGCCAAGCAAAGCAATAGCTTTGTTATCCAACTCGCACCGAATGAAGATAAGACGGCGGAACAATCTGCGATCGATAACTATCAGTTTGAAATGAAACTACTTTCCCTCTTTAACCATCACCATTGGCAATACAAGATGCTGATGAAGGGGCGCACATTAGAAGAAACCTTGTTCTCATAACAATAACCCATTGCGCCCGCGAGGGCGCTTCCCCACGGATCATGGTTAGTCGCGAATTTGCGTATCCATGGCTCAACGCCACCCAACAAGCCCTATTCTAATAAAAGCCAATAAATAAGCTCGTTGCACAATAGACAGCCACCAATAATCAATAAAACAGCAGTTAAGTCCCTTTGGCAAACCTTGGCTTTCAATCTGATCTTAAGCTTGTTATAACTCCCCCCTTCCTGCTCTTTCGCTGAATTCAGAGGTTTCAATGAACAAAGCACAACTTATTCAACGTATTGCCACATCGCTTGAACAGTCCCAAGCCAGCACTAAGCCGGTAGTCGAGCAAATCCTGCAACAGATCCATATAGCCTTGAGTGAAGGAGAAAAGGTCTTTTTGCCCCAATTTGGCACCTTTGAGTTACGTTATCATTTGCCTAAATCTGGCCGTAATCCGCAGACAGGTGAAACAATGGAGATCGCAGGGTTTAATCAGCCAAGTTTTAAGGCGGCAACGGCGCTAAAACAAGCGATTAACAATTAGGATAACGCAAGTGTGTTCCGTCCTAAGATAGGTTTGTCCCGTCCTAAGATAGGTTGACAGTTTTTAGGCCAGCTCCAGTAGCTGGCCTTTTCTATTGTGCACCTGATTAGGGGTTGCCATATTCAAACTCAGATGCGGTCTCATATCGTTGTATATTGCTA
>NZ_JAKUKD010000019.1:0-103212 GCF_024197625.1 Shewanella sp. KJ2020 | reverse complement strand
ATTACATCATTGGTTATTACTGTGAAGTCAGGCCACATCATTACAATGCAGGATTGAGCCCAAATGAATCAGAACGACGATTTTGGGAAGATTCTAAAGTTGTGGCCAAATTTAGTTGACCACTACAATCTTCAACAATCAAAGACAGTTGTACAATTCGATTGACGATGTTCCAAATATCCACGTTAAAACGCCGTTGCAGAGGGCCATTCAGCTATTAAAGAGACACCGTGACGTAAGGTTTTCACAATCAGATATTGAAACCTTCAAACCAATCTCAATGATCATTACTGTATTAGCTGCCAATAGTTATAACAATGAAGCAACTATCTATGACACGTTGAGAAATCTAATATCATCTTTAAACCAGCACTCTCATCAATTAAGCAATAGCTTTGTTTTTAATGATTACTACGCAAGAAATACCTACACATTGATAACTCGTACATCTGATGGGAAGTGGCTTATCCCCAACCCTGCTAATCCGGGAGAAAACTTCGCTGACCGATGGCATGAGGATGATAACGCAAGAGCAAATGCTTTTTTCCGATGGGTGGATTGGCTCAGAGATGATTTCATCAATATTGAAACCTTTATCGAGGAAGATAAGTTTACTAAATCACTTGTTGATGTATACAAACCAACAAATCTACCTGCACTAAGCTTTAATGTGCCCCATAAGGAACAACTTCGATACCCTATTGTTGCAAACATATATTCAGCGAATATAAAAGCAAGTTATAAATCCAACATATATTGGAAAGAGTTTCAGTCTGGGCAGCCTTTACTCGAAGGAAAGGAGTTAAAGTTCAAACTTAAGACTAATGTTCCTGCACCGTTCGACGTTTATTGGCAGGTAGTAAACACAGGTCAAGAGGCGGCAAATGTAGGGCAGCTTAGAGGGGAAATATCTACTCAATCGAACACGTCTGCAGACGAAATTTATCGAACAGAATCCACCTCCTACACCGGTGATCATTGGGTTGAGGGATTCGTCATCAAAGATCGTGTATGTGTTGCGAGAACTGGTGAATTTGTCGTAAGCGTCAGAGATAGGTTCGCTGTATGAATAACGTGAACTTCCAAGAAGAATGAATCGCCACTACTATACTTACGCTGCTAACTAATCTAGGCGTTGTAACATTACAACAATTTGGTCAATTGACGAAATTCTGTAAGGACGGCATAAAGTTTCTCTGGCACGCTTTGGGGCAATTGTCAGTTTGCAAAGGTTTAATAGTCATTAGTAGTAAAATTACATTTTCTCACTTGAGTTATTTTGTATTTGTTCCTATTTGTCAGACTATGAGTACATTTTATGTCAATGTATGGTTACATAATTTAGCTAAGTAATTGTTTCTGGGTATACTGTTATGTCATAGTTTGGTTTCAGCGACAATTTGTGTCGTGGACGGCATTCTTAAGTAGGCTGGCAAAATAATTCTGCCGAATGTAAAGATGATTCAGGCACTAACCTTCAATCGGATTGAGTATGAAGTTGTTTAATGAAGAAATCGTTGAGTTATTGAATGAGTACTTCAAGGAACTGCAATTTGTAGAGTCTATTCATTTAGCTTCATATGGTTTTACTATCCAATTTGTTGATTTTGGCATCCAATGCTGCGAGCGTGTGTTTGCTTCAATAGATGGTAAGTCCTACGAATGGGATGATGCGCCGAATGCAGGCCCATGGGGCGCCCTTTGTCGGCAGCGTGCGAAAAGTGCCAAATTAATGAGTCCTTCGTTGTTGAGTATCATGTTCGAGAGTGGAGACTCAATTAGTATTGAAACAATCGAAAGTCAGTTCGAATCTGTCATTTTCAATTTTCCGCCACAAGGGAATTCTTTGGTTATGGAAATATTCTAATAAAACTAAAGCTTGAAAAAGCAATCAAATAGGTGTCTTCGGCACCGGATGCGCAAAAAAGCGTGTACCGATTTTTGGTGTTATACGATTCGATGAATACTCAAATTAGTAATTTATACAGCACATTTAGTGGTTACCCTCTTAAATTGCAAATTGAAGGGTGCTCTCATTGTGAATTGCAAAATTTAGATTCTTTATTGCACACAAAAGAGTTAACCCAGCTTTCTTGGGACGATCTTCAACTATTTATCCTTAAAACCATGACAACATTTGGTGACGTAGACGATTTCAAACATTTTTTGCCCCGCATTTTTGAGTTGTACGTAACGGATTATTGGAACGCACCATGTGATTTTGGATTGTTTCTCTCAAAGCTAGAGTATGGTGGATGGACTACGTGGCCTGAAAATGAGAGTGAAACCGTGTTGCGATTGTATGAGAATTGGATATTGCAGCTGAAGGGATCAAGCTTGGCTGCCGACAAAGAGCTGCTAGAGGACATAGTTGCTGATATTGAATGTTATGAAGTGAAATTAGTCGTATAACCAAGTCTGCCTGCATCGTTAATTGTGGTCATTATTGACGGTGTATTTTCTTGATACCTACAGATTACGCGAATGCTAAAAAAGTGAGCCATGGTGATTAGCGAGCCGACCGTCCGCCCCATGGACGGGGCGGTCGAGCATCCATGGATGGACTAGCTGCGTGTCGGTGAGCAAATGCCATGGCTCACCTATAAATTGTTGATTACATTTAAGCTCTTTAGTAACTGGTCACTCAGTTGTTTTTCCTCTTTCATTTTTAACGCTCTTTTGTCCCTTCGTTATTGAGGATTGAGGCAATAAAAAAGCGCTAACCTAGGTTAGCGCTTTTGTTTTTGAATAAAGGTTATGTTTATCGCACTAAGGTAAGCAGTGGGGTTTGACTGACCGCTTGAAAATCCAGCGCCATGGTTACACTGAGTGCTGTGATGGTAATAATTGAAAAACCAAACACTTGTCTGGCCCAACGTGGCATATCCACATCTTGACGATAACCTTTGAGGGCCATAGTTAGCCACCAGAGGCTGGTGGCACAGGTCACGGCCATAAAGGCGGTACCTGTGTAACCTGCGAGTGGCAGCATAGTGCTGACCAAGGCGAACACTGCGATATAGAGCACTATATGGTGCTTCGCCTTGGCCATCCCTTCGGCGACGGGCAGCACGGGGATCTTCGCGGCTGCATAGTCATTAAAGCGGAAAATCGCGATGGCGTAGGAGTGTGGCATCTGCCAGAGGCTGAACATCAGCAATAAAATCACTGCGCCCATATCCATTTTCCCCGTCACGCTGCAATAGCCCACCACGGGCGGTACTGCGCCCGAAAAGCTGCCGACTAAGGTGCCGTAAACCGAGTTTCGCTTCATATAGAGGCTATAAATCCCGACATAAACGACATAGCCAATGGCGGCAAACAGTAGGGCTAAGGCATTGGTGAACATGGCTAAGATGCCAAATCCAAGCACGCCTAAGGCGATGCCAAACAGCAAGACATGGCTTAGGGGGATTTCGCCCGTGACGGTGACGCGTTTGCAGGTGCGCTGCATTTTGGCGTCAATGTCACGGTCAATACAGTTATTAATCGCACAGCCTGAGGCGACGACTAAGGATAATCCCACTAAGCTTGCCAGCATCAAGACCAGATCCACATCGCCCTTAGCGGCCAATAGGAAGCCGCCAGCAACGGAAATCAGATTCCCGAAAATGATGCCAGGCTTAGTGACCTGAACATACCCTTTGAAGCGTGCTTTCCATTGCGTCGATGTCAATCTAGCTTGTGTGTTCATTTGCTGTGTCTCGTTACATCATCAAAGCGTTAGCTTCGAGAATGATCCATACCGACAAGCCAACCACCATCACGATGATCAGCGCGGTAAATAGAAAGGAGAAGGTGTTGACCTTGCCTTCCTTAGAGAAGTCCAAGTGCAGGAAGTACTTAAGGTGTACCAAAATCTGCACCAGTGCCGTGACAACGACGATAGCAAGCGTCGTCGATTGCTCGAAGTGATGGGTCATTACCGCCCAGAATGGGATGGCAGTTAACACCACTGACAGCATAAAACCGACTAAGTAGGACTTGATGCTGGCGGCCAGATCGTCTGTGCCATGGCCATGATCATGGCTATTATGCTGGGATTGAGTATGTGCGCCCATTACAGTGCTCCCAATAAGTACACAACGGTGAATACGCAAATCCACACTATGTCGAGGAAATGCCAGAACAAGCTTAAGCAGCTCAGGCGAGTGATGCTGCGGTTACCTAAGCCAGTTTTGGCGACTTCAATCATCATGATTGCCATCCAAATTAACCCAGCGGTCACGTGCAAGCCGTGCATGCCCACTAAGGTGAAGAAAGATGACAGGAAGGCGCTGCGTTGTGGGCCGTTGCCATGTTCGATCAGGTGATGGAACTCATAGACTTCCATGCCGATAAACACACAACCCAGTGCAAAGGTAATGGCTAACCAAGTGAGGGTTGCCGCTTTATTGTGGCGCTTAGCGAAAATCAACGCGAAGCCATAGGTAATACTACTGAGCAGCAGGGCTGCGGTTTCGATCAGCACAAAGTCCAGTTCGAAAATGTCCTTACCCGATACACCGCCGTCGGTGTTCATATAGAGCACGGCGTAGGTGGCGAATACCGATGCAAACAGGATGCAGTCGGTCATCAGGTAGAGCCAAAAACCAAACAGGGTGTTGCCACCCGTATCATGGTGCTCGTGGTGCTCCTCGGCGTGAGCAACGTCTAAATCAGCTGGGATTGCAACACTCATATCAGCCCCTTACTACATTGTTTAAGTGCGCATTTTCAATGCGAGCCACTTCATCGGGTTGGACGTAATAGTCGACATCGTTGTTATAAGCACGGAATAAGAACACGATAAACGCACCCACCATGCCCACAATCGCGAGCCACAGGATGTGCCAAATGGCAGCAAAGCCCGCGGCGGTAATCCCCAGCGCCATCAAGATACCGCTCGGGGTATTCTTCGGCATATGGATTGGCTGATAGTGCTTTTGGCGTTGATAGGCGGTGCCTTTTTCTTTGGCATCGGTAAAGGCATCGATATCAGACACTTGTGGCAACTTAGCAAAGTTGTAGAACTGTGGTGGTGATGCGGTTGACCATTCCAGCGTGTGGCCATTCCATGGGTCACCCGTGGTGTCGCGGTTTTGGTCGCGGTCACGGATACTCACGTACAGTTGAATAAATTGCAGAATGATACCGACCATGATGATGCAAGCACCCACGGCAGCGATATAGATCCACAGGTTCCATGCTGGGTTATCAATGTGGTTGATACGGCGAGTCATACCCATAAAACCGAGTACGTACAGCGGCATAAAGGCCACATAGAAACCAATTTGCCAGCACCAGAATGAAGCTTTACCTAAACGCTCATTTAAGTGGAAACCCGTCGCTTTCGGGAACCAGTAAGCAAAACCGGCTAAGTAACCGAACACTGCACCACCGATAATGGTGTTATGGAAGTGAGCGATCAGGAACAAGCTGTTGTGCAGTACGTAGTCGGCGCCAGGTACGGCTAATAACACGCCCGTCATCCCACCAATGGTGAAAGTCACCATAAAGCCTAAGGTCCACAGCACTGGCACAGTTAAGCGCAGGCGGCCGCGGTAAATGGTGAACAACCAGTTAAACAGTTTTACCCCAGTCGGAACCGCAATCACCATGGTCATCACGCCGAAGAAGGCGTTGACGTTGGCGCTAGAGCCCATGGTAAAGAAGTGGTGTAACCACACGATAAAACCGAGGATCGAAATTGCGCCACTGGCCCATACCATTGAGGAATAGCCAAACAGACGCTTAGAGGTAAAGGTTGAAATCACATCCGAGAAGATACCGAACGCAGGTAAAATCAGGATGTACACTTCAGGGTGACCCCAAGCCCAGAACAGGTTGATATACATCATGGCGTTACCACCACCATCATTGGTGAAGAAGTGGAAACCCATGTAGCGATCGAGTGTTAACAGCGCTAAAACCGCGGTCAGGATCGGGAACGATGCCACGATCAGGATGTTGGCCCAAGTACAAGTCCAAGTGAAGATGGGCATTTGCATCAGCTTCATGCCTGGAGCGCGCATCTTAAGCACAGTCGCGATAAAGTTGACCCCGGTTAAGGTTGTCCCTATCCCCGAAATCTGCAGCGCCCAGATATAGTAGTCGACCCCGACACCTGGACTGTAAGCTAGTTCCGAGAGTGGTGGATACGCCACCCAACCCGTCTTAGCAAACTCGCCTAAACCCAATGAAATATTGATTAGCACAGCGCCAGAGGCGGTTAGCCAGAAGCTGAGGTTGTTCAAGAAGGGGAAGGCAACGTCGCGGGCACCGATTTGCAGTGGCAGCACTAAGTTCATTAGACCGATCATAAATGGCATCGCCATAAAGATAATCATGATCACGCCGTGGGCAGTGAAGATTTGGTCGTAATGTTCTGGCGGCAGATAACCTGCGGCGCCATTGGTGGCCAGTGCCTGTTGGGTACGTATCATGATGGCGTCGGAGAAACCGCGGATCAGCATGATGAAGGCAAGCACTATGTACATGATACCGAGGCGTTTATGGTCAACCGAGGTTAACCAGTCGTGCCAAAGCACACCCCATTTTTTGTGTTTAGTGATCAAGGCTGCGACGTACAGGCCTATCACGGCAACAACCGCAAGGGTCACCATGATGATAGGCTCATGATACGGGATCGCATCTAAGCTTAATTTACCGAGAAAAGACATGATTACTCCGCCTCCACTGGGTGAGTGGATGAGTGTTCTGTTGATGAAGTGTCAGAATGGGTTGAGCTTTCCATGTCGGCCATCTTCTGTTCGCTCGCCATATGCGCCATATCGTGGTGCATGCCTGCCATATTGTGGTCGGCACTCATGTGTTCCATACCTTCATGGCCTGCCATCTGCTCGTTTGAGTCCATGTGCATGTATTGCATAACGATTTGATCGAACATGCCGTGACTCACTGAGCCAAAGTATTCAACAGGATTGTTTTCACTCTTCTGTGCTAAGGCTTGGTAAGTCGCAGAGTCTAAGGTCTTAGTCGCCTGTTGTTTTGCCTTGGCTACCCAAGCATCGAAGTCGGCCGCCGTTGGCGTGGCAATGGCTTTAAACTTCATGCCCGCAAAACCTGCGCCGCTATAGTTAGCGGAAATACCGTCATAGGTACCGGGTTCGTTGGCAATCAGGTGCAACTTAGTCGTCATCCCAGCCATTGAGTAGATTTGGCTACCTAACTGCGGGATAAAGAAAGAGTTCATGGCGGTATCAGAGGTGATCTTAAAGTTCACTGGTACATTGGTTGGGAAAGCCAGTTCGTTTACCGATGCAACGCCTTGTTCTGGATAGATAAATAACCATTTCCAGTCCATAGAAACCACTTCAACCGTAATCGGCTTGGCCTGGTGTTCGAGTGGTTTGTAAGGGTCGAGATCATGGGTCGAGCCCCAGGTAATCACCCCTAGAATCACGACGATCACTATCGGCACAATCCAAACCACGGTTTCAATCGCGCTCGAATGGGACCATTTGGGCGCGTAAACCTCCTGATCTCGACCATCGCGATACTTCCAAGCGAAGAACAAAGTCATAAAGATCACGGGGATAACCACAATCAGCATGAGTAGTGTAGCGATGATGATCAGGTGCTTTTCATCGGCACCGATCTGGCCCTTGGGGTCCAATACGCCGCCATCACAGCCTGCGAGCATCAAGGCAATTGCCGCGAATGCGACTTTACTTAAATTTCGAATTAACAAAGGAAGATTCCTCTAACCCTAAGGTTTACAACTCTGCCCAGAGAGATTGGCAGTAGCATTGAGCGGCGTTATCCGAAGGCAAATCCGAAGTGGCTCGAGCGCGGCACAAAAATGCCTGCCACCCCAATGCAAGATCGAGGATCGACTTTCAGCGCTTAATGCTAAATTTGAATTTTAAAACAGAGGGTTACAATGGTGGGGCGCGACAACCGTGCGCGAGGTGCTCGAGGGATTTTAGCCTTGGGGGTGCTAAAAGCGGGTTAGCGTTCGCTAAATTTAAGTTGTTGGAAAACTTAAAGCCATTGTCGAACAGATTCCACAATTGCTTAATAATCTGGGGGTTGAGTAGTAAAACGCTCAGCAGGGTGGCGCCGAAGAACTCAATTAAAAAACCATCGCTTAGGGTGATTAACTCGCCAATATCGATGCAGCCGCCGACCATCACAGATACTAAGTCCGCAGCGGGCAGCACAAACAGTAACCCAAAAAGTAGGGCTAAGTTTGGCATGCTGAAGTTGGAAAATCGAACCGCTTGGTTCAATCCTTCAGCGCTGAGTTGGCTAAGGGCAAATTTCAATTAATAGATCCGGTTGAACGAGAACATGGGTCAACTAACTGAATAAAAAATATTCAGCATGAAACTTTTTTATGCGGCCGGAGGATACCAAGAAGCGAGTATTGAATGAAAGCGGATCCCCTGCTAAAAAGGGGGTAAATATTAAAAAAACCTTAATTAAAACCGAATAAGTGGTATTTTTTTACATATTTAACTAGTTTGAAACCAATCGGCATCTCAAAAAATGCAAAAGTGTGAGTTTGTGCGTGAATTGGCCCGGCGGCAAAGTGATCCGCTTTCGTTAAGATCTATTTTGGTTAAAATTCACTTTCATTAAATCGGCTGAGTCCTATCACTGGGCTTGAGATTGATTCGGTGAATAGGGCATTATGCCTATTCGTAACACTGTCTGTATCAGCGCGAAGGGATTGTATATTAAATCATTTATTCACTACCTTAGGGTTAATTTCTTCATTGCCTTAGCCTATTTTGTCGTGGGTAAAATGGGCTTGATGATTGCGCTGCCCCCAGGTTACTCGGCGGCAATTTGGCCTGCGGCAGGGATAGCCATCGCGGCTTGCATCCTATGGAAAGAATACGCCCCTTGGATTGGGGTGGTGGTGGGGTCAGTGCTGCTTAATATCAATGTGGGCGGGCTGACACATTGGGGATGGTTGCCCATGGCCATCGCATTCGGTTCTGCTCTGCAGGCGGTAGTCTCGGCCCATGTCCTTCGCCGTATCGATCATCTGGTGACCTTAGATAGACCCAATACTGTTATAAAATCCTGCCTGAGTTTAAGCTTCACTTGCTTGATAGCCACGCTATTTGGGAACTTAGCCTTAGTCGCTAATGGCACTATTTCCCGAGACGATTTACTTGGCAGTCTGCTCAATTGGTGGATGGGGGATTTGCTCGGGGCGGTGATCTTTATTCCTTTGATTATGTTGGTGTTCGATCCTAGAGCTATCTGGCGGTCTCGACGTATTCAAACGGGGGTTCCACTGCTGGTCGGGTTTTTATTGTGTGTGGGGATTTATTACTACTCAGATATCAACCAACGCCAGCAGTTGCAGGATAAGTTTCAAATTCAATCTAACGCTATTATCAGTGATATCAAGAGCTTTCAAGGAGCTAACCTACAGCAAATCGTCGCCCTAGCGAGCCTATTCGATAATAGCGAACGGGTTTCTGAGGCTGAGTTTATCCAGTTTGGTAAGCGCAATCAGCTGCAGGCGGAGGGGTTTCGTACCTGGTCTTGGTCTCCCTTAGTTCCCGTGGAAGATAAAGAGAATTTTGAAGCGGCGGCCCGTGATGCCCTTGCTGGCCCCTATCAAATCAAGCGCCCAGCGGATTGGCATATCAATGCCGATGGTTGGTTAGTGCCAGTAATGTATATACAACCGCTGCGTGGGAATGAAGCCGCCCTCGGGCTCGATCTCAATAGCGAGCCCACCCGCGCCGCTGCGATTGCCAAAGTCCGTGCCACGCTAACTCCGGTAATGACGGGAAAAATCCAATTAACTCAGGATCCTAATGGCCCAGGCGCTTCGTTACTTATCGCTCCAGTATTTGACCGATTAGGGAATATTTCGGGATTTTGTTCGGCCGTCATAGATCTACGGGAAATTATTAATGGGGTGGAACGAGTGCAAGGCTTGCACTGGAAACTGACCGATACCAGTGCGGGCGGTACCTTGCTCTACGCCAATAGCCAGAAAGATTTCCCCGAGTTTTCCGGCAGGGTTTATAGCGACAGAATGGGTCAATATTTTCAGACCAATCTGCTGTTAGCCGATCGCAATTGGCACATAGTGATCTACCAATCCTATGCCACGCTGATGGGGGATACCTTTAGCCTATCGTTACTCATGTTGCTCCTGGCCTTTATCACCTGCGCCGTTGTGGGTGGCATGACCCTAGTTTCTTCCGGTGAACGCCATCGTATTGCCGAAAAAGTGACCGAAAAAACCATGGCGTTGTCGAAAGAAATCGCCCGTAGCCAAGCTTTTCAGACCACTTTGAGTGAAAGTGAGCAAAAATACCGCAGTTTATTCGACAAGGCGCCCGTTGGGCATGTCCTTAAACGCGTTGAGGATGGGCAATTTGTGGCGGTAAATCCTGCCTTTGTTGATATTACGGGTTATACGCTGGAGGAGTTAAATCGACTCGGACCCTGGGAGTTAACGCCAATACGCTATCAGTCGAGCGAAGCTGAGCAATTAGATCGTTTAAAAAGCACCCGCCGTTACGGCCCTTATCAAAAGCATTATCGCCATAAGAATGGCCAGTTAATCGCAGTGCGCCTCAATGGCGCTTTAGTGACGGCGGCAAATGGTGAACCTTTAATCCTGTTTATCGTCGAAGATATTACCGAACAAGAACGCACAGCGGCGCGGGTTAATCTGTTGGCGCAGGTTTTTCAACAGAGTGGTGAGGGGATCACCATTATGGACGCCAACGATATTATTGTGGATGTGAATACCGCCTTCACCCATATTACGGGCTATTCTAGGGATGAAATTATCGGTAAAAATTGCCGATTTTTAGAGGCGGAGCGCACGGATAAAAGCCTAGATGCCCAAGTGCGCGCCGCCCTCGACCAGACCGGATTTTGGCAAGGTGAAGTGTGGGATCGGCATAAGGATGGATATGATTTCCCTAAATGGCTGATGATGTCCGTGGTGCGGGATGAGACGGGCACGGTAAGCCATTATATTGGCAGTTTCACCGATATTAGCGAACGTAAAGTCAATGAGGAACGCATTCATTTCCTCGCCCACCATGATTCGCTGACACTGCTGCCTAATCGACTCAGTTTACAGTCGCGCCTCGAAATGGTGTTTCAAGAGGCATTGGCCTCCAAAAGCCAGATAGCCGTGATGTTTATCGATATGGATCACTTTAAAAATATCAACGATACCTTGGGCCACCATATTGGAGATTTGCTGCTATTGGAGGTGGCGCGGCGCCTTAAGGCTGTGGTCGGCAGTAGCGATATTGTGGCGCGTCTTGGCGGCGATGAGTTTGTGGTCGTGTTATCAGATATCAATCACGATGGGGTTGCCACGATTGCTGAGGCATTGCGCGATGGTTTGAGTCAAGTCTATATCATTGATAATAAACCATTACACTCATCACCCAGTATAGGGATCAGTTTATTCCCCAATGATGGTGACAGTGTTGAGGCTTTGATGAAAAATGCCGATATGGCCATGTATCGAGCTAAGGCGGCGGGGCGGAATAACTATCAGTTTTTCACCTCGGCCATGAACACCTCAGTGACCGAGCGGCAACATATTGAAACTGGCTTAAGGCAAGTGCTCGTTCGTGATGAATTAAGGCTGCATTATCAGCCGCAGATCGATATTCAAACAGGGCAAGTGGTGAGTGTCGAAGCCTTAGTACGCTGGCAACATCCTGAATTTGGTTTAATTGCGCCAGATCGCTTTATTTCCATCGCCGAAGAAATTGACATGATCATTCCCATAGGCCAATGGGTGCTGGAGACCGCCATGGCACAGTTAGCCGATTGGCGCCGCGCCGGTGCTGTGGGGCTGAGGATGGCGGTGAATCTGTCGGCACATCAATTACGTAAAGAGACTATCGTTACCGACATCACTAATGTGTTGGCTAAATACAATTTAGGCAAAGGGGCGTTGGAGCTTGAAATCACTGAAAGTGTGGCGATGCAATATCCGGAGCAAAATGCTCGCTTACTCGCAGAGCTACGCAGTCAGGGGATTGAACTCGCTATCGATGACTTTGGCACGGGTTATTCATCTTTGTCCTATTTAAAACTCCTGCCTTTAGACAGGTTAAAACTGGATAGATCCTTTGTGAAGGATATCGAGAGCGATCCAAACGATGCCGCCATCAGCGCCGCCACTATTTCAATGTCCCATGAGCTAGGGCTAACTGTGGTTGCCGAAGGGGTCGAAAACGAAGCACAGCTGGTATTACTCTCAAGCATGGGCTGTGACTTAGTGCAGGGATATTATTTTAGTAAACCCTTAGTTGCCGAAGAGTGTTTCCGCTTTATCGAGCGCAATTCATAGTCGTTTATCAGGCTGACAGGCTATCTTTGTCAGTTGAGCTACACTTGAGTTTGTATTTTAGGGGTTGCCAGAATTCAGATAGGCACAGTTACAGTCACAGTCACAGTCACAGACACAGACACAGGCTAGGGATGGTTATATGCAAGTTATCTTCACCAAAGGTTCGAAGCGTTATGGACAATTGCGCTGCGTGCGCATGGATGGCAGCGCAACCCAAACTCAGATGCCCGAGCAGGGGATAGCACCCCACGATATGATCCATTATGTCGTTGAAAAACGGCTGCATATTCAGGGAGGTTTTTTCGCTCAAGTCCGAGCGGGCGCCGATATCAGCTTTTCCCTTGAGCACAATGAAGCCTCCTTAGCCGTTGCGGATAAGACCTTAATTTGGCAAACCGAGTCGATTGTTGAATCCCTGCAATCTTTGCTGTGGTCTGCCGATACGCCGACTTATGCCGGATTTTTATATCTGTTAGAGCAGAGCTGCGGTAATCGTAAATTAGCTCTGCCCGAGGTGTCTCAATCGGACTTTGAACATATTATCAACGAGATAATGGAGTTGACCCTCGAGTGGCAAGGTATGGGAGAAGGCCAATCCTTGACCTTAAAGTTCTAATCACTTAAGCATAAAAAAATAGCGCGAATATTCGCGCTATTTTTATTGGCTCGGGTTATTCCCTGTGGCGGCGTTCTTGGCTCTGCGCCGATCTTCCTTGGTTATGCTCAGGGCTACGTGCCGTTTGCATATTTTGGCGTGGCTCACTCTGCCTCACTCGCACTTCTTCCCGTTGTCTTGGCGCGGTTTGCTTTTGTATCGATTGGCGAGGTTGCTCCACGCGCTGTGGTTCGGCGCGTCTCACCTCGGGACGCGTTTCTTGCCTCTGTGGCTGAGTGCGAGTCTCGAAGTTACGCGGTTGCTGCTCTCGGCTTTGATACTGCCTCTGTGGGTTGTCCTTGGCTTGCTCCCTCGATGCTTTAGCCTGCATCTGTCTTACTTGATTATCATGGCGGGCATTGCCGTCACGCTCTTTTGAGTAACCTTCCTTTTTAGCTTGGGCTGAGTTCATTGGCGCAGAACGGCGCTCTTTTAACTCGGCCTGAGTATGTTGGAAACTCGGTGCGCGTTCACGGCTATAGTTGTTGCCTCTGTCCTTATCATGGCTCTTGTCATAGCCCTTGTGATCACGCTGATAACCTGCATTTTGCTGTTCCCTCGATTTCGAGTATTGGCTAGTGAAATGCTGGCCGCTACCGCTGGAGTGGGAATCGCGCCCGCGGAACTTATTGTCGCTGTAATGCTTGTCCTTATAGTAGCGTTGCTTCACTACTGGATTGCGGTAGACGACGCCACGCCTGTGTTCGGGCTTATGTTTCCAGGGTTGTGCGCCATGGCTAACACTGTATCTTTCCCGTGGGCGATAGTGGTGTGAATGATGGTGGTCAATCACGACGACTCTGTGGTTATGCCAGTGGAATGAGCTGAAAAAATAGTTAAAGGAAATATGGATCCCGGGTGACCAGTAAAAGTAACTGTGGTTTGGGCGGTAAGGGTAGCCCACATAACCACTAAACTCCCAATACACTGGGGGATAAGCCACACCCCAGCGCCAGGTACCGTAGACGACTCGGGGATCGTAATAGGGCACATAGACAATTTCCCGTTGCACTGGCTCTATGATGATCTGGTTATTGGCGCGGGTAATCGCCATATTGTCCATATTTGCCAGACTATCCGCTTTATCCGCCTGTTGTCTAAGTGACTGAATACCATCCATCACTTGGGCTTCATCGGCTAAAAAGGCCTCCCCTAATCTTTGGGTCCAGTCCAGATCTTCACTCATTTTTTGCAGTACAGTCGGAAAGGCCAGTAGGGCTTTGATGCTAGGATCCCAGTCCTTTACCTCTGCCTGTGACATTCGCTGTTCGACCGATAATTTAGGACGACCCTCCAACCAGCGATTTGCTTGTACCACTTCGAGTGGATAGGTAGAGGCAATCAGAATATGGCTCAACAAACTGTCGGGATAGAGTGCAATCGGCGCTAACATTTGCTCGAGTTCGGCCTGGCTAATTGCGGCACTTGAACCTTGGCTGACCGATACGCCCGCGGCTTGGGTTGGCGTTGTGAAAGGCAGGGCAACTAATGCCACCGATAATACTAGCCAGTTCCATCTATGTCGTCTGTTCATGGTTTGCTCCAATAATCCTGTTTGAGGATGTTATTGGCATCATAGGCGTTTGAATATGAACATAAGCTGAAAGTGTTTTATCGGCGTAAATGTTTTATTGCGTGGAATTAATAAATCTATCTTATTGAAAATAAATATTAAGCAGAGTGGATGAAGCTAAGGTTAAATTGGGCACCACCTAAGGATTCTGAGCGCGAAACTGAAATTCTGCCGTTATAGCTGTCAACTAAATCACGGACAATGGCCAATCCAATGCCATTTCCTTGGTGATAGGAATCGGCGCGGATCCCCCGTTCAAAGATTTGAGTTTTTAATGCTTCACTGATCCCTGGACCATCGTCTTCGATACAGATCTGCAATTGGTAGGCATCACCCGTGACGGTTAATTTGACGCTGGACTTTGCCGCCTTGCAGGCATTATCGAGCAGGTTGCCTAATATTTCGGTGAGATCGGCTTCATCCCCCTTAAATACCGCGTGCTCCGCCATGTCTGCAGTGAGATTGATCTGCGGCTCTCGGTAGATTTTCGCTAAGGTGCGCAGTAGTTTGGCCGCGACCTCATCGACCCTGATCCCCAAATGCCAAGAGGCCGCTGCGGCAGTCTGGGCGCGCTTGAGTTGATGGCTAATGATGCGACTGATATTAGATACTTGCTCGCTCGAGGCTTCGCTTAAATCCGCTTGGCTTTTGATTACCGCCAGTGGTGTTTTCAGACTATGGGCCAGATCGGCTAAGGCATTGCGATAGCGCTTGCGTTGGGTTTGTTCGGTATTGAGCAGGATATTAAGCTGCCTCGCCACCGCCTGTAATTCATTGGGATATTGGCTGCTTAATTGGGTCGACTTGCCTTGCTCAACATCGTGGAGTTCTTGGGTGAAGCGTGCCAGCGGCCTGAGTGTCCACAATAACCAGCTCAGTTGGAACACGAGCATGACCAGCATAAGGATCGCTAACCAAGTCCAAAGCTGTTGATTAAATTGGTCAATTTGTTGCTGGAACTCTCGCTCATCCTTAATGATGTGTATGGTCACGGGCACATTCTCATTTTGGCTGGCAAAACTCACACTGAAGCTATAGAGAAGGTGTGGCGCGCCTGCGAGATCGATCTGCTCAAAGGCGTTTTTACCCGTGGGCGGAATAGTGAAATGGGCCGGAGGGGATATGCCCATAAAGGATTGGGAGTGCCACACTATCGCTTGCTTATCGTCTGAGCCTTCGGTAGTTGCAATAGCATAAAGCCCTGATTGAATAAGGTTAAATCGGTTTTCAAGCACTAATTCAGGGATGAAAATTTGCCTATTTTCCACCTCTGTGACCGCCAAGATGGAATAAACATAGGCACTGAGTTCATTTTTAGCCGCACTCTTTACCTGCTCGGTAAAGGCGTCGTTGAGGGCGACGCCAATCAGCGGCAGTAGCACTAAGATAAACAACAGCGCACTGAGAACGAGCCGTGTTTTAAGGGAATTTAGTAGTTGCCATGCCAAGGCGCGTTTACTCATCGGCGCCTTGCTCTGGGGTTAACACTCTTAGGCGGTAACCTTGGCCGCGCAGGGTTTCAATCAGATTGTATTGATTATCAGGGTCGAGCTTTTTGCGTAGGCGGCGGATAAAGACTTCGATAACATTGGAGTCCAAATCAAAATCCTGATCATAAATATGTTCCGTGAGCACGGTTTTCGATTTCACTTCACCTTGATGCAGCATAAAGATTTCAAAGAGTTTGTATTCGGAGCCGCTGAGATTAATAAGCTGTTCACCCTTACGTACTTCTAAGCTACTAGTATTCAAACTAAAAGGGCCATTATAAATCAATGGGCTTGCCTTACCTGCCGAGCGGCGGATCAGTGCTTTCAGGCGGGCGACTAGCTCTTGGGGATGAAACGGCTTTGTCAGGTAATCATCGGCACCCGCGTCTAGGCCTTCGACTTTATCCTGCCAACTGTCCCTTGCGGTGAGGATTAATATTGGGAAATCGCGCTCTTTTTGCCGCACGCTACGGATCAGCGCGATACCGTCGAGTTTAGGTAAACCGACATCGATAATGGCAGCGTTGTAATTATATTCAAGCGCTTGAAACAGCCCCTCCTCGCCATCACTCGCAACATCTATGCTGTACTTGGCGTCGAGCAGGTGTTGTTTTAAGTTGCTCTGCAGTTCTATATCATCTTCAACCAATAAGAGTCGCATAGTTAGTTCCTCGACACCCGGCCCGTGGCGGCATCAACCGATACCGAAAAGACCTGCCCGTCGTTATTGAGGATTTTGACGCGATAGCCAGAACCACTCGATTGCACACTCAGCACTTTGCCACGGTATTGGCGCTGCGCCATAGCCACGGCCTGAACTGGGCTGTTAACCACGAGACGACGCTGTTCATGCTTAGCCCCTTGATTGCGAGATTGGTTGCGATCATCCTGTTTATCATTTCCCGCCATGCAGCTAAAGGAGAAGCACAAGCAAGCGATCAGTGGCAGTGTCAAACCAAGTTTCATATCGGGTACCCGCGAATGTTCGGCGATCTTACGTAAATAGATAGGTGGATAACTTATCGAGTCGACTAAGAATACCTTATCACCTAAACAAACGCCTAGAGATCGACCAATGGGTTAGCACAATTCCTTCAAAATTCACTGAGATAATCACGCAGGTTAGCCCTTCTTGTGAGCTGGCTGAACTGATCCACAGTGAGCGAGTCTTATCCTTAGCCCAGGCTATGCACCTTAGTGTTATTTAAGGCAGATGAATTGAGGCTGAACGTATTGTTGGCTGAATAGCAGCGGATAAATATGTTCAGCCTCTGTTCACATTGGGTGCCCTTTAATGTCATCAATTTGAACGGATTATCCATGGGGTATTCAAGATGAACACACTTAAACAAAAAGGTATGGCAGCCACAGTGAACGCCGCCTTCGTTAAGGCGATGGTATTGGCAGGCGTATTACTGGCACCGACAACGGTGAGCGCTGAGTCCATTGACGAGCCAGGCTTGGCGCCCTTTAGTGCTGCCAGTATTGGCATGACGAAAAAGGCCGATGCCGAACAAGCCGCGGAGCAAGTGCAGCAAGCCTTGAGTCTGCTGCAACAGTCGGCTCCCGCCCAAACTGTGGGTGAAGCCGCAGCGGTTGCGGTGAAGTCTTTAGCGCCGTCTTTGTCGGCAAAGCATCCGAATACCAATCGCGTACAGTTGATGGGCGCGACGCCATTGACCCGTGAACAAGTGATCGCAAAACATGCGAGTCAGCCAATCCCCAGCTCGAGTGCGGCCACTGAAGATCCCTATCGCTCCCCCGTATACCATAGTTTTGCGATTTTTGATGCCAGTAGTCGATTGTTCGAAGATTTTGATTACGATGGTTTTTATCAAACCTTTAGCGTGACATTTGATGTGGATGTGTTCGGCGTATACCTTAATGAGCGCGCCGATCTCTTTGCCGAACTGTACCTTAGCCGTAACGGCGGCCCTTGGGTGCATTACTACACTACGGATGTATTCACCATTTACGGCGACTCGACCCAGGATGATTATGAAGTGCTGACTACCCTCTACTCGGGTTATCCAACGGATCACTACGATGTGTTAATCGATGTCTATGAAGTGGGCTATAGCGATATTGTCGCGACCATTAGCGCCGACGAAACCGATGGGCTGTATGCCTTGCCGTTGGAAAGTAGTGACCGTGACCATATTGATGAAGTGATTGTGGTGGAAGAAAGTGGCGGCGCATTTTCTGTCTTGGCCTTGCTCTGTCTTGGGCTGTTGGCGGCAGTGCGCAAGCGCGAAACATGGGTTTAATACTTTGAAATATACTCTTATATAGGCCTTTATGGTATTTGGGCGGCTCATTAGCAAAGCGTTAGGTTTTTGGAGATGCAATGGATATTTCTGCGAATAAATTACTCCCAATAGATAATCTCGATGAGTACAAAATTCATTTTGCCGTTTGGAATGGCGAAGAACAGCCACTAGACGTTTTTGTTCGCGATCCTGATGAATGGAAGGGGTGGAATAGTTGGCGCGGTAGCCGTAATGACTTCAGTCGCAAGTTTATTTTCAGCTTAATTCGCTACTACCATCAAACGGATAAATGGCTTTTTGGCGGAATTTTTGAAGTCATCGAACGCAACACTGATTCATATAACGTCAAACTCGTTGCGCTTCACCAAGAGTATATCGGGCGTCTCCTCATTCACTATCCTGGCCCTGGTGTAAGAGGACGCGCTTTTTACCTCGAAAGTCATTTCAACGAATTAAAGGTCGCACAGCTGTTTGAAAAACCATTTGAGGGTGAAGCATTTTGTGGTTACGAAAATGTTGAGCATGGTTTTTCGCAGCTCGAAGCGATTATCAAGCAGAACAAATCTGACTGGAAAGCTGCCCTTGAAAACGTAAAAGGTGTCTATCTGATAGTAGATAAAAGTAATGGCAAGATGTACGTTGGTTCGGCATATGGTGATGCTGGCATTTGGTCAAGATGGGCCTGCTACATCGGTACAGGCCACGGGTGGAATGATGAACTCACAAAACTCATAAACACCAATGGCATTGCATATGCCCGTGAAAATTTTCAGTTTTCAATACTTGAGTTTCGATCTATGAGAACGGATGACCAAGTAATTCGCAACCGAGAGCAATACTGGAAGAGAGCACTTCAAACCAATGCGTTTGGCTATAACAAAAATTAAAAACTTAACCTAGCTGTCAACACTGACGCTGCGTGATAAGTCGGGCAGCGTCAGTAACTTTTACGTTAGTTTGTCCAGCGACAACTATCAGTCGGTAGGGAATTTTTGCTTTTGGTGTAAAACTCGCATCACGCGAATAATTGAACCTTCAACCCAGTAAGAAACGATCATTGAGATTTCAGGGATAATGAGTAATCGCCCTCGAATACCATCACGTTGAACGCCCATTAGTGGTTGTTCGAGTAAATTTTCTACTTTATCTTCAATGGTTTGATCAGTTTTTTCAGCTGCATCAGGGTTGAAGTCATAAAGAAACTCAAAGATCTTTTCACGATCATGTAGCGATTCTTCTTCCCATAAAATCATTGCTGATCTCGGCTACGAATCTTAGCTTTTCGTTGATTCATTCGCACTTTTGCTGAGTTATGGTCAACAAATGAAGCTCTTCCTGAGTCAAGCTTCTCAAATGCTAGGTTGACTTGTTCAGTTAACCAAGCGTCATGGGATAATGCTTTTCGTTGTTGCTCAGCCATCTGCTCAGTAAGCTCACGGCAAGCATCGCTTAGAGTGCGTCCTTGGCTCTCAGCCATTTGCTGAGCTAAGCGTTTAACTTCGTCATCAACACGAAATTGAATTCTAGTGTCCATGAGTAGCTCCTAAGTTTAAGTGAGTACAAATGTTAGCACTGACGTTAGGCAAGAGCAAGGGGTGAACAAGTCACCCTAAGGGTAGAAACATTATGACTCTCCTATAAATGCCCTCTTTTTCTCTCGGTGTTTATCTGCGGTAAATAGGGCTAGTATGGATGAGTTATTTTAACTACATGGAGAAAGACATGATTGCTCAAGGTCAAACATTACCTGCGGCCACGTTAAGCCAACTGACTAAAGATGGCATGGTAAATCATCAAGTTACCGAGCTGTTCGCGGGTAAAAAAGTGGTGTTATTTGCGGTGCCTGGCGCCTTCACACCAACCTGCTCCGAAGCGCATTTACCAGGTTATGTGGTACTGGCCGATCAGTTTAAAGCCAAAGGTGTGGATATCATCGCCTGTGTTTCTGTGAACGATGCCTTTGTGATGAAAGCATGGGGCGAAGCACAAAATGCCTCAGAACTGATGATGTTAGCCGATGGCGATGCGAGCTTTACTAAGGCGCTAGGACTCGAGATGGATACCGCAGGTTTTGGCGGTGTGCGCTCGCAGCGTTACGCCATGATCATCGATAATGGTGTAGTGACTCTACTGAATGTAGAAGAGCCAAAGTCATTCGAGGTCAGCAAAGCCGAAGTGGTGTTAGCCGCACTCTAAGCTGTTTGCTGGTATCAAAAATAACAATGGGAGTCTAGGCGCCCATTGTTATCATTGCAAAAACCTTAAGCTGCCCGTACTTGGGAGAAAGCCTGGGTATCGCCTATGCCTAAACTCATTTCTATATCTTCAACGCTCTGCTGCACTTCTTGGGCTATGACTTCACTCTGCTGTGAACTGGTTTGCGCTTGTTCTTTTAAACTATCCATAGTGCGCACAAATTCATCGAGATAATTGACTTGCTCTTTGGCATTGAGCGAGCCCTGCTTGGCGGTATTAGCCATTTCACTCGCTTGGTTTTGCACGTTTTGTGCAACTTGCCATAAACTCTGCGCCCGCAGTTTTTGGCTGCTGGTGGCCTGGGCTATACCATCGACACTCTCACCGAGGGCATGATTTGATTGGGTAAGTTGCTGCAGGATTTGCACTATCTCATTTAACGACACTTGAGTGCGTTGGCTGAGGCTTCGCACTTCATCGGCGACCACGGCAAAGCCGCGACCCTGCTCACCAGCACGGGCCGCTTCAATGGCAGCATTAAGGGCGAGTAAGTTAGTTTGCTCGGCGATATTACCAATCACATCAATGATTTTCGATACATCCGTCACTGAGTTATTTAGGCTTTCAAGGGACGAGTGGCACAGACCGACCGCAGTTTGTGTTTGCTCGGTCGCGCTCAATACCGCCTCGGCTTGTGCTTGACTCGACTGCATTTGGCGCATGGTTTCGGCGGCGCTTTGCTCAACTAATTCCGAAGTGTGGCTGACCTCATGGGCTAAGTGACGTATATGCTCAGTTTGGGTTTGAGTATCGCTCACAATAATTTGCGTATGCTCAGTATGTTGGGATAGTTGGGTGATACGAGCCACCAGTTGACTTAAGGATTGGGAAACCTTAGTCATTTGTTGGCGCTGAGTTTCGTCTTCCTGCTCGAATCTGTGCAACAATTGATTGAAATGGCCTGCAATTTGGCCCGTTTCGCAGCGGCGATTGATGTCCAAGCGTTCACGACTGTTGGACTCGCTTAATTGCATAAAGGCTTGATTAAGGCGTTTAAGGGGTTTGACGACCCGATTCTGCTGTAGGATTAAATAACCAATCGCAAACAAGGCCATAATCGAAACCATCGCATAAAGAATGACTTGTAACTCATATTTGAGTTGTTGGTTTTTGGCGGCCTGCGCATCGCCTAAACCAATAAGCTGTTGTTCCACATTGCTAATCGCTTGGACAAGTTGAGCTTGCATCTCCTGGTTGGCTTGCAGCAATTGGTGGGTATTGGCGACTTCTTTATTGTATCGATTGGCGAGGCTCAGCAGTTCACCGCGGTCACTCTCACCGATTTCAATTTGTTCTGGTTCGCTGGCACCGAGGGCAAATTCATCGGCTTCTTGCTGTTCATATACGCCGATTAAGGGGAGGGCATTTAAGCTGTCGTGCCAGTGTGTTAATTCCTTGCTGGTGCTGTCCAAAATTCCCTTGAGCTGCTGATTTTTGCCGATCAGATAGCCGTCGGTCAGTTGGGAAAGTTGATAGACGATAGAGGGTAAATCACGGCTTAACTGCAGATATTGCTCGGCGATGGCGGCATTGGTGGTTAAGCCTTTGTCGGCATAACTGCCGAGGCGACGGTTATAGTCGAGCATTTCTGACTCGGCGTGGGCGAGCAGTTGCCGCGGGTTCGCGGCGAGCTTGCCTGCGGCGCGGTATTTAGTGTCTAAATCTTGAATAAACTGGTTGAGGCCAAGCTGCAATGCATTATCGGTGGCGCCCGTGGCGGTGAGATTGAGCTCTGTGAGCTGAGTGTTAATGGTGGTGAGTTGAGCTTTAGCCTGTTCAAGTTGGCTGGCATTACCATTGGCTAAATAACCATCGAGATCGCGGCGTACACCGACGAGAAAATCCTGCTGAATGCTTTGCAATGCCTGGGTTTGTTGCTCAATCTGTTGCCGCTGATCGCTGCTCCACAACACGACGGCGGCTAATAATCCCGCCAACAATAACAACAGGGCAGAGGCAGAGAGCGACAGCGTTGAAATTTTCATTTTGCAATCTTCATAATGGACAGAGCGAGTTAACTGCACCGAGTTTATGAATTTAGCGTGACACTAATATGACAAGGCCAAGGTTGAAACTAGCTTTGTCGGCTTATGTGTAAATCTGTGATCTTGGGTTATTCCAGTGGCAACCACACCTGGGCTTTTAAGCCGCCTTCGGCGCGGTTAGAGAGTTTGATTTGCCCTTGGTGTCTATCGATAATCCGCTTGATGATAGCTAGCCCTAGCCCAGAACCGACACTGCCACGGGCGATATCACCTTGGGTAAATGGTTGAAAAAGTATGGGAATTTGTGACTCGTCTATTCCGGGGCCATTATCTTCAACACTAAAACCGATACGTTTACCATCGAATTGCGAACTGATGCGCACCCAGCCAGAACCGTAGCGGAAGGCATTTTCGACTAAATTACTCAATACCCGTTTAATGGCGAGACTCTGGAATAAGGCTTCGGGACAGTCCATAAGCGCCAACTCGATTTCACCTGCCCGATTGGCTTCTGCTTGGGCGATATCTTGAATGAGTTTATTAATTTGCCCCGGCTCGCGGCTCGCCTCCTGATCTTGGCGAATATAGGCAATAAACTGGCTGATAATGGCGTCCATATCCTCAATATCGTTGACTATACCGTCTTTAAGATATTGATCTTCCTCGACCATCATCTCGCATGCGAGGCGAATACGGGTCAGTGGCGTGCGTAAATCATGGGAAATACCCGCCATCAACAGGGCTCTATCCTGCTCCAGTTGTTTCATGCTGTGGGCCATCTGGTTGAAGGCGTTAGTCACTTCAACAATTTCACTCGAGCCCTTAAGGGGTAATGGTTCAGGAAATTCTCCGCGGGAAACCGAGATAGCGGCCCGTTGTAGCCGTCTGAGTGGGCGGTTTTGCTGGCGGGCAAACCACCAACCGCCAGCGACGCTGAGTGCACCTATCACCAATAAATAGAGGGTAAGCGGTGAAAGATCGGAGACATTCTGGCCGATAAGCGGCACTTTTATCCACACCGAAGGTGCTTGGGGCGGGCGGATCCAAATCTGTAATACACTGCCGTGGGTGACGCGCACTTCTGCTTCACCACCGAGGTACTCCGACATTTGCGATGACCAAAAACCGTAATAGGTCGCCTGTTCTATCCCCGCCTCTCTAGCCTGTTGCTGATTGTAGATCTTCATCCCATCGTCACGAACTTTGGCATTGAGGGCATCGACTATGGTCAAATGCTCGCGGCCAATATCGATACCGTCGACAAACAGCAGTTTCACTTGGCGGGCGATTAACTGGTTGATTTGCTGGTAGCTTGGCTTAAGCACATACACAGCAACCGTGAGGTAAGACACCAGCTGATTGATCAGTAACAGACAACCAATCAGCATTACGGTTTGGCTAAATGCACTGCGGGGGATTAATCGCTGCCACCACTTGAGTTTCATCGTGGGCTCAATAACCGCAGGGAATTAAGGTGGCAACGCGGCTCATCGACGCGCCGCACCATCGGGTACAAACACATAACCTAAGCCCCAAACGGTTTGAATATACCTTGGGTTTGCCGGATCTTTTTCAATCAAACGGCGCAGACGGGATACCTGCACGTCAATCGAGCGTTCCAACGCTGAATAATCGCGGCCACGGGCAAGGTTCATCAATTTATCCCGTGATAAAGGCTCCCGTGGATGGGTGACTAGCACTTTGAGCACCGCAAATTCACCGCTGGTCAGCGCGATAGCCTCGTCGCCGTGGTACATCTCGCGGGTCGCTAAATCGAGGGAGAACTCACCGAAACTGATCTCGGCTTCCTGCTGCGCCGGCGCGCCGGGGACATCTGGGGTTTGGCGGCGCATCACGGCTTTAATTCGCGCCAGTAATTCCCTTGGATTAAAGGGCTTAGGTAGATAATCGTCGGCACCTAGCTCTAGGCCAATAATGCGATCAACCTCATCGCCCTTGGCTGTTAGCATCACGATAGGGATAGGGTTTCCCTGTTGGCGTAAACGACGACAGATGGATAAGCCATCTTCGCCGGGTAACATAAGATCGAGCACCAAAAGGTGGAAGTTTTCACGTTCCAATAGCCTGTCCATCTGCTCGGCATTGGCCGCACTGCGTACCTGATAGCCTTGCTCCATCAGGTAACGCTCGAGTAACGCTCGCAGGCGCATATCATCATCAACGACGAGGATTTTCGAGGTTTCTTGTCCCATGGGATGTCCTTTAATTGCTCGGCTTACTGCTTTATGGGTGTTGCCCTAATGCAGTTAAGATTAACTAGCTGAAATTGAAAACGAATCCGCCTAATATAGCCGCATTCAGCCTAAGCGACTAGCTGATCATCTAAGCGAGTATGCGCTTAATGCTGATTATTTCCGTTCAATGTTAATACTAAGCAAATGAAATTGCATGGGAATCATTGCATTTATTCACTATGCACATGAAATTGTAACTAAATTGGCATTTTCGCTTGGGGAGAGTTGGAATGCTGTTCGATAGCTTATTAACTTTGGCTGTGAGTCTGAGTATTATCAGTCAATATTGGCCCGTTTTAATGGCGGCAATTTTATTCAACGATTGAGTCATAACATGAAAGCGCATTTGATCACCCGCCAAGGCTGGATGACCTTAGATAAAGAATTAAAATACCTGTGGAAGGAATATCGGCCGCAGATCACCCTTAAAGTGCAAGAGGCCGCTGCGCAGGGAGATCGAAGCGAGAACGCGGATTACACTTATAATAAAAGGCTTTTGCGTCAAATAGATAGTCGTGTTCGTTACCTAGTCAAGCGCCTCGAAGAGCTGAAGATTGTCGACTACTCACCCCAACAGGAAGGTAAGATTTATTTTGGCGCTTGGTTTGAACTCGAGAATGACGCCGGTGAGCGGGTACGTTATCGGATTGTCGGTAAAGATGAACTCGATACTAAACTCGGTTATATCACTATCGATTCCCCCATGGCGCGGGCGCTTATCGGTAAGCAAGTCGATGATGAGGTGGTAGTGCAAACCCCTTCAGGCCCAAAAGAATGGTATATCAACGAGATCCGTTACACGCCATTCGAATCACCCTTAGCCGGCGAAACAGATTAACCCTGTGATAGTCGGCGTGCCAAGGCCAAAGCGTTCGAAAATCATCGTCCAGAAGTTTAAACTCTGTGATTTGACGCTGGCTTTAGCATGAAATTGATCCTGCGCCTGTGGTATCTTGGGCGCAATCATGACCCATACAACCCGTTAGGCGCGACATTTTATTTATGCAAACTAATGCCCATAACTCTGTCCATAACATCGCTCACACTATCGCCCAAGAACTGAATGTTCGTGAGCAACAAGTTAGCGCAACCATTAGCCTACTCGACGATGGCGCTACGGTTCCCTTCATTGCCCGTTACCGAAAAGAAGCCACAGGTGGTTTAGACGATACGCAGCTGCGTACCTTGTACACGCGTTTAGGTTACCTGCGGGAACTGAATGATCGCCGGCAAGTGATTTTGTCTAGCATTCAGGCGCAGGGGAAATTAACCGCACAGTTACAACAGGATATCGATAACGCCGACAGTAAAACGCGCCTCGAAGATCTCTATTTACCCTTCAAGCCTAAGCGCCGTACTAAGGGACAAATTGCCATAGAGGCGGGTCTTGAACCATTAGCCGATGCGCTGCTTGGGGATCGCAATGCCGATACTGAGGCGATGGCGACGGGTTATTTGGATGTGGAAGCGGGCTTTGGCGATATTAAAGCTGTGCTCGAAGGCGCCCGTTATATTTTGATGGAACGCTACGCTGAAGATGCCGAGCTATTGCGTAAAATACGTGAACACTTGAGCCAAAACAGTGTGTTAGAAAGCCGTGTTATCGCTGGCAAAGAGAAAGAAGGCGCGAAATTCCGCGATTATTTCGAGCACACTGAGCCTTTGGCAAAGGTGCCTTCACACCGCGCCTTGGCCATGTTACGGGGTCGAAATGAAGGCTTCTTAGCTTTATCTATGAATGCCGATCCCGGCGCTGAAGCGGGTCAAGGTAGTTACTGCGAAGTGATTATCAGTGATCATTTAGGACTGAAATTAGGTGATAGCAGCGTTGATCAATGGTTGAAAACCGTGGTGACGGCGACATGGCGTATTAAGATCGCCCTGCAAATGGAAACCGAGTTTATCTCGCAGATGCGTGAACGCGCCGAAGCCGAAGCGATTAAAGTGTTTGCCCGTAATTTAGGGGATTTACTGATGGCGCCGCCTGCGGGTGCTAAAGCGACCATGGGGCTCGACCCCGGTTTACGTACCGGTGTGAAAGTGGCCGTGGTCGATAACACCGGTAAATTGGTGGCACATACGACTATTTTCCCCCATGCGCCACAAAATTTATGGGACAAATCCATTCGAACCCTCGCTAACTTAGTGCAGATGCATAAGGTGGAGTTGATTGCGATTGGTAACGGTACGGCTTCGCGGGAAACCGACAAGCTGGCCGCCGAATTGATTGCTAGCGTTAAAGAGTCTCAGCCACAGTTGACCAAAGTGATAGTCAGTGAAGCGGGCGCTTCTGTGTATTCGGCGTCAGAGCTGGCGGCGTTGGAGTTTCCAGATCTGGACGTTTCTATTCGCGGCGCCGTGTCTATCGCCCGTCGTCTACAGGATCCGCTGGCCGAGTTAGTGAAAATCGAGCCTAAATCGATCGGCGTGGGGCAGTATCAGCACGATGTTAGCCAGAGCCAGTTATCTAGCTCACTCGAAGCCGTGGTGGAAGACTGTGTAAACGGTGTGGGTGTGGATCTCAATATGGCCTCTGTGCCCTTATTGGCGCAAGTGGCGGGTTTAAACAAGACATTAGCGAAAAATGTGGTCGATTACCGCGATGCCAATGGCCAGTTTACCAACCGTAAAGAGTTACTTAAAGTGCCGCGTTTAGGGCCTAAGGCCTATGAGCAAGCGGCGGGCTTTTTGCGTATCCGCGAAGGTAGCAATCCACTCGATGCCTCTTCAGTGCACCCCGAGGCCTATTCGCTAGTCGAAACCATAGCTAAGACTAAACAGGTGGAGCTGGCGAGTCTTATCGGCAACTCGGATCTGCTGCGAAGCATTAACGCCAAGGAGTTTATTACCCCCGAGTTTGGTTTGCCGACCGTAACGGATATTTTAGCCGAGCTGGATAAGCCTGGGCGCGACCCCCGCGGTGAGTTTAAAACCGCTAAATTTAAGGATGGGGTTGAGGAGCTTAAGGATCTAAAACCTGAGATGATCTTAGAAGGTGTGGTCACTAACGTGACTAACTTTGGCGCCTTTGTCGATATTGGCGTGCATCAGGATGGAATGGTGCATATCTCTTCACTGACCGACAAATTTATCAGCGACCCACATACCGTGGTGAAAGCCGGTGATGTAGTGAAAGTGAAAGTGATGGAGGTGGATGTCGAGCGCCGCCGTATCGGCCTGAGTATGCGTCTGGATGAAGCGATAGATCAGAGCAAGTCGCAGCCAAGACCCCATAACCCAGCAAAGACGCATAATGGTAAAGCCCCGCAATCGGCAAAACCTGCTGCGCGTCCCGCCCAAAAGCCTGCGCCTAAAGCGCCAGCTAATGCGGCCATGGGTAACGCCTTTGCCGATGCCTTCGCTAAACTGAAAAAGTAAACGACAGTGTCAGACTCGGACAGACCTGTGTCCGAGTCGACATTTTCTACCCGCAAGTCATAAAATTGTTGCGTTTTTGCTGCCATCGAGACTATAAAAGGCGGCAATTTAATGCAACCTTAAGCTAAATAGGTTGTCATAGGACGACTTCTTCCTAGGTTTTCTTCAAATAGACACTCCAAAGCTGAGTGGAAATTGATTGTTTTGGGGTAATACATGCTGTCAGGTTTATCTACTCGCGGACGTCAGGGCGCCCACGGGCCTTTTCGCGCCATTTTCATTTTTTGTCTATTGGTTCTGTTGATTGCAAGTGCAAGTCGTATCGGTTTAGGCCTATGGCAAGCAGAACGGGTAAGCGCGGTCGACGGCTGGTCACACCTGTTAATCCAAGGTTTGCGCGTCGATATAGCGACTCTGTGTTGGCTGTGGGGTATTGCAGCCCTTGGGACTGCGTTGTTTTCTGGTGATCATCTTATTGGCCGAGTTTGGCAACCGATCCTAAGGCTGTGGTTGACGCTTGGACTGTGGGTCATGCTCTTCCTCGAGGTATCGACGCCAGCCTTTATTGAAGAATACGGCATTCGTCCGAATCGTTTGTATGTGGAATACCTGATTTACCCTAAAGAAGTGATTTCCATGTTATGGGCGGGGCGCAAACTCGAACTGATTTTCTCCGTGCTATTAACGATAGGCCCACTTTGGGGTGGCTGGGTTTTAAGCGGTAAGCTTACGAAAAATATCCGTTTTCCACGTTGGTATTGGCGCCCTGTGATGGCGGTACTTGTTATTGCCGTGACGCTATTAGGGGCCCGTTCAACCTTAGGCCATAGACCGATTAACCCCGCTATGGTGGCCTTTGCCGACGACCCATTAGTGAACTCGTTAGTGATTAACTCAGCCTATTCATTAGTGTTTGCTATCAAACAGATGGGTAGTGAAGAAGATGCATCAAAAGTGTATGGCAAACTCGATAATGCCGAGATTATCGCCACTATCAGGCAGGAAAGTGGTCGCCCCGAGAGTGCCTTTACCTCAACGGATATCCCGTCGCTGAGCTTTAACCAAGCGAGTTACACCGGTAAGCCCAAAAACTTAGTGATCCTATTGCAAGAAAGTTTAGGCGCTCGCTTTGTGGGTAGCTTAGGCGGATTGCCCCTGACACCGAATATCGATGCCCTATCGAAGGAAGGCTGGTATTTCGATAATTTATACGCAACGGGCACTCGCTCCGTTCGCGGTATAGAAGCGGTAACAACGGGCTTTACCCCCACACCCGCGCGCGCCGTTGTGAAACTGGGTAAGAGTCAAACTGGCTTTTTTACCATAGCAGAACTACTTAAAAATCATGGTTATACCACCCAATTTATCTATGGTGGTGAAAGCCATTTCGATAATATGCGCAGCTTCTTCTTGGGTAACGGTTTTAGCGATATCATAGACCAAAAGGACTATAAATCTCCCGCCTTTGTCGGTTCCTGGGGGGCCTCTGACGAAGACTTAATGCGTAAGGCGAATAGCGAGTTTGAACGTCTACACAGTGAAGGTAAGCCATTCTTTAGTTTAGTGTTTAGCTCGAGTAACCACGATCCGTTTGAATTTCCAGATGAACGTATCGAGCTTTACGAACAACCTAAGCAAACCCGTAATAACGCGGCGAAATATGCCGATTATGCGATTGGGGAGTTTTTCAAACTCGCTAAAAATGCCGACTACTGGAAGGACACTATTTTTATTGTGGTTGCCGACCATGACAGCCGAGTGGGCGGGGCAGACTTAGTGCCCGTATCGCGCTTTCGTATTCCTGGGCTAATCCTCGGGGATACGATTCAACCTAAGCGCGATCACCGCATTGTCAGTCAAATTGATTTACCACCAACTTTGCTATCTTTAATTGGTATTTCAGATTCTTACCCTATGCTCGGCCGCGATCTGACCCAAGTGAGCGACGATTGGCCGGGGCGCGCGTTAATGCAATACGATAAAAACTTCGCCCTGATGGAAGGTAAAGATGTGGTTGTTTTGCAACCCGAAAAAGAGCCTCAAGGTTTCAAATATGACGAAAAAACAGAGCAGTTAACGCCCAATCCACCCTCCGCCCACGCCCTTGAGACAAAGGCCCTAAGCTGGGCATTGTGGGGCAGTTTAGCCTACCAGCAAGAGCTATATCGCCTAGCTAACTAATGGAGTAAAAAAACAATGCCGCTAAATAGCGGCATTGTTGTGTTTTTAAAACCTATTAAATCCACGCTGACATGGCGGGTTCTTGTTCTGGCTGGGTCTGTTGTTGGTAAAACTGGCCGATACGCTGTCCGAGCTGCTGATAAAACTGAGGGGATTCGCCTTGGATGGACTGGCGAGTTGGGTTATTGCTCGCTTGGGTATTGGCGCTAGCGTAATTTATCGGGCTTTGACCCACCTTTAAGCGGATATCTTTTCGCTGTAGTGCTGCTTGACCGCGAGCCGCTATTTTCAAGGTTTTAGGTTGCACTCGTTCAGCAACGGCGATAACGGCCTTTTTTTCCTGCTGTTGCTGGCCTTGTTGTTGTGAGGATTGCTGTTGCTGCTGTTTTTCTTGGATCTGTTGTTGGCTGTGCTCGAGTAAGCGTGCCTGTTGCTGGGCTTGTTCCGCTGTGCGTTCATTCTGTGGATTGAAGGCGCGTTCTTCGTGGCCCTTAGTGGCGGCTTGGGGAGGAATGACCACTGGCTTGAGTTGGTTGTCGACCCGAGCCGTGTCCGTAGCGACATTAGTGGTCGCTAACGGGACTTGGGGGTAGTTACTGACAACTAACATGGAAAACTCCTTGGAGCACTAATGGTTAAATACTAGCCATTAATTGCTCAAAGATAAAGCGCTAGAGTGTCTGCTGAGCTAACCAAGGTAAAAAAGCCTGTAAAAATTCATCTCTATGGGAAATAAAGGGAGCGTGGGAGGCTTTGGCTAATATCACATCCTCTATTTGAGTCGCCGTTGGCATCTTAGGTTGTACACGTTTAGGTACGAGTCCATCGAGCCGCCCCCAGATCCGCAGCCAAGGTTGTTCTATGGCTGGTATTTGGGGTCTTAAGTCTATTCCTGCAAGCATTTCAATACCTTGAGTTAAAGCTGTGGCATGGGGCAAGGGGCGCGCGAGGACGAGATCCCGCAGTAATTTTATGTCCTCTTTGGCGGTTTCGCTGCCCATGGCTTGGATGGCTAAGAAGCGTTCTATGGTGCGAGGCAGGTTTTGCCCGAGTTGTTCGCCAAATTGATGCAGCACTTCGGATGGGATCCCCGGCCATGCTTCGTCTTCCCTTGCCATAAAACAAGGGGATGAGGCTATAGTCACCAGAGCTTTTATATGTGAGGGATGACTGAGTGCCACCTGAGTTGCCACTAACCCTCCCAATGACCAACCCGCCCAAATTGCCTGTGGGGGCAGAGCCTGTATTAACGCCTCGATCCAATCTGATAGTCCGCCTGCAATGGGCTGACTTAGTCCAAAGCCCGGCAGATCGACGTAGTGCACCCTATAATCAGAGAGCGACTCCTGCAACGGCGTAAACACGGCACTGTTAACGCCCCAACCGTGGAGCATCACCACATCAGGCCCTTGGCCTCTGGTGTCAATATGCACATAGGGTTGACGTGTGTGGGTCACTTGGTTCACTCGATGCCTCTAAAATCAATTAGGATAAATTTATGCCGCGCGATAACAAAGGGATTTGGTCGCAGGATGGAACTCGATTACTGCGTTTAGTGTATCGCATAGTTGCAACTTGGTTGGCGGGCAGTTTACCTAACCGTTGTCTGCTGTGCCACCAATCCATACAAGCGCCCGATTCGGGGATTTGTGCTACTTGCCTGCAAACCTGTCTTTACCACGGTCCGATTTGCCTTGGCTGTGGTAAGTCAATGCAGTTACAAGTGGATTACTGCGGTGAATGCCTGAAGCGTCAACCGCGTAAAGTGGTCGCCCCCTGTAGTTATCACCAAGGGCTGGGTACTTGGATAGGTGCGATTAAGTATCAAGGGCAACTCGCAGCCTTACCCGTGTTGTGCCGCGCTTTAGTGGCGAGAATTTATCTCCTCGAACAGCAAGGTTTATTAACGCTTCCACAGGCGCTTGTACCTGTACCATTGCATCCAAAACGTTTGAGACAGCGGGGATTTAACCAAGCTTGGTTGATTGCCCATGAATTATCGCAACTCCTGCGGTTGCCCTTAGTGGATGGGGGATTAACACGCCGGCAAGACACGCGCCCGCAGGCGGGGCTTTCGGGGGCGCAGCGACGACGCAACTTACATGATGCCTTTATGTTAGCGGATGATTTTGCGTTCCAGCGTATTGCCTTGGTGGATGACGTAGTGACAACTGGGACTACGGTCGCTGAAATTGCCCGACTATTCGAGGCCCGCTATGTGCATGTTCAGGTGTGGTGTCTGGCAAGGGCGGAAGCGCCAGGTTTGTTGGATGATCTCGATAATGGAGAATGAGAATGTGTGTAACGGCGATGAATACCGGCTCAAGTGACTGTCTTAGTAGCATTATTCGATTTTAATAGGTTGCGCCTTTATCCTTTAGTTCGTCCAAATCACTCAGTCAAATCGTGATCACTATGGCAAAAATCCACAAACTTGCTATCCAAGGGACTACAAAGCAAAGGTGAGTCGGAGTATCATACGGCTAATTCTTACTAAAACACTCAGGTATCCCCTGACGGAGCAGGTTTTCATGATTACTATTTCCGATGCGGCCCAAGCCCATTTTGTTAAGTTGTTAGCCGATCAACCTGAAGGCACTCATATTCGTGTGTTTGTGATAAGCCCTGGCACCGCTCAAGCTGAGTGTGGTGTGTCCTATTGTCCACCGGATGCGGTTGAAAGTGATGATATTGAACTCGAGTTCAATGGCTTTAACGCTATGGTCGATGAGAAGAGTGCGCCTTTCCTTGAAGAAGCGACCATTGACTTTGTAACTGACCAACTCGGCTCACAGCTCACGCTTAAAGCGCCTAATGCGAAAATGCGTAAAGTGTCAGGTGATGCGCCCCTTGTTGAGCGTATCGAGTATGTGATTCAATCTGAAATCAATCCTCAGCTTGCTAGCCACGGCGGTAATATCATGCTGGTGGAGATCACCAAAGAAGGCGTAGCCGTACTGCAGTTTGGTGGTGGTTGTAACGGTTGTTCACAAGTAGATATCACCTTAAAGGATGGTATCGAAAAACAACTGTTAGACATGTTCCCCGGTGAATTGACGGGTGTGCGTGACGTGACAGATCACCAGCATGGTGAGCATTCTTACGCTTAATCTAGCTGATTAATTTTCAATAAAAAACGCGACTTAAGAGTCGCGTTTTTTTATGCCTAGCTTTTCACTTTAGTGACTTTGAAGCGTTTAAGCGTTAAGTTATCGCTGGGTTTTGAGGTTATCGGCGAGGAACTTATCTAGTGCCTTAAAGGTGGCAAGGCGGTGATCATTATTGCTCAGATAATGATCGCCATTATCTAACTCAATATACTCTACTGGTTTTTTCAGCGATTTGAGTTCGTCATACATTTCGCGGCTATGTTCAACCTTGACTATCCTGTCCTTATCGCCATGTAGCAACAATACTGGGATATTGATATTGGCCGCTTTGCTAATCGGTGAGCGTTCATAGAGTGCATCGAGATCGCTGCCTATTTGCTCTTTAACCACTTCATAGTTGGTATGTCTGCGGCTGGATTTGACTAGGTAGGCCACATCGGTAACGCCCGCAACGCTCACGGCGCAGCGGTAGAGATCGGGGGTCATGGCTGCACCCATTAAGGCCGCGTAACCACCGTAACTGGCTCCAACAATGCAGATACGTTTAGGATCGCTAATACCTTGATCGATAAGGTATCGAGTCCCATCTTCGACGTCGTTTTGCATCTCCAGTCCCCAGCTTTTCAATCCGGCTTTCATAAATTCATAGCCGTACCCCGCCGAGCCCCTAAAATTCATCCGAAAGACAGCGTAACCGCGATTGGCGAAAAACTGTGCCCAATAGTCGAAGTCATTGCTGTCGTAACTGATGGGACCGCCGTGGGGGAAAATAATCGTCGGCAGTTGTTTGGCTTCGAGTCCCTTTGGCACTGTGAGGTAGGCATTAATTTTGAGCTTATCCCTTGCCTCATAGGTTAGATATTGGGTCTCTGCGAGCAATTCACTGTTGAGCTGGTTGTATCTGTTCGCTATGGGATAGAGCGATTTTGCATCCCTATCGCCGAAATAATAAGTGCCGGGCTCGGTCGAGCTAGTGGAATACACTAAGTAGCGGCGCTCATCGGCACTGAATTGGGTAATATAGTTGCGGGCGTTAGGCAACACGGCTTTGAGGCCATTCTGCAGGCCAGCATATTCCTTGTCCCAAAAGGTATACTCTTCGCCGTCACCCTCGCTTATTCCAATCACTTTTTGTTTCAGAGTGGAATAAAGCAATTCGCCTTCGACGTCGGTTTCTTCATTGGCGTAGACCAACTCTTTGGTGAGCTTAGGGTCGGTCAGGTTCACTTTAAAAATGGCTTCGAAACCATTGTGATAGGCGCGAACGTAGAGAATATTAGGATCGGCATCGAAACCTAAGGGCCAGACACTGTCTTCAGCGAAGGCTTTAAAGGTCCAGAGCAAGCGTGAATCACTCTTCTGCTCTGGCTGTTCATAAATACGGTACTCAGTCTCATCGTTATAGATAGAAATGCGGACCTTATGCTGCCTGTCGGTAATCCAACCTATGACATGATTTTTCGCATTTTGAATATATGTGGATTTTCCCTGCGCTAGATTGATTTTCAGCACACTTTCTTGGCCCACACTTTCACCCATACCATCTAAAGAGAGTAAAAAATTATCGGGGTCATCGGGCATAAGATCGATAATTTGCCCCTGATGCTGTGGGATCCAACTGAGGCGCTCTAAGATACTGTTAGCGAGCACATTTGCGGTCTTTTTCGTCGTCAAATCATACTTTACGAGGCGGGTTTCTATCGTGGGCGTGCCGTAACGGTTGGCCGGAAACTTAGCTTTGATCAGTAAGGTATTATCATTTGCCCACAGGAGTGACTGGATGACAAATTTTTGGTTATCCGTATGAATGGCATAGTTTTTCTCTCCCGTATTTAAATCGAGAATACTCACCACAGTTCCCTTGAGTTTAGGGAGTTCGACACGAACAACCGAGGCGACTTTTTGGCCATTAGGGGAGAGTTGTACTGAGCTAACATCTGGGATGCTGGCAAAGGCTTCGACGGGTAATAGGGGAGCAGAGTCGGCAAAAGTAGGGTTGCAGAGCAACAGGCAGAGCAGGGAAAAAATCCTTTTCATGATTGAGCTACATTTTAGTTACAGTTGTAAGAGTCGCATCATAATGATTTTAGAATGAGTAAACCACTGTCTTTACAGATTTATTTAGTCAAAAAGGCGTTGCTGAAATAATAGTGTCCACCCAGTGTGAGGCTTCTTGTTAGCATAAAGGCGCTCATCGCGGCCCAGAGGGCATGGTTACCTTGTTCTGGTAATAATAGTTGCTGCAGTACATACCATGTTGGGAAAAACGCGCCGAAGGTGGCGAGTATCATGCTATTACGCATCACTTTGCCTTTAGCGGCGCCTATGTAAACTCCATCGAATAAATAGGAACTAAATGACCATAAAGGTAAAAATATCAGCCAGATAAGATAGGTCTGCGCCGTGGCTCTGACCTCATTAATGCTGGTCAATAAGGCGATAATTTGATTGCCAAAAAGACTGAATACGGCGCAGAACCCTAGCGCCGTTATGGCAGACCAACTCCAGGCTAAGATCACTGCCTCCCTCAATTGTTCCGCCTGTTTTTGCCCATAGGCTCGGCCCACTTCTGCCTCGGCATAGTAGGCTATACCATCCAGCGCGTAGGAGATTAACAGCAGTAAATTGAGTAATACCGCATTGGCGGCAACGGTATTATCACCTAGACCTGCGCCATGAAAAGTCATAAAGGCAAAGGCCGCCTGCAAGCAGAGACTACGGACAAAAATATCGGTATTGAGCCTCAGTAATTTGCCATAACCCGTCAGGGTAACATGGGGTAATAGCTGGGATAGTTGAAAGCCTGAGACGCGCTTGAGTTGTTGCAACACCATAGTGAGTGCGACTGAGAAAGCGGTGATATCGGCAAAGACCGAGGCGAGGGCTGCGCCTTTAACTCCCCAGCCTAAGCCGAGGACAAACACCACATCGAGCACAATATTGGCAAGGTTGGCTAAAATCAGCTGCCACATGGCGGCTTTAGGTTGTTGTCGCCCTAAGAGCCAACCTAACATCACTAAATTGAGTAGGGCGAAGGGCGTTGACCAAATCCGTACCTGAAAATATTCGCGGCAATAGCGCTCGACCTCGCTACTCGCTTCGGATAATCCCAGCGCTAAATGCAATATCGGGGCCTGCAACGCGATAACGCTAAGCCCCAATAACATCGCTAGCATAGCGCCTTGGACTAAGAGTTTGTGCTGGGCGTGAAGATCGTCAGCACCAAAGGCCTGGGCGACTAAACCCGTGGTCGCCATACGCAAAAATCCCAATAACCAAATGATTAATGTGATAATCGTTGACCCGACGGCGACTCCCCCTAAATAATAAGCGTCACTCAGATGGCCTATGACCGCCGTATCGACTAAGCCCAACAGTGGGATAGTGATATTGGAGAGTATCATCGGCAGAGCGAGGGCGAGTAACTGGCGATTTTTAGCGCCGTTACGCATAAGGTCGAGCCAAGTTGATTTAGCAGTATTCATTAATTTCAGAGGTGTTCACATTATGGTTAAACGTGTGCTGTTGGCACTCATAGGGCTAATGACGTTTTCTGCCCATGCCGTGGTCATTCTGCAATATCACCATGTGTCAGAAACCACTCCGGCGGCAACCAGTGTGACGCCCGCGCAATTTCGTGAGCAAATGCAGTTTCTCGTCGATGACGGTTTTAAGGTAATCCCGCTTTCAAAAGTGGTTGAAGCGATCAAGCAAAAACAAGATTTACCCGCTAAAACCATCGCAATTACCTTCGATGATGGTTATCGCAGTATAGCGACTACGGCGCATCCTATCCTAAAGGAATTTGGCTTTCCCTACACCTTGTTTGTGGCAATTGAGCCGATTAAACAAAAGTTTACCGAGATGATGACCTGGGATGAGCTGATAAAATTATCCAAGGAAGGCGCCGATATTGCTAACCACAGTTGGGCGCACGAACATTTGATCCGCGCACGAGAAAATGAATCACAGGCGCAGTGGTTAGCGCGGATAAAGGCCAATATTTTAGACACAGAAAAAGCCATAGCGGATGCTACTGGGCACAATTTCAAAATGCTGGCGTATCCCTACGGTGAGTACAATCAAGCGTTGCAGGATATGTTAACCGAGAACGGCTTTGTCGCTTTTGGGCAACAGTCCGGCGCCGCGGGGCCCTATTCGCCATTAACGGCCCTGCCGCGTTTCCCCGTTGCAGGACAATATGCCGATCTAAAAAGCCTCAAGGCCAAGCTATACAGCTTAAATATGCCTGTGATTGCCCAAACCCCAAGCGATCCTGAGTTAAAGGGCGGTCATTGGCGCCCTGAGCTTAAAGTCACCCTAGATATGAGCGATATCTCTGCTAAGCAAGTGATGTGTTATATCCAAGGCCAAGGCTCAAAACAGCCGACTTGGCTGAGTGAAAACGAGTTTAGTGTACAAGCGGATTTAGCCTTACCCGCTGGGCGCTCCCGTTATAACTGCACCGCGCCGAGTAAGGCTCGTAATGGTTACTATTGGTTTTCCCAGCCTTGGGTTAGGCCAAAGGACGATGGCTCTTGGGTGAAAGAGTGATCAACGGTTAGTGGTATTGCGCCACTATTTTTCCAAAATCGCTAATTAATTGCTCATTTAATACCTGCGGCGGTTTTCCGAGTGTAGCCGTAGGTTTAAACACTGCGACTCGGGTGCCCTGGGGCGATACCAGCACATAACCCGCGCTATGGTCGACTAGGTAGTTTTCCCCTTCACCCACCATGGCGTAGGTGAGGCCTAGGCTACGGGTGAGGGGAAATATCTGCGTTTGTTCACCCGTCACGGCTTTAAATTCAGGATTGAAAAAATTCACATAGGTTAGGAGCTTATCCGGAGTATCCCGTTTGGGATCGACGGATAAAAACACCACCTGCAATGGCGCGATTTTGTTGAGCTCGGGGTAGGCTGCGGCGAGTTTGTTTAAGGTCGTCGGGCAAACGTCGGGACAAAAAGTAAAGCCGATAAAAAATAAGCTCCATTTTCCCTGCAAACTGGCGTTAGTAAACGCCTGCTTGTGCTGATCGACCAATTCAAAGGGTGCTATTTCATAGGCCTGCGGGAACAGAAATCCGTTTTCTAGCTCGACGGGTTTTTGGGGACTAAATTTCACCGCAAATAGACCGCCAAGACCGACTAATAAAATGGCGGCGACTAAGATTCTTTTCTTCATTATTCGCTCCATCAATAAAGGTTAGCGGGACAAACGAGTTCCATACACTAGCTCCATAAATAGTGGTCGAGCAGTAACGCCATAAATAACAACATTAAATGGTAGATAGAGAAGCGGAACACTTGCATCGCTAAGCCATCACGATCCCGATATTTAAGTTGCCATGCCTTGTAGATAAATCCCGTACTGAGCAGGCTAGAGCAGACAAAATACACAGGCCCACACATACCAACCAGCACAGGCAATAGGCAGGCAATCGCCAGCAAGACTGTGTAGAGCAAGATACAGGTTTTAGTAAATTCGACTCCGTGGGTAACGGGCAACATAGGAATATCCACTTTGGCATATTCGGCGCGCCTGTGAATCGCGAGGGCCCAAAAATGTGGTGGCGTCCAGGTAAAAATGATGATCACTAACAACAACGCATGGCCGTGAAATTCGTTAGTCACTGCCGTCCAACCCAGTAGCGGTGGCATAGCGCCCGCGAGGCCACCGATCACAATATTTTGCGAGGTCGCACGCTTCAAATAGGCGGTGTAAACCAAGGCATAGCCAATCAGGCTGGCAAAGGTGAGCCAAGCCGTGAGTGGATTAACCAAAAAATACAAGACGATAAATCCAAGGCTACCTAAGCTGGCGGCGAAAATTAACGCGCGGGTGGCCGAAATGCGTCCCTTAGGCAATGGGCGATTGTAGGTGCGCGCCATTAAACCATCGATACGGCGATCGATCAGATGATTGAGCGCCGCCGCCGAACCCGCCATCATGGCAATACCCAGCATACCCGCGAGCAAAGGTTGAACGGGCACCGCATGGGGCACAGCCAGACACATGCCGACTAAGACAGTGAGCAGCATGAGTGCGACCACTTTAGGCTTGGTCATTTCAAAATAGGCGCGCCATGTCACGCTAAAGGTGGGCAGGCTACTGGTGATTGAGAGTGGTTTTGCCATCTTGGTTCCCTCGCTTATGCTTTGCGCCATAAAAAATAGTTAATTGCGACTAAGGTCAGTAGCAGCAGTGCCGCCCCGCCATTATGTGAAACGGCAATACCCAGTGGTAAATGCATCACGACGTTAGAAATACCTAAACCCACTTGCAGTATCACTAGGCCCACTAATAACAGACTTAGTGCCCTCATCCCCGCGTTGCTCACAAATAATCGATAGGCGAGCACGAGTAGCAAACTGGCGGTGACGATAGCGCCTATTCTGTGGGCGATATGGATAGTCATCCGCGCTGGGTAATCTAATACACCAAACTCGAAGCTAGGGTGCTGGCCCTGAAAAGGTGAAAAGGCTTCGGCTATTGCCAAATTATTCATCCAATTACCTTCGCAAATAGGTAAAGAGGTGCAGGCGAGCGCCGCATAGTTTGACGAAGTCCAGCCCCCCAACATGATCTGGCCGATGAGAACAAACAGACTGACTAATGCCAAGGGGGCGAGGTTTCGAACATAGGTGCCGCTATTAAAAATCCGCCGTGGCCGAGTGCGAAGATAGAGGAGTAACAGCAGTGAAATCAGGCTGAAGCCACCAATGAGATGCGACATCACTACTATGGGCATAAGTTTCATGGTCACAGTCCACATGCCTAGCGCCCCTTGAAAGAGGATCAGCAGTACTATGATAAGCGGTAACTTTTTCGGTGCCTCGGGGGTTTTTAAACATAAAACGAAAATGAACAACACCAACAAGCCCAGCCCACCGGCGATATACCTGTGGATCATCTCCAGCCAAGCTTTTTCTGGGTGTATATCGTGATCGGGGAATATGGTTTGCGCGCGGGCGATTTCATGGTCTTGGGTTGGCACTTTGATATGGCCGTAGCATCCCGGCCAGTCTGGGCAACCTAGACCCGCATCCGAGAGGCGAGTGTAAGCGCCCATTAAGATCACTAATAGGGTAAAGACTAAGGTTAAGCGTAGGGTCCAGGTGAGTGACATTAATCTACCCTCGACAGTTTTAGCAATTTACGCAGATCCGCAACCAAGGCCTTACCTTGAGCTAAATGGGCTTCTCTGCCCTGCACTTGGGGGTAGCGCAGCACTAAACTGCCTAAGGGATCGACTATGATCAGCTGCTGTTCATCTAGCCAATGGCTTAGGCCCCCATTGACGGGACGAGTATTAAAATTAAAGCCGCTTAAGGCATTAAGATCGCTGTCGGGATGGGTGAGGATCAGCGGCTCGACTCGCGCCTGATCTGGCCCTAGCGCAGTATGGCTTTGGCGTAAAATATACAGGCGTTCGCGGCAGGCATCGTCACATTGGGCGGGCAGTAAATACAGCAGTTGCCATTCTTTGGGGACGGGATTGTCAACCCCAAGGCTGGCATAGCTAGTCTCTGGGGTGATGAGCTCACCATGATTGGTGGCGCCGCCGTGGTATAAATTTAGGCTCAGCACAAGTTTGGCTATCACTACGGGCGCGATAAACGCCAGCAGCAACAAGCCCAAAGCCTTATGTTTAGATTTATTCTGGGAGTTCATACTTGCTCCTCTCATTCAAATTATCCCTAATTTATTGTTTTATATTTATTTAGTTTTTATTTGTGTTTTACTAAGTATGGGTCGAATTTGCCTATTCGCTCCTTGAGAGTGAGATTGCTTCGGCACTATGGCGTTTTACATACTTAATCCCTTGCCACAACATGAGCCCCGCAAACACGGCCGCCATAGAGAACCACTGCAACGCATAACCCCAATGTTTTTGTGCTGGCAGAGGGAAGGGTTGCCAAGGATGCGGTAAGGCAAGTGTGGGTAACTCATCCGGTTGCAGCACCGCAGGGAGTAAAGGGTGGCCTAGCATCTGCGACATCTCGGGAATATTGAGATTTTGAAAGCGAATATTTGCCCCCGACTCAGCCATCAAGGATTGACTCAAGGGATTGATTTGCTTTTGATAAAGCCGACCTTCGATAGCTAATTCACCGCTAAGCGGGGTGATTTGAGGCAATTCACCACGGTGGGAGCCTGCGGCGACAAAACCGAGTTCGACCAGCAACCAAGGTTTTCCAGCTTCCACTTGTAGGGGCTGAAAGGCTAAATAGCCCACTTGACCCTGATAGATTTGATTATCCAGTAGCCAGATTTGTGAGCTCGCGGGCGTCGCCTGTATTTGTAGACGATAACCTGTGACGCTTTCCTTATTTACCTTTAGCTGGAGCTGCTCAAAACTGAGTGGCAATAAGGATTGCCTCGCTTCCATTTGCGCTTGTAGGACGGTTTTTTCTTCACCTCGGGCTAATTGCCATAGGCCCAGCTTGACCAAAATCCCGAATACAGCCACAGTCAGTATCAGCAAAAAAACCGTTAATTTATTCAGCAGGACATAAGGATATTGCATGAATACCCTGTTTATTTTTAAGTTGGCCTTAGTTCTGCTGTTGCTGTTTATCATTTTTAATTTAGGTAGAGCCTTGTTTATTATGGTGAAAGGCGACAACAAAATGCCTATGAGTCGCTATCTTGGTCGCCGGGTGCTCTTCTCTGTGCTCGTTATCCTGCTATTGCTGGTGGCATTAGGGACTGGATTAATCAGCCCCAATCCCACGCCTTACTAAAGCCTTAGAGTACGTAGACGAAAATAAACAAACACAGCCAGACCACGTCCACAAAGTGCCAATACCAACTGCCCGCTTGGAAGGCGAAATGCTTATCTGCGCTAAAGTGCCCCTTCAACACTCTGAAAAACAACACTAATAAGAATACCGTTCCTAGGGTCACGTGCATGCCGTGAAAACCCGTTAGCAGGAAGAAGGTATTGCCATAAATCCCAGAGGTTAAGGTGAGTCCCATTTCCTGATAGGCGTGGATATACTCTTCGGCCTGTAAGGCAAGGAAACCCATCCCTAAGAGTATGGTGATCCCGAGCCAGAGGGTAATGGCGGAACGTTTGCCTTTTTCTAAGCTGACATGGGCAAAATGTAAGGTGACAGAAGAGGTTAGCAGCACAATAGTGTTGATTAATGGCAGACCAGTCCATGGCATAGCCTCGGTTTTTGTCCCATCAGGTGTGGTGATCAATGGCCAAACGGCTTCGAACTGTGGCCAGAGCACTTCGTGGGTCATGGCATTATTCGAGGCGCCGCCAAGCCAAGGCACCGCGACCATGCGGGCGTAGAATAATGCACCGAAAAATGCCGCGAAAAACATCACTTCGGAGAAAATAAACCAGCTCATGCCTTGGCGAAAGGATCTATCCATTTGATGGGAATAGAGTCCTGTCATGGATTCGTTGATCACGGTTCTAAACCAACCCACTAGCATAAAGAGGATTACGGCGATGCCTGCGAGCAGTATATAGCCGCCACCTGAGGCACCCGATTTGAGTTGTTGTACAAAGCTTCCTGCACCAAAGGCGATTAAAAACAGCCCTATAGCACCAATGATGGGCCAAGCGCTTTGGGCGGGGACATAGTAAGGTTCATGTTTTGTAGTCATTTTGCAGCTCCTTGCTCTAGGGCAGACGCTAACTGCTTGTCGGTAATGTCGTAGAGGGTGTAAGAGAGGGTCAGAGTGTGGATGGACTCAGGTAACTGAGGATCCACAAAGAAAATGAGTGGCAACTCTGCGCTGGTCGAAGCCGCTAAGTGCTGTTGATTAAAGCAAAAACATTCAGTCTTATTAAAGTAGGCAGCACCTTGGCCTGGGGATACCGAAGGTATCGCCTGACCGATTATGGCTCTGTCCGAGAGATTGCGTGCCAAAAAAGCCGTGTGGATAAGTTCGCCGGGGTGGACTTCGAGCCGCTTGGTTTGCGGCTCAAATTTCCACGGCATACCCGTTTGCACTTGGGAGATAAATTCCACAGTAACAACCCGGCTAGTATCAACAGTAATAGCTTGATAATTGCTGGCGGTGCTGGAGGTTTTACCGTTGATCCCAAGCTGCTCACATAGCACATCGTATAGCGGCACCAGCGCAAACCCAAAGCCAAACATACCGATACAACCCATGACTAACAGGCTGATGAGTTTGCGATTTGACTTAGATTTGTCGGGCTGGTGATTGTTTGTCATTTCATTTCACCTCGGGTGGTGTCGTGAAGGAGTGGTAGGGTGCTGGGCTTGGCAATGTCCACTCTAAACCCTCACTGCCTTCCCAAGGTTTAGCGGGGGCTTTCTCGCCGCCACGGATGCATTTGATCACTAGCACTAAGAAAATCAATTGCGATAAACCGAAGGCAAACCCACCAATAGAGACAATTTGATTGATATCGGCAAATTGAATCGAGTAGTCGGGAATACGCCTTGGCATACCCGCCAGCCCAAGGAAATGCATTGGGAAAAACAGTACGTTGACCGAAATCACCGAACACCAGAAATGCCACTGTCCCAGCCGTTCGTTGTACATGTGCCCCGTCCACTTAGGTAACCAGTAATAGGCCGCCGCCATGATGGAGAAAATCGCCCCAGTCACTAGCACATAATGGAAATGCGCCACCACAAAATAGGTGTCGTGGTATTGGAAGTCGGCGGGCGTAATGGCGAGCATTAACCCTGAAAAACCGCCAATGGTGAAGAGTATGATAAAGGCCACGGCGAACAACATAGGGGTTTCGAAGCTGAGTGAACCGCGCCACATAGTCGCCACCCAGTTAAATACTTTCACCCCAGTTGGCACCGCAATCAACATAGTGCAATACATGAAAAACAGCTCGGCAAACACTGGCATACCTGTAGTGAACATATGATGTGCCCACACAAGGAACGACAGAATTGCAATACTCGCAGTTGCATAAACCATTGATGCATAGCCAAATAATGGTTTGCGACTGAAGGCGGGCACTATGGCTGAGATGATACCAAAGGACGGCAAGATCATGATGTAAACTTCGGGGTGGCCGAAGAACCAGAAGATATGCTGGAACATCACAGGATCGCCACCCCCCGCGGCGTCGAAAAAGCTAGTGCCGAAAAACTTATCGGTCAGCACCATAGTTACAGCGCCCGCGAGGACGGGCATCACAGCGATCAGTAGGAATGCTGTGATAAGCCAAGTCCACACAAACAGCGGTAGCTTCATCCATGTCATGCCGGGCGCACGTAAGTTCACTATGGTCACAATCACGTTGATTGCGCCCATAATTGAACTTATCCCCATGATATGAATAGAGAACACGAAGAGTGCCGTGCTATCGGGGCTATAAGTGGTTGATAGTGGCGCGTAGAAGGTCCAACCAAAGTTAGGCCCGCCGCCTTCCATAAACAGTGAGCTGAGTAAAATGGTAAAGGCGAAGGGTAAGATCCAAAAACTCCAGTTATTCATCCGTGGCAGCGCCATATCGGGCGCCCCAATCATCATAGGGATCAGCCAGTTTGCGAGCCCAGTAAAGGCTGGCATCACGGCGCCGAACACCATGATCAGCCCATGGACTGTGGTCATTTGGTTGAAAAAATTGGGCTCGACCAATTGTAATCCGGGCTGAAACAGTTCAGCGCGGATCACCATGGCCATAGCGCCACCGGTTAAAAACATAATGAAGCTGAACCATAAATACAAAGTGCCTATGTCTTTATGGTTGGTGGTTAGCACCCAGCGCATGATGCCCTTTGGCGCACCATGATGATGGTCATCATGGGCTGCGGTTTGATCTTGAGTCATTGTGCTCATCATAATCCCCTACTGTCCATGGCTTGCGATATCAGCAGGTTGCACTGTATCGCCGGTATTATTGCCCCAAGCATTACGTTCATAGGTAATGACGGCCGCGAGTTGCTGTGGACTTAATTGTTTGCCAAATGCCTGCATCGCCGTGCCCGTTTTGCCATGTATTACTATGTCGATATGATTAGCAATGGGCCCAGTGGCGATAGCGCTGCCCACCAGTGACGGGAAGGCGGGGGGTATTCCTGCACCCGTTAATTGATGGCAGGCTGCGCAAGTGGTGGCGTAGACAGCCTCACCTTCGGCCATTAGAGCATCATGGCTGAGTGTGGGGAGGCTGGCGGGATCGACAACTGCAACTGGCTCAGGTTCAGGCGCGGGAGTTGGGGTCGTATTGGCTGGCGCTGCAGTAGATGCTGGTGTGCCAGCGCTGCCGTTCATATGCTCGTTAACATCTTTGGCCTGCACAGCATCGCCAGTATTATTGCCCCATGCATTACGTTCATAGGTAATCACAGCGGCCATTTCCTGTGCCGTCAATTGCTTACCAAAGGCTTGCATGGCGGTACCCGCTTTACCGTTAATCACGATTTCAAGGTGACCACTGAGCGATCCCGTTGCTATCGGGCTGCCTTTGAGGTGTGGAAATACGCCTTTTAAGCCTTCGCCATTGGGTTGATGACAGGCTGCACAGTGGCCTAGGTACACTTGCTCACCTTGGGTCATAAGCTCTTCTTTACTGAGGGTTTGTGATAATGCGGCTTGAGCGGCTTCTGCCGCAGCCCCTGCGGCTTGTTTTTGTTCCGCCACCCAAGCATCAAACTCGGCTTCGGGTAGGGCTTGCACTACGATGGGCATAAAACCATGGTCTTTACCGCAAAGCTCGGCGCATTGACCGCGGTAAATGCCGGGTTTGTCTATGCGCGTCCAGGCCTCATTGATAAATCCTGGGTTGGCATCTTTCTTCACCGCAAAAGCGGGTACCCACCATGAATGGATCACATCTTCAGAGGTCATCAGGAAGCGAATTTTGCGGTTTATCGGTAGCACGAGCGACTTATCGACCTCCAAAAGGTAATTTTCCCCTTTGGTTTCGGTGCCCTCTATTTGTGCTCTGGGTGTGGCGAGTATGCTGTAAAAATCAATGTCTTGATCGAAATAGCTGTAGTGCCATTTCCATTGGGAACCCGTGACTTTTACGGTGAGATCGGCATTGCTGGGATCTTCCATCGCGATTAATGTCTTTGTTGCTGGAATTGCCATTAAGATCAAAATGATAAATGGCAAAACAGTCCAAGCAATTTCGACTTTAGTGCTTTCGTGAAAATGGGATGCGACTGCGCCTTTGGACTTTCTGTGGTTGATCATGGCGTAAACCATGGCCCCAAAAACCACTAAGCCGATCGCACAGCAGATATACAAGATGGTCATGTGCAAGTGATAAACCTTGCCACTGATCTCGGTTACGCCGGGGGTCATGTTGAGCCGCGTATCTGCGGCGGCCAACGGTGGTGCGAATAACACCACGAGTAAACAATACAACAATTGCTTCACAAGACTTCTCCTCTGCCAATTGCGAATAGCAACTACAAAGAAGAGCAACACAGTAAGTCTCAACTCTATGCAAACTCTTCAGTTCCCAAAAAAGCATTTTTGACTTCAACGTGCGTTGGCGGCTGTTACTTTTAATTAAGTATTATTACTGCTGGTATAAGCCACGCTGGCACATACGACTGAAATAAATCTGTTCTCTATTTTTAGTGGCATTTCAAACGGGATAGCTGTTCGATTTCTGTGCCACGGCGGTGATATATCATCACCGACTTAACCAACCATACTTGCTGTTTAAATATTGATCAAGATCACTTATTTTTCTAATTGTCTGAAAAATTGCCAAAAAAAAGCCTCACATTCATAGGTGAGGCGGCTTTGACGGTAAAATATAGCGTAAAAAATTAATGCATAGAGTTGAAAAAAGCTTGCTGGCTAAAGTGTGTTTGTTGCTCGAGCCTAGTATCGCAGCGTAAGTGACTGTTCACCTCTTCGAGCACAATTCCCATAGCGCGGGCACTTTTAGCGACAATTTGTAGACGACGATTATCGCGGGCATCGAGTGATTGTGTCCAAGTAATGACCGCACTGGACGTACCACTTGTCAGGGCTTTTTCCATTGCCCAGAGTGTTTCAACCTCATCTTTGGCATGGACTAACAGGATGCGATCCATACGTACTCCAGCGTTAGCAAGGAGTTGCTTATAGCCGATGCTTGGAGGATTAATAAGTACAACCCATCGCCCCTGCTGGCTGAGCTGTGCGAGTTGAGCACTTAATTGCACGAGTTCGTGCTGTCCTTGGGTTTGGGTTGGCATACAGCTAATCGGAGTATGTTGCCAGTCGGTATCTGTATCTCGTACTTCATCTAACCATAAACCTGGATGGCGCGGGGCATTGCCGAGTAGTTTGTTCATAGCCAATCTCCATTACGGATCACACCGACGGCGAGTCCTTCAATTGTTAAACTTTGAAAACTTAAATCGACTTTAATCGGCGAATAATCTTCATTTTCGGCGTGTAGATAGACTAAGTTGCCTTTTTTTTCGAAGCGTTTAACCGTGACATCGTCGTCGACTCTGGCGACAACCACTTGGCCATTTCTTGCCTGTTGTACTTTATGAACGGCCAGCAAATCCCCTTCGAGAATACCTATATTCTTCATGCTGTCGCCTTTTACGCGCAGTAAAAAGTCGGCGGGTGGATGAAACATGCTGGGATCAACTTGGTAATACTGCTCAACATGTTCTTGGGCGAGTATAGGTTCACCTGCAGCGACTTGACCGATAAGCGGTAGGCCAGATTCAGTGACTTCTTCTTCCTCTGCTGGGAGACGGATACCACGAGACGTACCGGGCATGATCTCGATACAGCCTTTTTTCGCTAACGCTTTAAGATGTTCTTCCGCCGCATTGGCGCTCTTAAAACCTAGACGTGCAGCAATTTCCGCCCGAGTAGGTGGCATGCCTGTATCGGCAATATTTCGTTTAATTAGCTCTAAAATTTCAGCTTGGCGTGGCGTCAAGGGTCTCATGGTGGTTCCTGTTTTTCTATACAGTTACTGTTAGTATATACAGTATTGTTGGTAGTGCAAGTATTAACCACTTTTTAACGATATCGGAGAGTATTAGCGAATGTTCCCCAGAGTCTGGTATTCTATTGGGCTAGTGAACGTATTTAATTGCATAAGAAAAATGCCTAAACAAGACTCTCTTTGGTTGAAATCATTACGTTGGATCCAAAAACACTTAGTGCACACTATTGTGGTGCCTCAGGATCCCTTTGCCGATCTGAATCTGGATGCTTCCAGACCCCTTGCTTATGTGATGAAAACAGAATCCATTAGTGATATCGCTGCATTGAGCGAAATCACTGCCAAGCTAGGGTTACCCAGTCCCTACGAACCTTTAGTGGCCAATGGCGTCGTGGCTCCCCGCGTCGTTTGCCTCGAAGGACGCAAGCCGTTATTTGGTGAGCGTGCCAGTAATGCGCCTTTCCTTGAATGTTTTATGCGTTTATTGGCCGTGCATAAGGAAAGACCTGAACTGGATATCCAGTTGGTGCCTGTCAGCCTGTATTGGGGCCGCACGCCGGGTAAAGAAGACGACACTATGAAGGCGGCGGTATTGGAGCGTGAAAATCCGACCTGGCTGCGCAAGTGTTTAATGATTTTATTTTTAGGTCGGCATAATTTTGTGCAGTTTTCCAATGCTGTGTCACTGCGTTATATGGCCGACGAACATGGCACAGATATGGGGATCGCCCATAAGTTAGCACGGGTTGCGCGGGTGCATTTCCGCCGTCAGCGTAAGGTGATGACGGGGCCTGTGTTGCCAAATCGTCAGGCGCTATTCCATTCGCTGCTTAAATCCGAATCCCTGCGTAAGGCCATTCAGGAAGAAGCGTCTAGCAAGAAGATTTCTGAAACCCAAGCCCGTGAGACTGCGATTGAATATTTAGATGAAATTGCGGCAAATTATTCGGACAGTTTAGTCCGTATTGCAGAGCGTTTCTTGACTTGGTTATGGAACAAACTCTATAGCGGGATCAACATAAAAGGTGCCGAGCAAGTTCGGCAGTTGCACCACGATGGCCACGAAATAGTCTATGTGCCCTGTCATCGCAGCCATATGGATTACCTGCTGTTATCCTATATTCTGTACTACCAAGGCATGGTTCCGCCGCACATTGCCGCTGGCATTAACCTCAACTTTTGGCCCGCTGGGCCAATGTTCCGCCGTGGTGGTGCCTTCTTCATTCGCCGCAGTTTTAATGGCAATAAGCTGTATACCGCAGTATTCCGTGAGTATTTAGACCAACTGTTTGCTAAGGGATATTCGGTGGAATATTTCTCCGAAGGTGGCCGTTCGCGTACGGGGCGTTTGTTGGCACCCAAAACCGGCATGATAGCGATGACGATGAACAGTGTACTGCGCGGGATTGAACGTCCTGTGACTTTAGTGCCTGTGTACTTAGGCTATGACCATGTGATGGAAGTGGCCACTTATCATAAAGAATTAAGCGGTAAGAAAAAGCAGAAAGAATCTGTTTGGCAAGTCTTTGGTGCTATTCGTAAATTAGGTAATTTTGGCCAAGGTTATGTGAACTTTGGTGAGCCTATAACGCTGCAAAACTTCTTAAATGAGCGGGCGCCTAATTGGCGGGCAGAGCTTGCCGATGATCCAGAACAAAAACCGACTTGGTTAACGCCAGCGGTTAATGTGCTGGCGAATCGGGTGATGACGCGCATTAATGATGCCGCGGCCGCCAGTTCTGTCACCCTGACCAGTTTAGTGTTATTGGCATCGGAGCGAAACGCCCTAGAGCGTTGTTTGCTCGAGCGTCAATTAGATTTATACCTGACCCTGCTTAAGCGTGTGCCTTACACTTCGTTTACCTCGGTTGCCGAAGGCGATGGTAAGCATTTAGTGCAACAAGGATTGGATCTGAATAAGTTCTCCATTAATGCCGATCCATTAGGTGAGATAGTGTCTATCGATGAGAATCAAGCGACCTCAATGACTTACTATCGCAATAACATTATTCACTTATTTATTATCCCGTCATTGATTGCGAGTTGTTTAACCCACAATGAGCAAATTCAGCGGCAGCAGATCCTCGGGATAGTGAATGACTTTTATCCGCTGCTAAAAGCCGAACTTTTCATGGGCATTAAGGATTTACCTGCCTATGTAAATCAAGTGCTGGACCTCTTTGTTGAGCAAGGTTTAGTGACCGAGCAGGAGGGGTTATCGGTCGTGACGGAACACACCAGCCAGCTGCTACTGCTTGCGGGTTCTGTGAGTGAAACTCTGCAGCGTTATGCAATTATTTTCAATTTGTTAGCCCATAGACCTAAGATGGAACGCTCGGAACTTGAGTCTGAAAGCCATCTACTTGCCCAGCGTCTAGGGGCGTTGCACGGCATTACTGCGCCTGAGTTTTACGATAAAAAACTCTATAATACGCTGAGTGTTAAGCTAAAAGAGTTGGGTTATTTCTCTGGTGAGGGAGATAAATCCAACGTAGAGCGAATTCGAGATCAAGCCAATGGCCTATTGAGAGCCACAGTGAGACAGACGATTGTAGCGAGTGTCACTGCGGAGCACATTGTTTAATGGCAAATCATATGAATGCGGCTAAACATAAGCCCGCAGGTAAGTCTTTGCTCGGTGGTGCCATGATTATTGCCGGTACAACCGTAGGGGCGGGGATGTTCTCCTTGCCCGTGGTGGGCGCCGGTATGTGGTTCGGCTATTCGATTTTTATGTTACTCGGCATTTGGTTTTGTATGTTGATGTCGGGCTTACTCTTGCTCGAAACCAATTTGCATTTTGAACCTGGCGCTAGCTTCGATACCTTAACCAAACAAACCCTAGGGCAGTTTTGGCGGATTGTGAATGGCGTTTCTATTGCCTTCGTGCTCTATATTTTGACCTATGCCTACATTAGTGGCGGCGGGTCGATTGTGAATCACAGCTTGCAGGGCATGGGAATAGTATTACCCCAAAGTGTGGCGGGATTAGTATTTGCCATTGTGTTAGCGAGCATAGTGTTAATTAGCACTAAGGCCGTGGATCGTATTACCACTATTATGCTTGGTGGAATGATCATCACTTTCTTCCTTGCTATCGGCAATTTGTTGATTGAAATAGATGTGACTAAGCTATTGGAGCCCGATGGCACTCAGCATTTTGCTCCCTATTTATGGGCGGCTCTGCCTTTTGGTCTCGCCAGTTTTGGTTACCATGGCAACGTACCTAGCTTAGTGAAGTACTACGGCAAGGACTCCTCGACCATTATCAAGGCGATTTTCATCGGTACTTTTATTGCGCTGGTGATTTATACCTGTTGGTTAGTGGCAACCATGGGCAATATTCCCCGTAGCCAGTTTAGCGATATTATCGCCCAGGGCGGTAATATGGGGGTCTTAGTGGGCGCTTTGTCGGAGGTGATGGCGAGTAGCTGGTTAAACAGCATGCTAACCCTATTTGCCAACTTGGCCGTGGCGTCTTCATTCCTCGGTGTGACCTTAGGTCTATTCGATTATCTCGCCGACCTATTTGGTTTCGATGATTCCCGTACAGGCCGAATGAAAACCGCATTAGTAACCTTTGTGCCGCCAACGATTTTGGGATTGCTGTTTCCAGATGGTTTCCTTATCGCCATCGGTTTTGCGGCATTAGCGGCGACCGTATGGGCAGTGATAGTGCCTGCGCTTATGGCCTATAAATCTCGGCAACTATTCCAGGACAGCACAGGTTTTAGAGTGATAGGTGGAACCCCCTTGATCATCCTTGTGGTGTTATTTGGCATAGTCACAGGGGCCTGCCATTTACTGGCGATGGCGGATTTACTGCCACAATATTCCTAGTTTGTTTATGCCGCCAAAGCCCTCATTTGAGGGCTTTTTGTTTTGTACTTATTCCTAAGGCCTGTCTTTTTAATTCGGATACTGGACAGAACGAAAAACTCCAGCTTAACTCCTACGATTGAGACAAAAATGGGAGCCAATAATGAAGATTACTCAGTACGCACAAGGACATGCATGTTGGGTTGAACTCGCAAGCCACGATTGGCAAGGGGCTAAGGGATTTTACCATGCCATGTTTGGTTGGAATGCGATTGAGATGCCTATTCCTGAGGGGCATTTCTCGCTGTTTAACCTAGATGGCGACGACTTGGGCGCCATGTACCAAATACCGAGTTCAGAGGCGCAGATCCCCAGCCATTGGCGAGTCTATTTTGCCGTGAGAGATATTGATGCCTGTATTGCAGATATTCAAGCTGCGGGTGGCCAAGTGCATATGGGGCCGCATATTGTGGGTGATGCGGGGATCATGGCGCAGGTCAGCGATCCCGAAGGCGCGCGCTTTGCTCTGTGGCAGGCCAAAAACCATATAGGTGCCCGTCGTCAGGGCGAGGTTAATACTCTGTGCTGGGTCGAATTAGCATGCCGTTCCCCCCTCAGTGAAGAGGCCTTTTATTGTAAAATCTTCCCTTGGACAGCACTAACCAGCCAAGTGGCTGATATTGAATATATTGAATGGCAGGTTGCTGGCCAATCTATCGGTGGCATGATGACGATTATGCCCGAATGGGGAGATATTCCTGCCCATTGGATGCCGTATTTTGTGGTGGCAGATTGCGATGTGTTTGCCAATAAAGCACAGAGTTTGGGAGGGCAAATTTGTGTTCCGCCGAGTGATATTCCAGAGGTGGGTCGGTTTGCTGTGATTACCGATCCCCAAGGTGCGACATTTGCGGTGATTAAACTGGATCAAATGTGATCGATAAGGCATAGACGCCCACTGGGCGTCTATTAGCTGTAAAACTGGTTAATTCGGGTTATCAATTGCTATGGTCTCGGGGCAAGAACCTTTTTTGGCCCGATTGGCTTTGGCGAGTAGGCTAGGTAGGGAGTCCGAGGCCTTAATGACTTCGGGCAAGTTAATGCGGATTTCACTTAATAATCCCTTAGCACATTCTAGACTGATTTTTGTATGTGCACCTTGGCCAAAGCTTGTATCAAAGCTTTGGTTTAAATCACTTTTACTGACATTCTTACCTATGTTGTCATGGATGAATTTTTGTACCCATGCCGAGGTATTGACCGCTTGAGTCAGCTGGGTTGCTAATAAAAAATACTCGTTAGGGTCTTGGTTACGACAAGTACCGTGCTTCCACCATTCGTGACGTTCCAAACAGGTGCCATAGCGGGCGCTTGGCATCACTTCTTCTAAATTTTTGCGCACCGATGGTTTAAGTTCAAATTCTGGATAAGTACAGAAATCATTCGGCTGCAATTTGACCTTGCTGCAATAGCCATAACGCGTGCCGCATTGTTGTCTATTCGGCCATAGCCCGTGCAGGCTAAAGTGTTGCCACTGGCTTGAATCTGGCGTTTGGCTGAGGGCGCGGCATTCGGCTTTACGGCGGCCATAGAGTTCACAAAAGGTGCTTTGCCAGCTTAGTGCTAATATGTGTGAATCAAAATTATCCTCGATTTGGCATTGATTAGCTTGGCGTTTTTCTGTGGTTCTCGGTGTTTTAAGGTTCTCGTTATACTTTGTGTTGATATCCGATGTTTTAGTGGTTTGCGCGGGTTCCACCGCCATTGCGGATGTCGATACATTACTGCCAGCAATATTAGACAGATATTGACCACAATCGCCGCTAATCCAGCGCAGTGGCGAGGTTGTGGCATTGGTCCGTACTCGCAGCCAATCAGGTTTAACGCTATTGCCGAGAATTTCGAGCACTGGATAGCGCTCACCCATATTGCTCTGCCAATCATCGGGATTGGTTTGTTTATTTTTCGATTGAAAGAGCTCACAGCGTTTGTCGGCAATAAACTCGCCGCTAGCGGGCGCGGCCAAGGCGGGGAAGGAGTAAGCACTCAATGCTCCTAGTACATATAAGAGCATTATGAATAAGCGACTTAGGGGCTTTTTGACTATAGCTGCATAGAATGGGGTCATTGAGCGAATCCTTGCCTGAGCGAAGAGCAATTTATGGGGTTGGCATACATTGAGTGCTGATTTTAGGTTTTTTTGAGCCAATTTGATAATAAAAATCCCCTCAATCCTATAGGTATTGAGGGGATTTAGGTGACTTAGCTTGGGTCGTTATGAGCCTATATCCGACTAGTTTATCGTTTCAACTTTGTTGTTCAGTTTACGCGAGTAAATCAGTAGGTAGAGTGCTGGCAGTACAAATAGCGACAGTAATGGTGCCGTCACCATACCACCGACCATAGGTGCGGCGATTTTCTGCATTACATCGTTACCCGAACCCGCGCCCCACATAATAGGCAGTAGGCCAAAAAAGATAGTGGCTACTGTCATGGCTTTAGGGCGAATACGCATAACAGCACCTTCAATTAAGGCTTCTTTGAGATCGGTAACTGTGTGGTAGTTATTCTTCTCTTGCCTGTGCTTAATGGCATTATTGAGGTAAATCAGCATGATTACCCCAAACTCGGCGGCAACGCCCGCCAAAGCAATCATACCGACGGCGACGGCGACTGAGATATTGTAATCTAGTAGATACAATAGCCAAGTGCTACCGACCAGCGCGAAGGGGAGGCTGAGCATGATAATACTCGCCTGCAGAGTGGAGCCAAAGGTCATCATTAGTAGAATGAAAATCACCGCTAATGCCATAGGGATCACTTGCTTCAGTTTTGCATCGACCCGCTGCATATACTCATACTGCCCTGCGAAGGTGTAGCTGTAGCGTGGAGGTACTTTTAGCTCAGCATTTAATGCTTGCTTGGCGGTGGTAATGTATTCGCCGATAGATGTTCCTTCAATATCGATAAACACCCAAGAGATTAAGCGACCGTTTTCACTGGCGAGCATAGGAGCCCCATCGGTGATCTCTATATCCGCTAAATTTCGCAGTGGCAGGTAATTTCCCGATTTAGTGATCACCGGGAGTTCACGTAGCTTCTCAATATTATCGCGTAGTTCGCGGGGATAACGCAGGTTAATAGGATAACGCTCCGCCCCTTGCACCGACTGGCCAATATCCATACCGCCAATGGCGTAACGCACTACATCCTGAATATCCTGCAGCGACATACCGTAACGAGCTGCCACATCCAGTTTTGGGGTGATATCGATGTAACGCCCACCACCACTGCGTTCGGCGTAGGCCGATTTAGTGTGCGGCACTTTACTGAGGATGGCCTCGATTTCTGCCCCTAAGCTTTGGAGTTCGTTCACATCGGCACCGGTGATCTTAATGCCAACAGGGGTTTTTATCCCAGTGGAGAGCATATCGATACGGGTTTTGATGGGTTGTACCCAAGCATTAGTGATACCCGGCACTTTTACGGTTTGTTGTAGTTGAGCGATGATGCCATCTAAAGTCATGCCCTCGCGCCATTCTTCATGGGGTTTAAGCATGATAGTGGTTTCAAGCATAGTTAGCGGTGCGGGATCGGTCGCAGTTTCGGCGCGGCCCACTTTACCAAATACGCGGGCGACTTCGGGAACGGTTTTAATCAAACGATCCGTTTGCTGCAACACTTCGGCAGCTTTGCCAGCACTGAGTCCCGGTAACGCGGTTGGCATATAGAGTAGATCGCCTTCTTCTAGCTCGGGCATAAACTCACTACCCATACGTGTCATCGGATACCAAGCGCTGATTAAGGCAATAAGCGCTAATCCTAGGGTGATTTTAGGAAATCTAAGTACCAGATTCAGCGAGGGTTTATATAAAGCGATCAGCACGCGGCTGATGGGGTTTTTCTGTTCACTCGGAATTTTTCCGCGAATAAAATAGCCCATTAAAATCGGCACCAGTGTAATCGCTAGTAATGCTGAGGCCGCCATAGCAAAGGATTTAGTGTAGGCCAGCGGTGCAAATAAGCGGCCTTCCTGCGCCTCGAGTGCGAATACAGGTACAAAGCTTAAGGTGATAATAATCAGCGAGAAAAAGAGTGCTGGGCCAACCTCAATCGAGGCTTCAGTCACGATTCGCCAATGCTCTTTGGTATCGGGTTCTCGGTTGTGTTCTGCGTGAAACTGCTCCAAATGTTTGTGCAGGTTTTCGATCATCACAATCGCGCCATCCACAACGGCGCCTATGGCGATTGCAATTCCACCTAAGCTCATAATGTTAGCGTTGACGCCCATCTTATTCATCACGATAAAGGCGATAAGGATCGAGAGCGGCAGAGTAATGACTGCGACCAGAGTCGAGCGTGCATGCAGTAAAAAGAGTAGGCAAACAAACCCAACGACAAGCATCTCTTCGACGACCTTGCTAAACAGGTTATCAACGGATTTTAGAATCAATTGCGACCTGTCGTAGGTTGGGATGATTTCGACTCCCTTTGGTAAGCCTGCTTTTAGCTCTTGAAGTTTTGTCTTTACCGCCTCAATTGTGGTTAAGGCATTTTCACCATAGCGCATCACAATAATGCCGCCGACCACTTCACCTTCGCCATCGAGTTCGGCAATACCTCTGCGAGAAGCTGGGCCTTTGCGTACTGTCGCAACGTCTTTGAGTAATAATCCTGTTCCCGAAGGGCTAGTGATGCCTAAGGGGATTTCACGGAAATCCTCAAGAGTTTGGCGATAGCCTTTGGCCCTTACCATGTACTCGGCTTCGGCCATTTCAACCACAGAGCCGCCGGCTTCATTATTGGATTTTTCTATCGCATCTTTAATGCTGGCGATATCCAGTTTATAGATTGCCATTTTATCGGGCTCAAGCACTATCTGGTAGGTTTGCTCCATGCCGCCGACGGTGGCAACTTCAGATACACCCGCCACGCTTTGCAGTTCTAACTTAAGATACCAATCCTGCAGACTTTTGAGCTGCGATAAATCTAAACTGCCCGAGCGATCGACCAGTGCATATTCATACACCCAGCCAACACCAGAGGCATCGGGGCCAAGTGACGGTTGTACGCCCTGTGGCAAGCGGCTACTGATCTGACTTAAGTATTCCAATACCCGTGATCGCGCCCAGTAGATGTCGGTGCCATCTTCAAAAATCACATAGACATAGGAGTCACCAAACATCGAGAATCCCCGAACCGTCTTGGCGCCGGGTACGGCTAACATGGCGGTAGATAAAGGATAAGTGACTTGTTCTTCTACCAATTTAGGCGCTTGCCCTGGGTAGGAGGTTTTAATAATCACCTGCACATCCGACAGATCGGGCAGCGCATCGAGTGGCGTTTTGCGCAACTCTTGTACGCCCCAGACGGTGATCATGATGGCGATGATCAACACCATAAGTCGTTGTCTGATGGAGGCTTCGATAATGTATTTTAACATGCTGCGCTCCTAGTGCTGATGACCGCTGCTTAAACGCATTAAGCTGCCCTTGAGGCTGGCTTCGGAGTCGAGTAAAAATTGCCCTGAGATCACCACGCGCTCGCCCTCGGTTAAACCCGAGACAATCTCAGCCTTGCCTTGACTCATCATGCCGACGGTGACGACTTTAGCGGCAAAACTATTGTCGTCTTGTTTGACTATCACGCGATTCTCTTTACCCGTTTGGATTAAGGCTTCCTGTGGGATAACGAGCACATCCCTATTGGGGCCACCAAAAAGCGAGACCTTAGCGAGGGTTTTAGGTCTTAAATCTACATTAGTATTGTTGAGTACCACCCGTACCCGCAGGCTACGGGTCACAGGGTCCAATTCAGGGTAGATATAGTCGATAGTGCCTTCGATGCCACGGATATTCATGGCGGGGACAGCGACTTCGGCCTTTTGCCCCTTAGCAACCCAGCTTTGCTCATTCTCAAATACGTCGGCAATCACCCAGACTTTAGAGAGATCGACTAACGACATAGCCTCAGTGGATGGCTCAATATACATGCCATCGCGGATAGAGAGTGTTTCGACAACACCATCCTGCTGGGCATAAAATGGCACTCGATACTGGGTTTGGCGCGATTGGGCTAATTGCTTGATTTGTTCATCATTAAACCCGAGGAATGACAATCGTAATCCCGCTCTGCGCACCAGATCTTGATATCTTTGGTTTCCGGAGGTTTTTGCAGTATCTAAGGCGAGTAGATAATCATCTTGGGCGTTGACTAAATCGGGTGAATAGAGCTCATAGAGTAGCTGACCTTTTTTGACCGTATCACCCATGGATTTGACCATGAGCTTTTCGACCCAGCCTGTGACCCTTGCGTGGATATGGGTAATTTGGCTCTCGTTATAGTCTACTTGTCCGACGGTTTCGACGAATTTCCACAGGGTATCACGCTCGACTTGGGCGACCTTTAGGGCGAGAGCCTGTTGCATACTGCCGGAAACCTGAATGTTGATCTCCTGGGTGTTACCACCCGTTTCGACCTTTTCCAAGTTCATGCCACAGATTGGGCAAGTACCGGGCACATCACTGATGATATGGGCATGCATAGGGCAAACGTACTTGATTGTTGTCACGTTATTTTGAGTTTTGACTAAACTGTCGGCCTTAGGTGTTGGAGTGTCGAATACCGGACTCGAAGCCTTGGCTGCTAAGGTTTGCCCATGCTCAGAGGCTTGATGATCTGCTGCTTGGTGTCCGACATGCTCAGCCGAATTTGCATCATCTTGCTGCTCGACCAAAAACATATTGCACTTAGGGCAGCGGCCTGGCTCATGGCTGATCACTTCGGGGTGCATAGGGCAAGTATAGGTTTTGACTTGCTTTAATGGGTTGTTCTTAGATTCATTAGCTGGGCTAGTCGCTGCGGTTTCGGCCTGTGTATTTGCCTGTTGGGCATGACTCAGCCAAGGTGTTCCCATCAGTAAACTGCTCAAAAGCAGCACTGCCTTAGGGGCCTGCTTTTTTACTCGGTTAAATTGGTTCATATGCCTCATCTCCAGCCTAGCTTAGTGGTGCTCGTGCGCCTTGTGCGTTGTTCCTTCAGCCGTTTTTACTTCCGTGGCTTTAGGTTCTAAGTTCATCCCACATTTAGGACAAGTATCACCTTGAGTGCCTGTGACTTCGGGGTGCATAGGGCAAATATAGGTTTGAGCTTGCTGCTGTGGGTTGGCGTTGTTGTGGTGATGCTCATGGGGTGTTGCCGTAGCAAACACGCTGGTGCTGGTCATTAAAAATGCCACTAAGGCAAGATTAGTTAAGGTTTTCATATTGTTCACTCCATCGGATTGGTCGCCGAATATGAGTGCATAAACGCTGCTGAGCTTATCCCTCGGTATTCAAAACGAAAGGACAATCGATGCAATAAAGTGCATACGGGCTCAGTACTCGGTTTTTGCTTAACTCTGGGTGCTTAATATATAGGCGCACCACAATAAACGGCGAAATAAATAATTAGCTTTGTTAGCCCTGAAAGGGCACGGCGAGGCTAGGCTATCGGAGGCTTGAGGGCCGAAGATAACGAGATAGAGTGGAAATGAGGCATAGGAGTGGCCATTGCGGTATCGGTCATGCTCACACTTGGCCAAAGATGTGGGCTAAATAGAGTGCCAGCCACCGAGATCGTCAGACAATGACCACAATCATTTGAACATGATGTGGCGCCATCACAGCAATGCTGCTTCGCGCCGGGAAGCTTTTTATCGTTACAGCAATCCGTGTCGGCCATTGAATGGGAGTCAGCAGGGGTCTCTGTGTTCATTTGCATCATTGCCGCATGATCCATCCCTTGGGTGGAATCATGATGCGCCATCGCGCTCATATCCTGCGGTATCGCACTCATATCCATAGTGTGCGGCACCATGGCGTGACCATTAGACACGACACTTTGCCCGACGAGTGCGAGTAAAGTGAAGATGACTAAAAAGTAACGACCGAGTGTTTGATGCATAAGTATTCCAAATAATGAACGGCTCGATTCTAGCATAGAGTCATTATGCTGCAATGAGTTAACTCACATTTCAGTGAACAATAAGGCCTCATCTTTATATCAATGAAATACCGATTGATTATCAATGGATAACACCTTTGTTGACATGGGTTTTGGCTAGTGCAGTATCAAAGCTTCAACAAAGGGCGAAGTCGGTCACAATTTCACATTGTGAAAATAACTCTGCAAAAATATAGGTTTGTTTTTGCAAATAGTCGATAACTTGCGATTATGTGCTGATTGCATTAGCTTTAGTTGAAGTGCATAAATGCTTCGATATTGGCTGCTTTTGAGCAATTATTGCCCTGATAGTTAGAGCTAGGTCTCATTTTGCGCTTTTAAGTTTAATTTAATCGACAAATTTAGGCTTAGAATCAAATTTCTAATAAGTGAAATAGCATAAACTGAACTTATAAAAACTAATTTTGGCAATTTTTGGAGATAGAGTAATGAACTGGCGTGCACTATTTAAACCTAGCGCAAAATATTCAATCCTGGCGCTACTAGTCGTCGGTATTGTTATCGGTGTTGTGGGCTACTTTGCAACCCAAACAACCTTACATGCGACAAGCTCTGACGCATTCTGTATGAGCTGCCACAGCCAGCATTCATTGAAAGATGAAGTTATGGCCTCTGCCCATGGTAATAACCGTGCTGGTATCGTAGTTCAGTGTCAGCAATGTCATATTGCACAGGAACCATTCCAATACCTGAAGAAAAAGATCATCGTTTCTAAAGACGTGATTGGCTTCTTAACGATCGATGGCTTTAACACTCAAGCTTGGTTAGATGAAAACCGTAAAGAACAAGCTGAATTGGCTCGTGATTATTTACGTGCTATCGATTCTTCAACCTGCCAAAACTGCCATAACCGTATTTATGAAAACCAATCAGAAAATATGAGCAAAATGGCCGTGAGAATGCACAGCAATAACTTCAAGAAAGCCCCAGAAGACAGAAAAACCTGTATTGACTGTCATAAAGGTATCGCTCACCCCTATCCAAAGGGATAAGGTTTAGCGATTAACTCAGGTTATTGTTAGCCAATTGATTAATAAAGTATAAAGCCCTCGACAGAGGGCTTTTTGTTGTCTCGAAAACCGAAATTTTACCACTCTGTGCTGTTGATGAGTTTCACTCGGCGGGAAAGCGCACTCAGGGCAATGAAGTGCACCATTTGACTTGGGGCCGCACAGGCATCCGCTATAACACTGACTGCATAAGCCTCTGCCGATTTAGAGATAGCGGTATGGGTGACGCAATTTTGCGTCATGATCCCACATAGCAGCACGTCAGTAATGTGTTGCTCCCGTAAGATATCGGCGAGTGGAGTGCTATCAAAACTATCGGCAAAATGTTTAGTGATGATAGGTGCATCAGGTGCCGCCTTGAGCAGTGCCGGATGGATCTCAACGCCTAAGGTGCCTGGGTTAAAAAACGGAGCGTCACCTTGGCTATTGTCAGCCAAGTGCTGCACTAAGATCACTGGAATAGACTGCTGCTTAGCCTTTTCAACACAAAGCAATGTTTGTGCTAACGCCTCATCTACCTGCCATTGGGGATAGGCTCCATTCGCGAAATAGTCATTCTGCACATCGATGACAATTAGCGCCGTTTGCTTCGTAGAGTTGTTGGTCGTCATGGGTTCTCTCCTATAAACAATGTCGGTGAAATAAATTCGTAATGGCGGTAGTTTGCGTTAGATTAAGCAACATTAAGAGTGGCAGAAATGACATCTTTGGTGCCTAAAATGACAAATCCAATCACCTTCTCTACATTAAAAGTGGCCATTCTTGCGCTACCCGGTTGTTTAACTTCTGCAGTGTTTGGTTTAGATGAGATGCTGCAATTGGCGAATAAGTTTATGCAAGACAAGGTCAAAGAGTCGCAGAACTTGCAGCGCTTTGATGTGAAACAGTTGGCCATTACTGAGATTGGGGCCGCTCAAAACTATGGGCTGGTGATAATACCGCCGAGTATCGATACGCAGTTTTACCTCGGTGACAATCCAGAGCTACAGGCGTGGCTGAAACGTCAGCATGGCCAAGGTGCCATTATTTGTTCTGCCTGCGCGGGTGCATTTATTTTGGCCGCGGCGGGTTTGCTTGACCATAGACGGGCGACGACACATTGGGGATTGGTGAACGAGTTTAAACATCAACACCCCAGAGTAAAACTCGATATCGATAAAATCATGGTTAACGATGGCGACATTATTACCGCAGCGGGCATGATGTCGTGGGTGGACTTGGGGCTAGAGTTAGTGGCACAGTTTTGCCATGTCAGCATAATGCGCCAGTTAGGGAAGCATTTGGTTATCGATACTGGTAGCCGTGAACAGCGCTATTATCAGCAGTTTTTACCTAAACGAGACCATGGCGATCAGCCGATCCTTAATATACAGAACCGATTACAGACAGACTATGGCCAGTCGATCAGCGTGGTAGGGCTTGCGCAGGAGGCTTGTATGGGAGAGCGGACACTACTGCGCCGGTTTGTGAAAGCGACAGGGCTCAAGCCAAATGAATACCTACAAAAACTTCGTATTCAAAAGGCATGTGATCTGCTCGAAAGTACATCACTTAGCTTTGATGTTATCGCCCGTAGTGTGGGCTATGAAGATGTCAGCGCCTGTCGTAAGGCGTTTACTCGGATAACAGGACTTAGCCCAAGCGCCTTCAAAAAAAGGTTTATTTAGCTTGTTTGCCCGTCGTTTTGCCTCTCGTTGGCTGCCATCACCCGTTGCCGATAAGCTAACAGGCTAAAAATGCCGAAGATAAACACCTGCAGATAATCCTGCTTAGCTAATGGCAGCAAGGTTTTAAACAGCATGTGAAAGATAGCGACTTGAAAGCAATGCATCATGCAGGTAATGGCAAACAGAATATTCAAAATAATCGCTACCTTGCCTTCAAATGGTATCGCCAAATTGTAGGCCATCATCAGCCAAGCGATCAGGGTAATGGCTTTGCCTAAGTTAATCAGCAAGGGCATGGTTTTCATCTTCGATAGGTTCGGCGGTATTTTCGGGTTGATATTGATATAGACGATAGCTCACTTGGCCAGCGGTCTTCTCTTTTAAGGCTTTCCAGCTAGATGGAATAGTCAGCGTGGTTAATTCAGACTCTATTTCGACATAGATCAGCGCGCCATTATTGAGCCAAGCTTGGCTATCTAGCAGTTGAATCGTCTGTTTAGCCAATCCTTTACGAAATGGCGGGTCGATAAACACCACATCGAAACCTTGATCGCAGCCCCTTTGCAGTACCACTAAGGTATCGGCATTGAGCACTTCGGCCTTATCGCATTTAAGGGTGTTTAGATTATCTTTCAATTGCAGGGCGGCGGAGCGTTGTAATTCGATAATCTTGGCATAGGCGGCGTAGCGAGACAGGGCCTCGAGGGCTAAGGCGCCGCTACCAGCGAAACAGTCGAGCACCCGGGCATTGACTATATCGTTGGCGAGCCAGTTAAACAGGGTTTCACGTACTCTGTCTGTCGTCGGGCGCAAACCATCAAGATCATGAATTGGTAGACGACGCGAACGCCATTGCCCTGCGATAATCCGCACTTGGCCAGTCCCCATTTTGGTTTTAGCCGCTGGATTTTTGCTCGCCTGTTGCTTGGCTGCACTCTGATTGCTCGCTCGGTTCTTAATCAAAGCTCCCCCGTGATTTTGCCTGAAGAAAGAAAGTGGTAGACTATGCCACCTTAATAAAGGCCACTATTTTATATCAAAGTCCCACTAAAAGGTGAGATGGCTTAACAAGCTTAGTTAATTGCCGACTTTTTGGACGTAATTGCTAAGGCAATCTGGTATAACGTCAGGGTCTTATTTTACATTCAACACTGAAGTAGAGCGCTGGGATCACACATGGCAAAGAAAGGTTTTTTCTCTTGGTTTCGTAAAGATAAATCGCAGGATGAGGTCGGTGCTGAAACTCCAGTTGTTACTCCAACACAAGACACTGCGCCTCTAGCGGCAGAACAATTAGCCGCCGAGCAGGCTCAAGCTAAGGCTGAGGCCGAACGCTTCGCTCAAGAACAAGCACAAATCGAAGCCCAGCGTTTAGCCGAGCAACAGGCCGAAGTGGCACGTCTTGCGGCAGAACAATTAGCCGCCGAGCAAGCTCAAGCTAAGGCTGAGGCCGAACGCTTCGCCCAGGAACAAGCACAAATCGAAGCCCAGCGTTTAGCCGAGCAACAGGCCGAATCTGCACGTCTTGCGGCAGAAGAATTAGCGGCAGAGCAAGCTCAAGCTAAGGCTGAGGCCGCACGCTTCGCTCAGGAGCAAGCACAAATCGAGGCCCAGCGTTTAGCCGAGCAACGGGCCGAATCTGCACGTCTTGCGGCAGAAGAATTAGCAGCCGAACAAGCACAAGCACAAGCTAAGGCTGAGTCAGATATCCCCGCCGCTGAGGTTCAGCCGGAACCACAGGCAAGGCCAGTGAAAGAAGGCTTATTTGCCCGCCTTAAACGTGGTTTGATGCGTACCAGCGAAAATATCGGCAGTGGTTTTATCGGCCTATTTCGCGGCAAGAAAATCGATGACGATCTATTTGAAGAACTCGAAGAACAGTTGTTAATCGCCGATGTTGGCGTCGAAACGACTACGCGTTTGATCAAAAACTTGACTGAGCATGCGTCACGCAAACAGCTAAAAGATGCCGAGGCACTATACGAATTACTGCGGGATGAATTGCAAAAAACACTCGATCCCGTTGCTATCCCTCTAGTGCCTGAAAATGCGAGTGGCCCCTTTGTGATCCTGATGGTAGGTGTCAACGGTGTGGGGAAAACCACCACTATCGGTAAGTTGGCCAAACAGTATCAAGCCCAGGGCAAGTCGGTGATGTTGGCAGCGGGCGATACCTTCCGCGCTGCGGCGGTTGAACAATTACAGGTTTGGGGTCAACGTAATAATATTCCCGTGGTGGCCCAGCATACGGGAGCCGACAGCGCTTCGGTACTCTTCGATGCGTTGCAAGCCGCTAAAGCACGTAAGATAGATGTATTGATCGCCGATACCGCGGGCCGCCTGCAAAACAAATCCCACCTGATGGAAGAATTAAAGAAAGTTGTGCGGGTGATGAAGAAACTCGACCCAGAGGCACCCCATGAGGTGATGTTGACCCTAGATGCCAGCACAGGTCAAAACGCCATTAGCCAAGCGCAATTATTCCAAGAAGCCGTTGGTGTTACAGGTTTGACTATTAGTAAGTTAGATGGCACCGCTAAGGGCGGCGTAGTGTTTGCCATCGCGGACAAATTTAAAATACCGATCCGCTATATTGGTGTCGGCGAGCAAATTGATGATCTACGTACATTTAATTCGAAAGAATTTATCGATGCCCTCTTCACACAAGAAAAAGCGGATAGCTAAGTTATGATTGATTTTCAGCAGGTGAGTAAGATTTATCCTGGCGGCCAAATGGCGCTGGAAGATGTGAATTTTCACCTGCAGCAAGGTGAGATGGCATTTTTAACCGGCCATTCGGGCGCGGGTAAGAGTACGCTGTTGAAATTGATCACCGTTATCGAACGGGCGACGACGGGGCGGGTTGCCATTAACGGCCATGATATTGCTAAAATCAGTGCTAAGCACGTGCCCTATCTAAGACGCAATATTGGCATGATCTTCCAAAGCCACCATTTATTGATGGACCGCAGTGTATTCGATAATGTCGCCTTGCCATTAGTGATTGAAGGTTTTTCCCACGGTGAGATCCGCAAACGGGTTGCGGGTGCGCTCGATATGGTGGGTTTATATGGTAAAGAACGCCATAACCCCATTATGTTATCTGGAGGGGAGCAGCAGCGTGTGGGCATCGCTCGTGCGATTGTAAACAAACCGCCCTTGCTACTCGCCGACGAACCCACGGGTAACTTAGACCCTAAATTGTCGATGGATATTTTGCGCCTGTTTGAAACCTTCAACGATGCAGGCACCAGCGTGCTGATTGCGACCCACGATTTGGGGCTGATTGCGCGAATGAAATATCGCACTTTTACCTTAAAACAAGGCCGCATGATAGGCTCCCAAGAACTACATCAAGGCGTGCACACTAGGCCCGCAGCGCCGAGGGAGGGTCTATGAGTGACAATGCTAAGCTAACCCGCAGCAAATTACCCATTTCGGGCCGAATCGTGATGTTCTTTATTCGCCATGTACAGCAGGCGATGGCGAGTATGGGAGAATTATGGCGTAATCCCGTTTCATCCGTGATGACCATGGCCGTATTGGGTGTCAGTTTAAGTTTGCCGGCTGCATTGCAGGTCTTAGTCAAAAATGCCGAGACTATTACCAGTTCGTGGAACAGCGCCGCTGAAATTTCATTATTTATCGATGAAAATCGTAGCGACCAGACTATCCAGAGCCTGCTGACACGCATTCGCACCTATGCCGAAGTGGATAAAGTGCAATATATCGACCGTAACCAAGCCCTAGAGGAATTTCAGCGTTTATCAGGTTTTGGTGAAGCCTTGGCTTACCTCGATAAAAATCCATTACCTGCGGTGATCACTGTAACACCGACACCAAGATACTCTACGCCCGTAGGTGCCCGCGAACTATTGACTAAGTTAGAGCGCGAGCCTGAGATTAGCTTTGGCCGCTTGGATATTGAATGGCTTGAGCGTTTGCAGGCAGTGGTGCGCTTATTGGAACGCACTGTAATGGCTATTGCCGCATTATTGGTTTTGGCAGTGGTGTTGGTGATTGGCAACACCATTCGACTCGCGATTATGAACCGCCGCACCGAGATAGAGGTGATGAAATTAGTGGGCGCAACAGAATCTTTTATCCAGCGTCCCTTTCTTTATACTGGGATTTGGTATGGGGTGATAGGCGGCATATTGGCTTGGATTATCATTAACTTGCTCGTTTGGTATCTCGACTCCGCCCTTGCCGAGCTATTGGGGCTGTACGGTAGTCAGTTTGAAATGAAGTCACTGACTTTTATGGAACTGCTACAATTAGTCGGCCTAGCCTCTTTTTTGGGTTGGCTGGGTTCTTATCTATCCGTAAGACAACATCTAAGGGCGATAGAGCCCTCTTAGATATCAGACGGTTAAGCTAAAAATAATGCAATAAAATCCGCAGCCGATGAACTTTTGTTCACTTGCAATGTCTATTCATCGGGGTTAAAAGTAACCCCCTAGACGAGTGAAGGTTGACATACTCTGTCAATTAGCCGATAGTTCGTCAGCTCATTTTAGCGGTGGTTTAGCATCACTCTGGAATGTAATCGACTTATATTTGATAAGTAATTAGTAAGAAAGTAGGAGCGCGAATGACCTTTCAAACGCAATCAATGGCACTGACAGTCCCACAGGGCAGTAGTAGTCTAGAAGCTTATATCCATTCAGTGACTAGCATTAGCATGCTGGACGCTGAGGCTGAGTATGAGTTAGCCAAGCGTTTGCAGGAAACGGGTGATCTGCAAGCAGCAAAGCAACTGATTATGTCGCACTTACGCTTTGTCGTGCACGTTGCTAAGGGCTACTCAGGTTACGGTCTGCCACAGGCGGATTTGATCCAAGAAGGCAACATTGGTCTGATGAAGGCGGTAAAACGCTTCGATCCCGATGTTGGCGTACGTCTAGTATCCTTTGCGGTGCATTGGATTAAAGCCGAAATACATGAATATGTGCTAAAAAACTGGCGCATTGTGAAAGTCGCAACCACCAAAGCACAGCGCAAACTGTTCTTTAATATCCGTAAAGCAAAAACACGCTTAGGTTGGTTTAGCGATGAAGAAGTCACTATGGTGGCTCAAAATCTAGGGGTCTCTAAGGCCGACGTGACCGAAATGGAATCACGTATGGCGGCGCAAGATCCTGCATTTGACCTGACCAATGATAACGATGATGAACAGGACTTCGCGCCAGTGCATTATCTCGAAGATCATTCGTCGGACTTAGCCGAAAATATCGAAAACGATAATTGGGAATCCAATGCCCAAGGTCGTTTATTATCGGCCATCAAAACCTTAGACGAACGTAGCCAGCACATACTTCGTGCCCGTTGGTTAGATGACGATAAAACCACACTGCAGGAATTGGCAGAGACTTACCAAGTGTCGGCTGAGCGTATTCGCCAACTTGAAAAAAATGCCATGAACAAGCTAAAAGCTTGTATGGAAGCCTAACTTGCATCTCACTTTAATCTAAAGTGAGTTAGCCATAAAAAAACCTGCTACGGCAGGTTTTTTTATGGGTCAAATTGGGTTTATATGCGCAATTAGGGCTTTTCTGCTCACCTTAAGCCCTGTTTGTTCGGCATCTTCAGGCCAAGGGTAATACTGCCTCGGCCTTTTAAAACGGGCGATTTTGTCGGCGAGAAAGGATTCTAGCTCAGCGGTTTTTGTAACTATATCATGGGTTATGCTGCCACGAATAATGGCGGCGGGTAGGTTGCCAAAGATGGGATCGGGTTGTGCAAAGACGATAGCATCATCAATTTCTGGATGCTGTTTCAGTGCCGCTTCGATTTCTTCTGGTTGGATATTTTCACCGCCGCTGATAAACATATTGTCGATGCGGCCGAGGATGTGCAGATTGCCATTTTCATCCCATTCGCCCCTGTCTTTGGTATAAAACCAGCCTTCGGGGTCAACACTCCTTTCTATGCCGCTGGCTGTGAGGTAACCCATAAACAGGCATTCGCCGCGTACCCAAATAACCCCATCTGTAATTTTCAGTTCACGATTGGGGAGTAATTTGCCACTGCTACCGTCATTTAAAGCGGGGCCTGTGGTGATCTGCGAGCCCATTTCCGTCATGCCGTAACTTGTGTAGCTGGCAATGTTACGTTGCTTGAGTTGTTCGAGTAAGTCTATCGAGACTGCGCCGCCACCGAGCAATAGGGCTTTGATACTGTTAAGTTGGCTGTTCGCATCGGCTAATAACTTGCTCAGCTGTGCTGGTACCAAAGACATGTGGGTCAGTTTATCTTGGTCAATCTGCTGACTAAGGCTGAGCGTTTGATCTGGCATCACGACACAGGCGCCAACTAAGGCGCAGCGATTCAGGATCGCAAGGCCGCCGATATGGAATAAAGGCAGTGAGAGCAGCCAAGCGTCGCCCTGTTCGAGTGGAATTAAGCTGCGGGCGCCTTCGGCATTGGCAATATGGTTGGCTAAACAATGCACCGCCGCCTTTGGAAAGCCGCTAGAGCCTGAAGTTAAAATTACATTGGCAGGGCGGTTAATATCAAAGGGTTTAGCTTGATGATGGCGAGTTGTCGTTTGGCTAAGCTCATTAATATTAAGGATTAACTCATGGGCATTTACCAGTTTTACGTTCTGCTCGCTCCAATAATACGGGATCTTGTGGGTATCGATTAAGCCTTGAACCTGAGCGATGGGGAAGCGCGGCGAGATGGGAAAAAAGATTGCTCCGATATCGACACAGGCCCAATAGAGGCAAATCATGGTCAGGTTATTGGTCGAGATGCATGCCACTGCATCGCCCTCGTCAATACCAACGGCGGTCAAGTGTTCACTCTGGGCGATAATGTGTTGGCTTAGGGTGTGGTAGTTGATATCCAGCCCGGCAAGCTTAATGGCGGTTTGCTGTGGAAAGTCAATCGCAGCCTGGTGAACCGCGGAGATCGCGTTTGATTTAGGGGCATGGACAAATGACACGTTAGGCTTCCTGTGTAGTTGCAAACTCACTATGGCTTTCCATTACTATTGTGTATCAATGGCTTACATTATCAATATCGGATTTAGCAATGAGTTCAAGCTGCGCCAGTGTGAGGCAGTGTTTTTTGCCCGAGGATACCAACAAATCTTGGCTAAAGGCGCTTAAGGTATCTAACCCCGGAATTTCTTCGGGGGTTAGCATTGCCGCTAACAGCGCGAGATCCTGAATACCTAAACTGCTCTCAAGGCTTGAACTTAAGATGCAACGCACGCCATAGCTTTGCGCCGTATCGATTAAATCGGCGAGTTTTTCTATGGTGCCGAGCAGCATAGGTTTGATCACGAGCGCAGCTAGGCCACTTTGCATCGCAAACCGGTAATCGGGATCGTTGAGGGATTCATCTAGGGCGTAGGGCATACCAATCGCTTGATAAAACGGCAGGTTATCCTGCGGATTTTGGCAAGGTTCCTCAATGTATTCTATGGCATCTAGGGGTAAGCTTGCGGCAAAGGTGATGGCTTGCTCTAAGGTAAAGCCACGATTGGCATCTAGACGCAGTTTAAGATCGGGCCGAGTGCTTAATATTCCATAAATCAGACGCAATTCATCTTCGATGGAGGTCTGGGCGACTTTGACTTTCACCGCATGTATGTCCATTCCAAGGGCGGCGATCTTGCTATCGAGTAAGTCTTTGCCCGCATCCGTTGGGTGATAAATCAAAGGGACTAGGGCAGTCTGTGGACGGATAGCGTCGAGTTTGCCCATTAACTTGGCATGTAACAGACTTAAACCAAAGGCGACTGATGGGTAGGGGCTATTGTCGGCGCATTCCAGCAGGGCATCGATAGGTTGGCCACAGAGTTGGGGTAATAACTCAGTTAACGCCGTTTGCACTTGGGCTAGGGTTTCGCGGCTAAATCCCATTAAGGCTTGTTGGTCGATATCGATGCCAGAGAGTGGCGCGATTTCAACTTCGACTTGCCTGTGTTCCCCCTCGACACTGGCGCTTGCCTGTAATACTAATCCGGCTCTATGGTCGATGCGTTGCTTACCCACGGGCAGTAAGACATCGAGTGGTAGTCGATATTGATATAGGCTAAGTGAAGTTAAGATCATATATTTCCTAGAATTAAATTCAGGTATTTACCCTAGCAGCTTAAGTATTGTTGAGGTTAATGCCTCGGGAGCGGCTTGGTGTATGTTGTGTCCGGCGCCGTTAATGCTGTGGACGAGAATAGGCGCGTGCAATTGCCACTCTTGGGCGAGGGCGTGGAACTTGGCATCTTGACTGCCCGCAAAGAAATGGCATTCACAGGCAAGTTGCGAAGGCACATCCCACAGAGAGGATTGGCGTGCGAGTGAGGTGGCTAAGAATACTTCTTTAAGCATCTGTTTAGGATGCAGATCTAACATGGCTGCGCGTTTCTCGACCACTGTTTTACGTTTGGCTGCGGTCATATCGGTAAACACGGGTTGTTGATACCATAAATTTAAAAAATCTATGCTACTGAGCTTGAGTAAACGCTCGGCCCACAGGGCATCATTTTTGGCTCGTGCGGTTTTTTCCTGCGGATCTTTAAGCCCTGGATGGCAGGACTCAAGCAGTAAACTCAGTAATCCTTGGGGATGAGCCTTCGCAAGGTGCAAAGCAATGCGGCCACCGAGGGAATAACCATAGAGGTGGAACTGACTAATGTTAAGCCTATCGAGCCTAGCGATAATATCTTGGACACAAAAATCGAAACCGTCCTCCATTTCTGGCGCGGGCAGACTAGGTTGATTATCCCCATGGCCCACAAGATCTAGGCAGACACAATGGAAGTGCTGGCTGAGCTTAGGCATTAACGGTAACCAATCGGCCTTAGTGCCTAAAAAGCCGTGGAGCAACACTAAGGTCGGCAGGGTTGTTTCACCGTAACGGGCTAAGGTCGGCATTAGCTTTGTTTCACCCACAGGTTGAGCGCAGCAATTTGGTCGCTGGCTTGGGTTTGACTCACACTGACTTCAATGATCGAAGCGCCTTGAAAATCCAGTGCTTCATTATAGCTATCCTGAAAATCCGCCAGATTATCCACTTGATTATAGGGAAGGTTAAACATCGCCGCCGCATAACCAAATTCTAAGCCGTGGCTTAAGCGGTAATAATCACTGCGCACTTGCTCGTTGGGCACGGGCAAGAGATTAAAAATATTGCCGCCATCATTATTGAGGATAACGATCACCAGCGGGCTGGTTAGGCTCTTGGCGATAGCCAGCGAATTAAGATCGTGTAATTGTGACAAGTCACCAATGATTAAACTGGTTGGCTTACCCTCGTGGGCGGCAATACCGCAGGCCGTTGCGAGTAGGCCGTCTATGCCAGAGGCGCCGCGATTGGTAAAAGTAGTGGCAGTGCAACAGCTAATAGGCGCATACATATCATATAACCGCACCGGCAGGCTGTTGCCGATAAAAAGCTGTTGCTCCAACGGACGACTGTTGGCGATGGCGCGCACCACCTGGGCTTCACCAAACTCCCCTTGGTCGATATTGCGTACAAATAAATTATGCAATTCATCGTTATAGGTGATTAACGTATTCGCCCAGTTTGCCGAGGAAGAGCGATACCAATTCAATGCAGCAAATTGCGCCGCATTGGCGTGCCAAATATGTTTCGCATTGTGGCTCGGATCTAGCCTGTCTTGTTCGGGCAAAACTTGCCAGTAACTGTGCCAATTTTGCTCGGCGAGGTAGCTAATCAAGCGCTTAGACAGTAAGCGGCCGCCGAATACCAGTACGCGATCCGCTTCCTGTAATAAATTGCGCGCCTTAGGGTGTTGCAGCAATTGGTCGATATTACCTATTACAGCGGGATGTTGGCGCAGTTGTGATTGTGCATCGGTTAGCAAAGGCCAACCAATTTTTTGCGATAGGGCAATGAGTTGCTGTGGATCTTGCTCTGGCGTGAGAGTACCAGCGATGATCACTCCCTTACCGTGGACAAAACGCATAATGGCATCATCACTCGGGCTACTGACTTGGCTGCATTTACCATATTGAGTGTAAGGACGCGCCAGTTGTAGCCAAGTGTGTAATGGCCTGAGATAGGGCGAGTCAGCATCGAGAATGGCCGCATTTAACTCACTTGGGTACAAAGGCTCGCGGTACATGCAGTTAAAGTGCACTGGGCGAGTTTGATTAGCGACGGCTTCATCCACAGTCGTTAATAGGGCCTGTGGCGCAATATGGGCATCTGGTGTGGGCAAATTCACTTGCTTGGCGTAATTGGCGAAAATACCGGGTTGGACTATAGCCTGATTGGCCCCGCAATCCAGTAATTCGGGTGGACGATCGCCACTTAAGACGATTAAAGGCACATGGGTCAGCCAAGCTTCAACAATCGCGGGATACAGGTTTGCCACCGCAGTGCCTGAGGTGGTAATGATGGCGACAGGGGCACGGCTGGCCTTTGCCAGACCTAAAGCCATAAAGCCGAGTCCACGTTCATCGAAATGTAAATGGCGTTTAAGCTTGGTTTGGTTTGCCGCCGCTAGGGTTAACGGTGTTGAGCGCGAGCCGGGCGCCATGCAGACATGTTGCACCCCTAGCCGTGCCAGTTCCTCAAGAATAAGTGCGCCCCAAATAAGATTGAGAGTGGCGGTATTTTCGGTTCGCATAGCTAAATCTATCAGGATAAAGATGGGCTTAGTGTAACGCGTTTATGCCCTAAGATGTATGCCCGGGTTAACAAATCTCAGGCACATAGGATGGGAGGTGGAGCCTAAGCTAAGGCAGGGGATGCCTGTCACCTCGAGTGTAAAGGGTCGCGATAATCTAAGTTTTAGCTAGATGATGTTATCGACAATTTTCTTAATTTGCCCAGTTAACCACGCCAGATCATCATTGTTTTTGTTGGGCAGGTTCTTTTGGACGAGGAAAATAGTCGGCACCTCTGTGCTGGCGTATAAGCGTTCTGCCTCGAGTTGCGACAATTGGCAGGTGTGCAATTCAGGTATGTCACTCACCATTTCGTAAATAACCCTATAGGGCAATAGGGATATCGTTTGGCTTTCCCCTAGGTATTCAAACAAACTTGAAATACTGGTAATGGTAATTTCAGTATTGAGTTTTATACCATTATTGATACAAAACTCTTGGTATGGACTGAGATTGGTGCTTGGGTTGCCAAAATCGGTATTCACGTAGGGATATTCAGCAATGGTCTCTAGGGTAATTTCCCGTTTAAAAATTGGGTGATTACGACTAGCGATAAGATAAACCTTATCCATTTGGTGCAAAGTGGTCGTCTGCAGTTTATCGCCAAAGGCGGCAACGTCGGCGGTGCTCTTGTTACAGCAAATACCTAAGGTGGTATCGCCATTGATAATGTCCTGGGTGGTATGCATTGACCAAGGTGTAATGTTGATATGCATCTGTTTTTGTTCTTCTTTAATCGCCTGCATCAGGGCTTTAGGGAAGGCGTAGGCGATTAATCCCGGTGCGGCAATTTCAACATGGGTTTTTACATGGCTGGTATTAGCGGCGTGTGCTTTTTGAAATTTATCGGTGCACTGAATGGTCTCTTTGGCAATAGGATATAAATGAGTTGCAAACTCATTTGGGAATAAGCCATATTTGCGCCGAATAAATAATTCATCACCAAAAACTTCTCGCAGATTTTTAAGGCTACGACTTATTTTGGGAGCTGGGATATCAAGCGCCTTAGATACATAGGTTGCAGATTTGTTTTCATATAATGAAACAAGTATTTTTAAACTCAAAATATCGAGGCAATCCATGTTGCTAATATGCATTTTTTATATTCCTTAATATTGAATGAATACGATAATTTGCAACTAAGTATAGTGTCAAATAACAAATGGAATGTGAATCATATCCCAAGTTTAGGATCTTATATTCATCAGGGCTTAATCGAGTGTCGCAATTCTATTTTTTATATTTTAAAAATTGTTTTTTCAGACAATTTGAAATTTCAATTTTTAATATTTAGCTATGTTAATTTCATTCTGTGGATTAACTAATATCAATATGTGAATTTAAGATTTGCGTTAAGTAGTAATGTGTGGCACGTCTTAACTTGTTGTTTATGTTTAAATTGCTATTTGCAAGTGTGATGTAAATCAAAAAAACAAAAGTGATTACCGATAATACTGAAGTTGCTTTAAAGGAGATAACAAAAATATAAATTAGTTTTTGGAGGCGTATATGAATACTTCAGTCATTCTCAGCTATGCGTTTATGTACTTCGTACTATTCGTTGCTGTACCTTTCGTGTTTGTTATGTTTGTCATGACTTGCATTAAGTTTTTTAGAGCAGATCCTGATGAGGCACATCATGAAATGAAACTTAAACCAGTGTTATTTGATAAACAAAGTTTCAACTTTTTTAAATCACTAAAAACCGTAGTCGAAGGCAAATACGATGTTTGTTGTAATGTCCCATTAGACACTGTATTTGACATGGACCAGCATGATGCTGATTTAAACCATGAATGTAGACTCGACTATGTGTTGATCGACCATGACTCATCAGAAGTGAAAATGGTGATCAGTGATTTTGGTAAGGAGACCAACTCTCCACTGAAGAAACTGTTTAGCAAATTCAATATTGGCTTTATTGAAATGAATCAGCATAAACAGTGGGATCCTCAAAGTCTAAAGCAAGCGTTAGCCGTCTGAACGTGACCGTCGGGTTCGGAGAATTCCGAACCCTGACTCTCCCCTCTACTTTCCCCCGATAGACAAATGTGAGGACTTCCTATGTCTACAAGACAATGGCTGTGGTCGTTACGCTTAGGTCTTGCAGCATTACTATTGAGTTTTGCCGCAACGAGTGCTGAGCCAGCCAATCAAATCAACAGTGATGCTTGTATGAAGTGTCATAAGCGTAACGGTCAAATGTTAGGGCATCACGGCCAAGATGCGATGAAAATGACCTGTTCCAGCTGCCATGGAGAAAAGGGTGACCACCCTAAAAAACCGAATGACCTTGTGGTCTTTGGTGCACAAGATGGGTCAGATCTCTCTGTACAGCTTAGAGTATGTCAAAAATGCCATACCAAGAAAAAACTCAGTGATGCAGATTGGACACATAATGTACACGCTAAAAAGGTGCCCTGTGCTGCCTGCCATAAACTACATAGTCCAACTGAACCTATGGCCGATATGACGCCGAAAGTTCGCAGTGAGCTGTGCCGCAATTGCCATACAGGCCAGCAGGAGTAAGGTTATGGAAAATTCAAAAAGAAGATTTCTCAAAGGTACTTGTGCCTTATTTGCTGGCGCTTCTGGTGCAACACTGTTCTCGTCAGTGAATGCCACCGGTGAAGTGAAGGCTGAGCCAAGTGTGAAATACGCACTCATCCACGATGAAACTAAGTGTATTGGTTGCCAAGCCTGTGAGGTGGCATGCCGGGAAACTAATCATGTGCCAGAGGGCGTTTCACGGCTCAAGATAGAGCAAACTGGTCCCTATGGTGAATACCCAGATCAGTATTATCATTTCAGCCGTACATCCTGCCAACACTGTGAAGATGCGCCCTGCGTTAATGTGTGTCCGACCGGTGCTGCCTTTATCGATAAGGAAACGGGGATTGTCTCGGTGGATGCATGGAAATGTGTCGGTTGCCAATATTGTATTGCGGCCTGTCCATACAAAGTTCGCTTTATCAATCCTGTTACCCATGCTGCGGATAAGTGTGACTTCTGCCGTGAGACCAATCTCGCCCAGGGTAAACAACCCGCCTGCGTAGCAGCCTGTCCAACAAAGGCATTAGTGTTCGGCAATCTTAAAGATCCGACCTCTGAGGTGGTGCAAGTGCTTAAGGCCAATCCGACCCAACGCGCTAAGGTTGATCTCGGCACTCGGCCTAAGTTATTCCGAATCGTGGCTAAATCAGGGGAGGTGGCAATATGAGCGCCCTACATTTTGATACCTTAGTCTGGCATTGGCCGATTGCGATTTACCTGTTTTTAGCAGGTGCATCCGCGGGTGCCATGTTCTTTGCGGTATTACTCAAACATTTTGTGCTTAAACATAATGCCTATCAGTCGGGTTTTGTGCAGGCAGCCTGTATTGTTGCCCCCGTGGCCGTGATGGCAGGGCTTGGCATTCTCGTGCTGGATTTGACTAAGCCATTCGATTTCTGGAAGATTTTGGTGTTTTATAATCCAACGTCTGTGATGTCGATGGGTGTGCTTATTCTACTTATTTACCAAGTGTTTATGTTTATGTGGATCGGTCTTATTTTCCGCAAACCTATCGATGCTTGGTGTGAGAATCGCTTCCCAATAGTGCTTAAGCTAACGGCGTTTTTAGCCCGCTTTGAGGCAACCATAACAGGCTTATTGGTGATCTTCTCCCTCGCACTAGGGGCGTATACGGGATTCCTGTTATCGGCTCTTCCTGGTTACCCAATGCTGAAAAACCCTGTGTTGCCACTGCTGTTTTTAACATCGGGACTGTCTTCGGGGGCGGCATCATCCCTACTGGGCGGTGTGCTACTCAATGGCAACCCCAACGCTAAGGAGGTCCACTTTATCCATAAAGTAGAAATCCCGCTGATTTTGGTAGAAATAGTGCTGATTTTCACCTTCTTTATGGGGTTAGTACTATCCGGCGGTCAAAGTAAACTGGCTACCTTCAATGCCATAGGATACGGCTTCTGGGGCTGGATATTCTGGATAGGCATAGTGGGTCTTGGTTTGTCTGGGCCGCTTGCGATGAACTTGTTTATGACGGCAACCTCGAAACGTAAATGGGCCTATGTGGCGGGAACTGCGTGCTTGAGTCTGATAGGTGTTTTACTTTTACGGAACTTTATCCTCTACACCGGCCAGATGACGGTCGCCTAAAAAAAGAGGAAAAGTGTTTACAAGCAAATGAATACGAGTGTGTAGGATATCGGTGGATAGTGAAAAGCAGTGTCTAAGGAAACGCTGTGAGATAGCACTCCCAATAGCACTGGCTGAGTTATTGAGGGTTGATTATCTTGTCACTGTCCGCTGTAACAGGGAGGTCGCTGGGAAAGGAGGCCATATTTGACACTTAGGTATTTTGCCCTGCCTCCACAAGGGCCTCGCCACCTTTATTCCTTAGGGGTGGCGTTTCTTGTTTGGGGGCGACTCGATTTAGCTTTATTCCCCTAAATTATTGATCCACTCGCTCATCACCACATGGGTTTTTATCTTGATGATATCCGTATGGGTATCGATATATTCCCGGATCTCGTGCAAACGGCGCATAGAAGGCGCGTGGACATAGACGAGTAAATCCATCTCCCCAGAAATCCCACGGCAAGTGATCACCTCTGGAATGGCCTGAAATACGGGCACTACATCGGCGCAACGCGGGCATTGGTGCTGGATCTCAAAATAAGCCGACACTCCCTCTTTTTGAGATTCACTGAGTAATACTTGGTAGCCCCGTATCACCCCCGTTTGCTCTAGTTTTTTTATCCGCTCGGCAACGGCGCTGCGGGACAAATTGACTTGTTCGGCAATGCGCGACACGCTCTGGCGTGCATCTTGACGTAAGCTGTTAATAATCGCGGTATCGAACTTATCCAAGTTGGGCTCCTAGGGTGGCGAGGGCGTAGGTTAACATCTTAAAATCCATAGGGTTATAAAGTCAGTGTATTGGCTAATTCCGTGGAGTTTTTAGGCGTTGCCGTCAATATGACGGAAATATGCTAATTATCCGGCATTTTGCCTGTATTGAATGCCAAGAACGCTGAAAATGACGGCAGATTGTGGCGCAAAATTTCACTATACTGACGGCTCAAAAACCACAGAATATTAGCAGATGAATCCAAATAGCGGAACAATAGGTCGTTGGCAAGGTGCGGGCTTAATGGCCACCACTTTGCTGGGCACTGGGGTGTTTATTTTACCGCAGATGACTATCGAGAAGGCTCACTCGGGGGCGCTTGTCGCATGGTTGTTGCTGACCTTAGCCATCATTCCCGTCGCCCTAGTGTTTGGGCGCTTAGCCAGTGTATTCCCCCACGCCGCTGGGCCTGCCTACTTTGTCGAAAAAGCCTTTGGCCGCACCGCGGGTCGTACCATAGGGTTAATTTTTTTACTGGTGGTTCCTATGGGGGCTCCAGCCGCCATTTTGATGACATTTCAATTTGTTAATGCGCTTATCCCCCTCGAAGGCTGGTCCCAGGTCGGTGCCGAAATCCTAGTGATACTAGGGCTGTTTCTGCTTAATCTTCGCGGGATCCAAGTGTCGGCTAAGCTGCAGTTTGCCTTAACTCTCTGTATTGTTACCGTGGTGGTAGTATTGTTTGGCGCGAGCAGTTTCCAGCAGGGACTACTCACCTCCATTACCCGCCATGGCATGCCAGAAATGCCAACTGTGATGATTGCTGCGGGTATCGCTTTTTGGAGTTTTCTCGGCATCGAAGCCATTACACACCTTGCCGATGATTTTCGTCGCCCGCAGCAGGATATGATCCCCGCTATGATGATGGGCACTGTACTAGTGGGGGTGATTTATGTCGCTTGTACATTACTACTCTTGCTCGTGCCGACCGAGAAGAGTGTCGCCATGATCGGCGTATTCGATGCGTTATTAGGAGGATACGGCGCCCAAGTGATAGGTGTTTTAGGTATTGCGAGCGGTCTGGCGACAGTTAACGTCTATGCGGCAAGTGCGGCACGCTTGGTCTGGAGCTTTAGCCGTGAAGGCATTTTACCCCGCTGTTTTGCCGTTAAAAATGCCCATGGAGTGCCGATTAGGGCCCTAGCGGCATTACTGAGTGTAATGGCGAGCGTGATAGTGCTGACCTATCTGACGGGGCAGGAATTAGAACATTTGATCGCTTGGAGCAATGGGGTTTTTGTGATCATCTATTTAATGGCGATGCTAGCCGCGGCAAAATTATTACCAAGGCAGAATTTGCCATTAGTTGTGCTGGGGTGTGGTTTTTGTTTAGCTTTGGGTATCGCCCTCGGCGCGAGTATGGCCTATGTGTTTGTGCTGATATTGCTGGTGGCCCCTTTCCTCTGGTGGCAGAAGAGCCATCTTAGCCGTAAACAAAGCTTAGTTATGCCCGAATAGACTGAACTATAAAGAACATAAATAGCCCAGTATTGCGTTTTATACTGGGCTTTTGGGTGGTAGCTCTGACTGGCGCGATGCTGCTATTGCCTGATTACGCATTTGGATTAGCTCGCTGTGTTTGAGGTATAGCAAATCTGCAGTGCGACGAATGATTTGGTCTTCGTAGTGGGACAACTGCCCATCGGCATAGGCCAGTTGCCACATGGCGAGTAAAAGTTGTTGTTTTTGCTCTAGGCTAAATTCGGTATTAATCGCATTAGTAAATTCAAACAATGATGTTGCATTGCCTTGCACCCGCTTAGCTTCATCGATCAACGCCTTAGCATCCTGCTCTGTCATCGACAGTGTTTCGGTGAGCAGTTTTGGTAATAGCGCTGTCTCTTCAGGTGCTAAGGTCTCATCGGCAAACACCACTTCTAACAACATACTCGCCGCAGCTAGCTTCAGTTGATGAGCCTTGTCTTCGGGCGTTATCGCCTGAGTGTGTGATTGAATAAATCGTCTTAATTTCGCGATCATATTTGGCGGTTCTCATACTGAGGGAATATAAAGTAGAGTCGATTAGGCGGGGAAAGTTCACCCTAAGCTAGGTATCGCTTAGGGTGAGATAAGACTGAATTACAGCAGTGAATTTAAGCCTTTCATTAATAGATCTGAGGTGCCTGCAGCGCCATTGGTTTCAAGGTAGGACTTAGCAATATCGATCATCGGCATCGCCAGTTCTTTTGAAATACCAAGTTTTTCAAAGGCATCCAATACCATTGCTCCGCCTTGTAATGATGAGCCCAGATCGCCAGCTTTAGATAACAGGCCAGAGACGCCTGAGTTGCCATCCAGCTTAGGGGCCGCAGCCAAGAGACTATCGGCATTTGGAATACTGGCGGCTAATTTTGAGTAATCACTCGTGCCTAAGCTCGATTGGGCTAGCCCTAATAAACTGCCTAATCCCCCCTCAGCCTGGGTTTGATTTAAGCCTAATTGTGACATCACAGTGCCGACCAGCTCATTGGATTGAGTGGCTGTGCTGGTGGCTGCTGCCTGGGTTTTTGTTTGAGAATCAGTAAGATTATCTAACCATCTGGCACTCGTAGGCGCGGCTAAAATGCAACTGCTAAGCAGCAGTGAGAGGGTGAGGGTCTGTTTCATATGAGGGCGTCCTTTGGGGGTTTGCGCGCAATAAGGGAGACAGTTTAACGGGTTTGCCACTTTTGTTGCAGTAGTTTTCTGTGATTTAAGGGCCACACTAGTGATTTCTTCTGTGCATTGGTAAGGGATTTTGGGTATTCTTAGCGGCAATTCACAGTGTTAATTTATTTCAATTATTTTGGAAAGTCGCATGTCACTATCCGCAATTTTGACCGAAGCCTATAATTTTTTCCGTAACCATCTCGTGCAGCTTGCCATGCTGACGGTGCCCTTGCTGCTGATCCAAGTTGGGATCCAGTTATGGTTAGGCGTCGAGATGAGCAAAGTCGATCTGGAAAATCCGCAATTTGGCGCGCCGCATATGATAGCTATGATGCTGCTGTTACTGACTTTTTCAGTATTAATCGCCGCCTTAACCCTATACCTCGAGCTGCGCTCCCAGGGCCATAATCCTTCGGCGGGCTTAGTGTTAAAGGCGAGTTTACCTTTTGTGCCACCGCTTTTGCTGGCTGGGGTATTTTCGGGACTCGCAATTTTAGCGCCGGTAATGTTGTTCGCCGCTTTTGGTCCTATGTGGCTGGTGGGGTTAGTGATCAGCTTTTACCTCTTCGCCCGTTTAGCCTATGTGAACTTTATGGTGGTAGTCGAGCGCTTAACGCCCCTCGAAGCCATTAAGGCAAGTTTTAGTTTTAGCGGCCCTATCGTACTGAAAACAATCGCATTACTGATGTTGTATTTACCGCTTTCTGTGATTGGTAGCCAACTCTCTGGGGTTGCAGCCTTAGGCGGTTTACCTGTGCAAATGTTGGCGGATACCTTCATGTCTTTCATTGGTTTATTCGTCAATTTGGCATTATTTCGCCTGTATATGGTGTCTAAAAAGCCCCTCGCAGAATGATACAGATTTAATACAGCGGATTGAGGTAAACATGTATGGGGACTCAGGTTGTGATATTGGATAGTGAGTTTATCCAAGGTTTTTCGGCCCCTCTCCTAGATGATTACCTCAGTGCGAAAAACTATGTGCGGGATGTGCCAACTCAGTCACTGCTGCATATTCGTAGTTTTACCCATAAGCTCACCGAACTGCTTGGGCAGGGTAAGGAAGTTTCTTTTACCAGCCCAAATCTCTATGACCGAATAGAGCACTTAAACCAAAAACGCCTTATCGATGTTAAAACGACCCGTGCCTTGCATCGCCTGCGCGCCGATGGTAACCGTGGTGCCCACCCTGAAAAATACCATCTTACCCAAGAGCAATTACTCGCCTTAGCCCAAAAAGCTATTAAGGACGTGTTGGCCTTGGTGGAACACTTGTACCCTAAGGTGACTGGCCGTGAAGCGCCGGAGTATCGGTATGAGGTCAGTGATTCTGTCACCGTAAAAGAGCTCTGCTACCGCGCTGTGATGGAGGATGATCCTAAGGCGCAGTATTTAGTGGGGATCTCTTTTAAAACCAAAGCATTAATGCTTAAGGAGCAAGAGCTTGCCCTCGTCGAACAGTACTATGGTACTGAAAACGATGACTCAGCCGTGAAGGAAGTCGCCCAAAAAGCCAGTGATACCTTTGCAAAGGCCGCCTATTGGTTTGCCCTTGCAGCCCCAACATATATGGAAGCCCTCTATGAGCATGGGGTGAGTTTAATCCATGGCTATCAGGGTGAAGCCGATACGATGAAAGGTGAAGCTGCGATAGCCGCAGCGGCCGCAGCGGGTGTCGTCAATGCGATGGCATTGCTTGGCTATTTTTATCTGGTCGGCAGTGAGTCCTTTAAGCCAGATTTAGCGCAAGCGAAACACTTTTTACAGCTAGCGGCGGATGGCGAACAAACCGAGGCGATGGCCAATTTAGGCGTGCTGCATTATCAGCAAAATGATCTTGCCCAAGCCTATCATTTTATTAGTAAAGCTGCGCAGGCAGGTTACCCCCATGCTCAATACCATTTAGCGCTTATGCTCGCTAATGGCGAGGGATGTCAACGGGATGCTATCGTCAGTGAGTATTGGATGGCCGAGGCCGCCGAGCAGGGACAATTGGATGCTATGTTCTCCCGCGCCCAGCATATGCTCCACGATGATAACGCTTTCGATAGCGATCTTACCCAAGCGGAGCATTATTTACGTGAGGTGATCAAATATGGTCACAGTGTGCCCGCGATGATTGAGCTGAGCATGGCCCTAGCCGATGGTATTTTAGGTCGTATAGATGTGGTGGGTGCGGCAGCCTTACTCAATTTGGCTCGGCGCCACGCCAATCAAAAAGAGGCGGATATTATCCAACCTCTGTGGCAATCATTGGCATTGCAGATAGATAAAGTACTCGAGGTGACGCGTGACAGCGCAGAGATCCACAGTCTGAAACGCGCCAAGGACCTGCTTACCCTCACTGAATGCTAGCACTTAGCACTAGCGCTTAACGCTCATCCTCTTGATGCTCAAAAGTACGACCCCGATAATGCGTGGCATGGGGTTCACGTACTAACTGTATCGAATCATCATGTTGTGATCCTGCCGTTTGCGCAGCCTTAGCTTGGGTTGCCGCTCGATTCAATTGGGCTAAGTGGCGCGCCACGTAAATGCGGCTAAACAGCACTATACAGCCTAGGGTAATCGCCCCAAATAACAGTACAAATGGCAATAAAAACAGTGATAAGCAAATCAGGCTGACACTGACAGCCATGGCTAACCAGGCCCGTGGGCCAGAAATTCGGGTTTGCAGTGGGCTCTGTTGGAACTGTTGATAAATCATAAGAACTCCTTATTAAGGGCGGTTTGATTTTCAGCTACGACAGCGACTATATTTTTAATGCCGCTCTTTAAGTATCCGCCAAGCGGCGCTAGTATCAGCGTGAAACGTCAACACGACCTAAGCAATGGAAAATCAGTGTGCAATAAATAAACGGATTCGGTCACGTTAATAATGGTTAATTTACGTTCTTTTACATCAATCGAGATTTTTTGTTGTGATAGCGGTGTGAATGTAAATTCTCGGTGATCTCTGTGTTTAGCTTGCGAGTTTGCAAGTTAATATTCTGTTTTTGTGTAATTATTTATTATTTTGGTTACCGGCATTGCTTTGTTTGTTATATAAAATGTGCGAAAATTTGACCAATTTTTTGATGGGTTTTCGTTAGTGATGTAAGTTTATTACCATTAACTGGCGATGCTCAGCAATTTATACAACCATCCTTGATTTTGTGCTTTGTTAACAATAGACGCCCATATGAACTCATACTCGCTTAAACAAAAGATCCTGATTTCAGTCGTGATAGCCCTTTCACTCGTGATTGGTTTGTTGTCATGGCAAAGCTACTCCAGCCAAAAAGCGTTATTGCTGCAAAACAGCTTAGAGCAAGTTCAGCGTCTAGGAGATCAACAGGCACAGCGTATTCAGGATTGGTTAGCCGGACGTCAAGATATAGTCGAAGCGCTGGCTAACAAAATCGAAGGGGATAGCTTAAGTGCATTGCAACAGGCGCAGGCTTCAGGGCGTTTTCAACTGACCTATTATGGTATGCAAACCGGGCAAATGTTGGACTCGGATCCGAGTATTGACCGCACGGGTTATGATCCTCGAACTCGCCCTTGGTACAAACAGGCCATGAATGAAGGCAACCTTATCCTCACTAAACCCTATATGGATGTGGCCTATAACATCTTAGTCGTCACTATGGCTAAGGCGACTTCGCAGGGGGTTGTCGGTGGTGATTTATCGATTGCGAGCCTAGTGGAAAGTGTGAATCGCATGACGCTTCCCGCTAACGGTTACGCCATTATGATGCACAAAGATGGCACAGTTATCGCCTATAAAGATCATGCTAAGTCAATGAGATCTATAGGTGAAATAGATAATGAGCTCAATCGAAGCTTGCCAGAACAGAGCCGTAAGACGGGCGCATTATTGCCTATGTATTTTGAGAATGAAGGCCGCGACAAGCTCGTCTGGAGCGTCGATATTCCCAATACGGATTGGGAATTGGTCCTAGTGCTCGATAGGGAAACCCTTGAAGCGCCATTGACTAACCTGTTACTCACCCAACTTGGTCTCTCGGCACTGGTGTTGTTGCTGAGTGTATTAGCCATTTCCTGGTTAGTGGGTATGTTACTCGGACCATTGAGCCGAGTATCACAAGCCCTTGCCCGTATTGCCGATGGTAACGGTGATTTAACCCAACGCATTGAAATTGATACCCAAGATGAGGTGGGTGTACTGGCCGACAGCTTTAATCGTTTTGTGGGTAGTCAGCATCAACTGATCAGCCATATTCGTCATTTAGCGGCCGAGTTAGATGCCGATGCCGAGCGCAGCCTAGCGACGACACAAACATCGGTTGCAGAATTACAACGCCAGCAACAGGAAGTGGCTATGGTGGCTACGGCGGTAACGGAAATGGCGAGTGCCACCAATGAAATTGCTGCCAATGCCGAAAACACGGCGACGGCGGCGCAGCAATCTGCCGCGAGCAGCTTACAGGGGAAGGAGTTAGTCAATAAGACCCGTAGCTCAATTAATTCCCTTGCGGATGAGGTCGCTCAAGCGACGGATGTGATTGAAGATTTAAGTCGTCACGCCCAGTCTATTTCCAGCATTTTAGCGACTATTCAAGGGATTGCCGAACAGACAAACCTGTTAGCCCTCAATGCCGCGATTGAAGCTGCCCGTGCGGGTGAGCAAGGACGTGGTTTTGCGGTGGTGGCCGATGAGGTGCGGGTATTGTCGCGCCGTACTCAAGATTCGACCCAAGAAGTGCATACCACAATTGAAACCCTGCAACGCACGACCGCCAGAGCCGTCAGTTTGATGGAAAGCAGCCAAGCGTTAGCGGGTCATAGCGTTGAAGATGCCAATGCCGCAGCGCAGGCATTAGAAGAAATTACCCAAGCGGTGAATGTGATTTCCGATATGGCGGGGCAAATAGCCACAGCCGCTGAAGAACAAACTCAGGTCACCGGGGAGATCACGCAAAATACTGTAGCGATTAAAGATGTGACCGATGAGATCACTGAGTCTGCTATGGCGGATTTAGCCCAGGCGAGGGGGCTAAAAGAGCGTGCCAACGATCTGAATGCCCAAGTGGCGACCTTTATTCTATAGGATGGTTGAGTCGTGTGAGCCCGGCAAGGCTATGCTTTGCCGGGCTTTTTTATGTCCACACATTTTTATGCTTACACTTAAGCCTAGATTTAAGCCATTTCACTGGGATGAAAAAGCGTAGACACACTCTGGCAAATGGTTTCTCTAATCCACTTATGGCCTTGGTCTTCATCATTACGTTGGTGCCATAACAACACATAGGCCATAGGCATAAACTCGAAGGGTAAGGGCAGTAGCTTGAGTGGATAAAGCTGACAGGCGTGGCGGGCAAAACTCGAGGGCAAGGTAAAAATCAAATCGCTGTGGGCGCACACACTGGCCGCGCCGTAAAAGTCGGGCACTGTGGTGCTGATTTTGCGCCTGTGGCCAAGGTCGGCGAGAAAGTAATCCAAGGCCCACCAATCGCTGCCCTCACAACGGACTTGTACATGGGCCATATCGAGGTAAAGGGGGAGGTTCCATTGGGCTGAGGTGAATGCGGCCATCAGCGGATGATCTTCACGCACTAGACATACTTGTTCGTCGGTGAATAATGTCTGGCAGGCAATACCTTCGGGTAATTTGTCCATCCGCGGATCGGCGAGCGGGTGTAAGTCTCTGCCGGAAATACCAAAATCAATTTGCCCCTGTTGTAAATCCTGCATCGACTTTTCGGTCCAAACATAGGAATCCAGCTTGATGTTGGGCGCACTATTAAGCAATGGCCCAATAAAGTAGGGGATTAAGGTCTCATAGGCGCTTTCCACCATAGCAAAAGAAAACTGTCGATTGCTGCTGGCAGGGTTAAAAGTGGGTGGCTGAGTGATCTGATACAAATCCTGCAAAATATTAGGCAGTTTTTGCCCCAGATTGAGGGCGTGCGCCGTGGGTTTTAAGCCGTGTGCCGTGCGTTGAAAAAGAGGATCATCTAAGGTTTCTCTTAAGCGATTCAAACTCTTACTCAACGCCGACTGGCTGATATGTAAGCGGCTGGCCGCGCGAGTCACGCTCTGTTCTTCGAGCAGCACTTTCAGTATGACCAGCAAGTTAAGATCGATTCGGGCTAAGTTATCGAGATTCATAGATATTCCTCAGGGGAAATTCACTTTGGAAATTATACCATTTCTATTCATACCTTGAGTTATTTAAAATAGCGCCCACTGAAATAGCTTTCCTGTTTAACTGAGATTATTTATGCGGCGCAATCTGTTACCTATCCTGATGTCTATGGTGTTGTTAAGTCCATTAGCCATTGATATCTACTTACCTTCTATGCCAACCATGGCGACAGAATTTGCCATATCAGCCAGTGAAGTACAGTCAACACTAGTATTGTTTTTATTTGCTATGGGTTTAGGCCAAGTGCTGATTGGCCCACTGGCGGACCGTTACGGTCGTCGTCCCGTCGCACTGTTTGGGGTGTTGCTCTACGGTACAAGTAGCTTATTGGCCGCCGCTGCCATTGAATTTCATTGGTTGCAAATTGCCCGTGTGCTGCAAGGACTAGCGGCCTGTTCCACTTCGATAGTGGTTTTTAGCGCGGTGCGTGACTGTTATTCTCAAAAGGAAGGCGCCAAGATTTACAGTTACTTAAATGGTGCCATCTGCGTGATCCCCGCACTTGCTCCTACCTTAGGTGGACTATTAGCCATGCAATTTGGCTGGCGCTCAACCTTTGTCTTTATGACCCTTTATGCCATTTTAATGATGTTAGTCGTTGGCTATCGCCTACCAGAGACTCGCCCTGCTAATACTGTGACGACTGGGCCTTTGTATCGCTGGGGGCGTTATAAGCCAGTGCTGAGTAACACGCATTTTCTGTTTTATGCCTTTGCCTGTATGTCAGCTATGGCGGCTATTTTAAGCTATGTGTCCTACTCACCCGTGTGGCTGATTGGCCATTTAGGGGTGTCTGAACTGGCATTTAGTGGCCTGTTTGGTCTGAACGCTATCGTCAATATTGTGGCCTGTTTTGCCGCGCCCGTGGTGATCCGTAAATTAGGTAATCGTCCAACCGCGATCCTCGCATTATGGTTATTGGTGCTTTCGGCGGTATTTATTATTGCCGCTCAACTGCTTGGCCCTAGCTCGGGTATGGCTGCCGCCTTTGCCTTTATGTTACCTATGATGCTGTTATGTATCGGCTTTGCATTCTTACTCGGCCCTGCGACTAGCATGGCATTGTCGGCTTTCGGTGAGCGTGCGGGCACGGCCGCGGCCATGTTAGGTTTTATTCAGATGAGTGGCGCTTCTATTCTTGCAGGATTGGTACAACAGACGGATTTAACTGCGCCCTATGCAGTGGCGTTAGTGATGGGGGTTTTCTCTATTGGATTACTTTCCATGATGGCGTTAAGCCGATTCGATCACTGGCATCAAGAACAACTAGCCGCAGAGCATTAATAATACGGCTAATCTAAAAGACACCCTTTGCCCACAGTTTATTTGACCGTAAACTGTGGGCATTTTTATTGTACCTATTACCCATTCATCCTTTGGTATACTCGTAAAATAGTCTACTAAAGCGAGGGTAAAACTTGACCCGCCACTATTGTCCCATTTGCCGTTATCCACTCGATACTTGCCTGTGTGCCCATGTGCAGCCTATACAGCCGCAAACGCAGCTAGTGATATTGCAGCATCCCTCCGAAGTTGAGCATAAAAAGAATAGCGTTAGGGTATTAAGCTTAGTGATACCCGATACACAGGTTTATGTTGGTGAAACACAAGGTGATTTTGCCGTACTGCGGAAATATTTAGCGACTTGTAATAAGCCGATTTATCTTGTCTATCCCTCTGAGCAGAGTGTGAGTGTTGAAACTCAGTCTATCTCCGCCGATTGTGTGTTGTTATTAATCGATGGGACCTGGCGTAAGGCATTTAAAATATTGCAGTTAAATCCTTGGTTGACTCAATATCCGGCGGTGCATTTGGCCGAAGGTTATGAGTCGAGATACAAGATCCGCAAATCGAGTCGTAGCGACAGTCTGTCAACCCTAGAGGCGAGTGCTTATATGCTCAGAGCCTTGGATACCGAACTCGAGATTCAACCCCTGATTGAGGTATTTGAGGTGATGGTGGATTTACGGATTAAGGCTATGCCGCCCGATGTGCAACTGCGCTACCTAAAATCAACATAGGCAAGTGGTTTTCACTCCTCACATTTTTGGCATTCCGTGCGAATTAAAATAGCTAAAATCTTATTCAGATCACGCTAACTTAGGGCAAAACGCGGTTTAATAGTTGCGATTCATTTGCAGTGCAAATGATGAGATAGCTTTGCCAGCCAATTGCTTTGCAGGGGAGTAATTCCATATTTTATGGTGTGCTGGCAAGGCTATCGAGACTATGCGTTAGTTGACGTATGAGTCGATTTATTAGGGTATTAGGCGATATGTTTTTCAGCCAAAAACGTTTGGGTGAATTGCTCCACTGAGGTGGGATAGCCGAATAAAAAGCCCTGTGCACAGCCCTGTCCCATATCGGTGACAATATCTTTTTGTCTTTGTGTTTCAATCCCTTCTGCTACAAAATTAATGCCGAGTGCTTGGGCTAGCTGCACTATGGCATGGCAGAGTTTTTGTCCTGAAATATCACTTAATCTGAGGGCAAACTCGGCATCAATTTTCACGCTATCAATAGGTAACGTCCCTAGGCGGCTGAGTGAGGATAAACCTGTTCCAAAATCATCGATGGCAATACTGACGCCTAAAGCTTTGATGCGTTTTAGGGTGTGCCGTGCCAACTCGGGTTGGCGTAGCAGTGCCGATTCGGTGATTTCTAAGATAAGTGCATTGGCGGGTAACGCCGACATTTCGAGTGCCGTGGTCACTTGGCCCACAAAGTCCACATGCTCTAACTGCAGTGGTGAGACGTTGACTGAAATTCTAAAATCGGACTGATACTGGGCACGCCACAATGCCGCCTGCTGGCAGGCCTCTTCGAGTGCCCATTGGCCTATGCCTACAATCAAGCCCGTTTCTTCTAACAGTGGTACAAATTCTGCGGCATCAAAGTGCTCGTTTGGTGATTTTTGCCAGCGCAGCAGGGCTTCTGCCCCCACGGGTTGGTTTGTATGCAAATCGACTATGGCCTGATAGGCGAGTGTGAATTGTTTTAAGCTATGTGCGTGCCTTAGATTATTGATTAACTGTAGCTTTAACTCTGCAGCCTGACTCATGGCCTTATCATAAAACACTAAGTGTGGCTGGCTCTTCTTGGCGCAATACATGGCAGTATCGGCGAGGCTAATCAGTTGTCCCGCTTGGTCACTGTGGGTCGGAAATAGCGCAATCCCTATGCTAGTGCCAAGGAAAAATTTTTGGCCCTCAATTTCGAAGGGGCTGTCAAATAAACTCAAAATTTGCTCTGCAAACAGTTGGATTTCATCCTTACAACTGCAATCCTGCAGCACTAAGGTGAACTCATCGCCACCCATGCGGGCGATATCGGCCTTGTCAATGCAACCCGCCTCAAGCCTAGCCGCCACTAACTGTAGCACCCTATCCCCCATAGAATGGCCAAAGCTGTCATTGATGTTCTTAAAACCATTAAGGTCTAAAAACATCAGCGCCCCTAAGGAGAGGGGATCTTTTTTGAGATGTTCAAGGGCACCATTGAGGATCTGTTTTAGATGAAACCGATTTGGCAGCCCAGTTAAAGTGTCATACATGGCACGGGTAGTGAGTTGGGTCTCCAATAGCTTCTTAGTGCTGATATCACTAAAAATATTAACGTGGAATACTGATCCATCATCCGTCACTATTTTTCGACTGCTCTGCCATGCCGGGAAAGTGCTCCCATCTGAACGTCTTTTTAAGGCTTCACCTTGCCATGAACCCCTCTGTTTTAAGGCAATTTGGCACTCGGTTTCTTCCCCTAAATTTAGGCCGAGTGCCTCTAAAAACTCGGGTGTTTTATTAATCAGTTGTTCTGCGCTATAACCGCAGATACGGCACATGGCTTTATTTACCGCGAGAACCTTATTGTCCGCATCTGTGATATAAACCGCTTCCGCACTTTCTTCTAATGTGGTCGATAGAATTTCTTTGGGAATATGGGCAAAACCATCGGAGATAGATTCCCGAATTTGATTTCGGCGATTAAGTGCCTCTAACTCAACGAGGATCACGGCTTGTTGTTGCAGATAGCAGCGATACAGATTGATCCTCGTTGGCAGTTCATTACCCTGTTGATTCAGGTGCAGCCAATTGAATTCCACATGATTGCTTGCAATGGCTTCGAGGATCATTTCCCTTGCCGATTCAACGCTATTACGGCCAGATGATTGGATCCTAGGCGAAAAGTCATAGGGAGTTGCATTTACAAAGGCGTCATATTCGATGCCAAAATACGTGAGTGTCGCGCGATTGGCGCTAATAAAACTAAAGCCTTGAATAAGGGCTAGGGGTTCTTGATGGGGATGTGTGCGCCAAAAAGATAGCCTTTCTTGCAATACGGGATCATCTGTACTGAGTTTATCGAGCAAGTTTTGCCATCTAATCATTTAGGATACTCCCTGGTGACGCAAATAAGGTCACATCCCACTTCCCTAGGTCTTTCGTTTATATCGAAATTAACTCAAATAGTACACCATTCGAGCGGGGTTAAAAATAAACCTAATCGTGGTTTCACTCAAATATAAAAATAAATAACGAAAGTTTAAGCTTTATCCCGTCAGTTATTTCTCATGCAAATCATGCTGAACAAGCCTAGTTTTATAAAATTTTATGCTATGTTTGACCCATTGTGAGCCCAGATACGATCTAGGACAAGGAGCAAGGAAATGGGACATATGTTTAAAATAGCCGCCTTTATCGCGGCGTGTTTGAGTACCGTCACTCCCATTGCGAGTGCGGCAGATTCACAAAAACCGCGGTTAACCTTAGAGCAAAAGGCCGATAAGGCGCGCACCGACTCCCAACAGCTAGAGCAAGCCCGATTAGAAAAGGCCCGCCAAGCGGCTAAAGAGACAAACGAGCGAGAAGAGAAAATTAAACAAAAATCATCGCAAACAACGGATTGGGAAGCCAAGCAAAAGCTGAAGGCGCAAAAACAGTTCGACGAAAGGGAAACCCGTGAGCAAAAATATTTACGTGAGGCGAAAGAAGCCGCCGCAAAAGAGCGTAAAATCCCTAAACCTGAGTGACAGCCTCGGCCACTGACCCGCCGTTTAATGGAAACTTGTTTGGCTGTTGTTTGGGTGATCACTCTTACCATCAGGATCACCACTAGGAATTGTTGTTGAATATCTGCCCCTTATGCCATGGCGCTGACTTAGTTGTTTATCATCAAGATAAAAAGCGCCGCTACCATCAATGCCAAACCTGCCAACTGGTTAGTGTGCCTCCCGAGTTTTATCTCTCGGCCGAGGCAGAAAAAGCCGAGTACGATAAGCACGAGAATCATCCCCATGATCTGGGCTATCAAACATTTTTGAACCGCACACTAGAGCCACTACTCGGTCGTGTTAGCACTTTGGCCCAAGGGCTCGATTTTGGTTGCGGCGAAGGCAAGGCATTGAGTCTAATGGCAAAGGCGCGTGGCTATCGGATAGAGAACTACGACCTTTATTACGCCAATAACCCCGAAACCTTAGTCCGCCAATACGACTTTATTACCTTAACAGAAGTGATAGAGCACGTGAGCGATGCCGCAGGTTTGCATGCCCAACTCGATAGCCTATTAAAACCCAAGGGCATTTTGGCAGTGATGACCAAGCGGGTGCAAAATCAAACCGCATTTGCCAGTTGGCACTATAAAAATGACCCTACTCATATCAATTTTTACGCCGAAGCGACCTTCGAATGGCTCGCCCAGCATTATGGCTGGCGATTAGAAATCATCGATAAAGACGTCGTATTCTTTTATAAAGAGATGTATAAAGTTGAGAAAAGTAATGCAACACCCTAATTTATATGTCTAATTCGATTAAATAAATTCCCATAAGTGCATATGCGAGCGGTATAAAACCAAAGGATTAACACTGCTGCTAAGTGTCAGGATGAAGGAGTCAATACAATGGACGTTAAGACCTATCTACAGGCATTGAGCGCGCTCTACGCCAACGTGAATCAAACATTCGCATTGAATAATGGCTTATCCAACTCAGCCTTAGATGAAGCTGAAAAACAATTAGGTTTTACACTTGCTCCCCCGCTCAGGGAGCTTTGGGGATTCGCTAATGGTGGCAACGAGTGGAGCACGGTATTTGCCCGAAAAGATTACTTTTGCCGGTATGATTTTTTGTCATTAGCCTCGTCACTTAAATATCGTGACCGAATGAAAAAACAGGCTCAGCACTATGTGAATTACCACGAGCCAGAAGTTCGGGATCCTAAAATCCAATCCGGATGGTACCAAGAAGGTTGGTTGCCCTTCGCTCAATTTGGGGGCGGCACATTACTCTTGATTGCGGATCATTCACCCTCAGCACTAGGCCAAATGGGGCAAGTGATCGCATACACCCATGACCCCGATATGATGGACTTTATTTGTCCAAACCTAAGCCAGTTTTTTGAACAATCCTTAGCGCAAATCAGGTTATATCCAGATGAATTAATTGAGGACTAAGGATAACGAAAATGAACGTCCACTACTCGATAAGCTTAGTAAACCTATGATTAAAGTTGAACTTCAGGGCAATATGAAGTGAGGTATGATGTGAAAAGCTACCCTAAAAAAGACAGAGACCAAGCACTAAACGCATTGCAGAGATTGGCAGAAAATGACGAGCAGTTAACTGAGCCTCAAGTCGCCAAACTCGCTATCCTACAGCAGGGTGTAAAAGAGAGTCGTCATCTCGCCGCTAACGAATGGATTAATCGCATCAGCTACATAGAAAATGATTTAACCCAATTAGCCATAATCCAACGGGTGGCCTTTAATCACTTCGATGAGTTTATAAGCAGCCTGACATTAGCAGGGCGCTTTGGTTGTTTCACAAGATTAGTGCGAGGTGGAGATTACTCAGGGACTGACAGCCTACATATTTGGCCCTTGCTGGCGGCACTCGCCATTCATGATTTACCCACTATCGCAGCCTATAAAAAGCAATTTGTGCCGCCTTTTTTAACGGGACATAAGGTGACACTCTTGGCCTGCAATGCCGTATATGCCATTTTAGGTGCTACAGCCGTGACAGATAAGTTACTCCATCAACTTACAAACCTAAAAGACTCGAAATACAGCATGGCGATGCTGCGCAGCCTAGCCGCCATAATCAATCAGGATATGACCTCGTTTATCGACAATATCGCCATTATGGTCAAGTCTAATCGCCTGCAGCAGGAGTTCTTGCCACTGGAAAAATGTTACTGCGTTAACGCCCATGGTTTAGTCAATCTGTGGCGGTTCCATACGGCCAATGCGCCACTACCCCCACTTGATTTTCCCCTACCATGGCAGCATGAATTACACGGATTTTTTACTACGGGTCACGAGTCCATTGGGATATCTTTCGATCCTTTAGCTGAGCGAGAGTTAAATGATCTGCCAATTGACTCAAATACGCTGGCGCTAATCCATTCATTAACAGCACATTCTCACAGAGATGACCACGAATAACCCAAACAAAATTAACCAGTTAAAATGAGATTGTGATTTAGTTTCTATTTAAGGAGGATCGTTCTGGCTCATGTCTGGATACACACGCCCTAAAAATGAGCTGGACTTGAAATCATGCACGAGAGATATCGAAAAATAATTAATGACCGCCAGTTAGTATCAGTGATGAATAAAACTAAGTGGCGCGAGCTTTGTAATGATTTTGAAGCGCTTCATTTTCTATCTATTAGCGTAAGGTACAAACTGATTTCATCAGATGATGTTTTAGGATTTAGTGCCGTTTGGTGGAACGAGATCTATGAAGAAAGTTCAGGTATCGAGTGGCTAGACTTTAATCCAATAGTTTCCGAGTATCGTGGTCGTTTAGTTGCACCTAAGGAGACCGATAGGAGCTGTGAAATTCTTACCATTCTAAATAGACACGGCATTAAATACTCGATTGAAGGCTCTTGTTTTCGGGTGTGGGGTTATATAAGCCAAGATACCAATCCAGTATTTGTATGAAAAGTGCTGAAGCGGGATACCCGCTTAGAAGCCATTCACTGCTATTCTATGTAGATGAAAGTGCGCTAAAAGTCGGGGTTGAAGCCATGACCAAAGTGGCATTAACGGCGCTTAACGCGCAATAAACCACGCAAGCCTTATTCCGTAAGCTCTTCGGTATAACTTGAGCTTACAAAAAATCGGCGCTGGATAAGCATCCATCGCTTGATTTGTTAAGCAATATGCCTTCTTATGTGAATTTTTACAGCAAGGAGCGAACAAAATGAAGCGCACGCTATCGGCTCTGGTGTTGGCCATGGGACTTTTGAATCCCCTAAGTCAAGCACAGGCCACCACGGCAGAAGACATTAAGAGTTTCACGCTAGATAACGGCATGAAAATCATGGTGCTAGAAGATGCCTCAATTCCCAATGCCAACATGTATCTCTTTTGGAAAGTGGGTTCCCGTAACGAAGTCCCCGGCATTACCGGTATTTCGCACTTTTTCGAACATATGATGTTTAACGGTTCGAAAAAGTACGGCCCGAAAATGTTCGACCGCACTATGGAAGCCGCTGGCGGGGCTAATAATGCCTACACCACAGAAGATATGACGGTTTATACCGATTGGTTCCCCGCCAATGCGCTCGAAACTATGTTCGATCTCGAAGCCGACCGTATCGCTAACTTGGATATCAACCAAACTATGGTCGATAGCGAACGTGGCGTAGTGCAGTCGGAGCGCTCCACTGGTTTAGAAAACTCTAACTGGAATGCCCTCGAAGGCGAAATCAAAGGCGTAGCCTTTTTAGCCCATCCCTATTCTTGGTCGGTGATCGGCCACGAGTCGGATATCGCCGCTTGGTCGCTGGAAGATTTAGTCCAGTACCATAAAACCTATTACGCGCCGAACAATGCCGTGGTCGTGATTGCCGGCGATGTAAAACTTGCCCAAGTAAAAGCCTTGGCCGACAAGTACTTTGCGCCTATTCCTGCACAAACTCCGCCTAAAGCGATTCGCACTGTCGAACCTGAGCAAAAGGGCGAGCGCCGTACTTTTGTGCAAAAAGCCTCTGTCAGTACACCTAATGTGATGTTGGCGTACCATATTCCGGCGGCGACCCACGCAGACTTTTATGCGCTGGATTTATTAAGCTCGATTTTAAGCCAAGGTAATAGCTCGCGTTTATATCAAGCGTTGGTAGATAAGCAAGTCGCCCTCGAAGCCGAGACTTATATGCCGATGTCGGTCGATCCTAACCTCTTCTATGTGATGGGCGTTGCCACGCCAGAAGTGAAAGCCTCGACGTTGGAGCGTGCGCTGATTGAACAAATCGATGCGATTGCGACAAGTGGCGTGACCCAGCAAGAACTGGATAAAGTCAAAAATATCAAGTTGATGGGTTTCTATCGTGCGATGGAAACTATTAATGGTAAGGCCAATACCATAGGCACCTATGAGATGTATTTTGGCAGTTACGATAAGCTATTTAATGCGCCTGAAGCCTATAACAAGGTGACGAGTGCAGATATTCAACGAGTTGCCCAAACCTATTTACGTAAATCGAATCGCACTGTGGCTGTGCTGGCGGCAACCGAGGAGTCCTCTCAATGAAATCGATGGCAATGAAATCAACCGCAGTGAAATCAACTGCAATGAAATCACTTATGGTGGCATCACTCGGAAAACCGTCTAAGTTAATGGCTGCATTGGCATTAGGCACAAGCTTAGTTTTCGCGGGCTGCGCTTCAACTTCGGCGCCCAAACGTGTTGAGACTGGCAGCTTTGTCATGCCAAGTTACGATAAGTTTGTGTTAGATAACGGTTTAACTCTGTACTTAATGCCCCAGCGCGAAGTGCCGTTAATTACCTTAAATGCCGTGGTGCGTGCTGGCGCAGTCAATGACACCACCGCAGGCGTGGCGCAGATGACGGCTGCTGGTTTGCTCCTCGGTGCGGCGGGGAAATCTAAGGCGGATATCGAGCAGCAAGTGGATTTTCTCGGCGCAAGCTTAGGTGCCGAAGCCGATAAAGAAGGCAGCTATCTTGCCGCCGATTTTATGGCGAAAGATACCGATGTGATGCTGGGTTTATTTAGTGCAGCTATGTTAACCCCAGACTTTGATGCTGCCGAGTTCGATAAGCTTAAGCAACGCTCGATTGCAGGGCTGCAGCAAGATAAAGAAAGCCCACGTGCTGTGATTGGTCGCTACTTCGATAAGCTGGTATTTGGTGCCCATCCCTATGGTAATGCGGCTTCGGGTAACAGCGATTCCCTTGAGCAAGTGACAGTGTCGCAGCTGCGCGCCTTCCATAAGAGCTACTATCAACCCGCCAATACGGCTATTACCGTTGTAGGTGATTTTGATGTCGCGGCGATGAAGGCCAAGCTGACGCAAACCTTTGGTGGTTGGCAGGGCAGCGAAAAGTTAGTGCAGCCTGACTTAAACCAAGGTTTACCTCAGTTGACCGAGGCCAAAGTCCTGCTGGTGGATAAACCCGATGCCATCGAAACCACCTTTGTGATCGGTGGTTTAGGCATTAGTCGTGATAACCCAGACTATGTGGGGCTGACGGTAGTGAATACCATTTTAGGTGGTCGTTTTACCTCTTGGCTGAACGACGAGCTGCGGGTGAACGCTGGGCTAACCTATGGTGCGCGCTCAGGTTTTAACCCTTATACCGACTCGGGCGTATTTACTATTAGCACTTTCACTAAGACGGAAACCACCCAAGAGGCGATAGATCTAGCCTTAAAAACCTATGCTCGTTTATGGGAGAAAGGCGTAGATCAAGCCACCCTTGATTCGGCTAAAGCCTATGTGAAGGGTCAGTTCCCACCTAAGTTTGAAACCTCGGGCCAATTGGCGGGACTCTTATCTGGCATGTATCTGTACGGCTTCGATGATAAGTTTATCAATGAGTTCCAAGCAAAAGTAGATGGTTTAACCTTAGAAGAAACCCAAAGGTTAGTGAAAATTTACTTCCCGCAAAAGGACTTACAGTTTGTGCTGATTGGTAATGCCAGCAAGATTGCGCCAATCGCCGCTAAGTATGGCAAAGTGCAAACCGTCGATATTAAAGCCACGGGATTTGGCCTGTAACGATTGTGATTGATCCCATTAAAAAGGTCTGCATAGTGCAGACCTTTTGTTTTTCTGTTCTAGGTTCTATTGCGCGCCAGGTTTAGCGTAGTGAGCCATCCAATCTTTCACTTGGTTATACCAATAGATGGAGTTGTTTGGCTTCATAATCCAATGGTTTTCATCGGGGAAATAAATCATCCGCGATTCCACATTACGGGTTTGCAGGGTGCGGAACAGCTCAAAACCTTGGCCAACGGGCACGCGATAATCGAGCTGACCATGGCTGACTAAGGTTGGGGTGTTAAAGTTAGCCGCAAAGTAATGGGGCGAAATGGCTTTATATAGCTCAGGATTATCCCAGTAGTTACCAAAGCGAGTGCTATGGACGGCAAAGTCCGCCGACATTTGTGCGTACATGTCGTATACCGCCGCATGGATCAGCAGGGCTTTGAAGGGATGCTGCTGGCCTAAAATAATCGAGGTTAAGTAACCACCATAGCTGGCGCCGCCAGCGACCATACGATCACTATCGATCCAGCTTTGTTGCTTAAACCAGTCTGCGGCTTTGAGCACGTCTTCGAGGGATTTGTTTTTCCAATCTGGATTAATGGCATCGGCAAAGTCTTGTCCAAAGCCGCTAGAGCCGTGGAAGTTTGGCCATGCGGTGACATAACCCCAAGACGCGAAGGTTTGTGCGTTCCAGCGGTAGTGAAAACCATCGCTAATGGCGTTGTGCGGGCCGCCGTGGACCAACATAAACAGCGGATACTTTTTGCTGCGGTCGAACCCCGGTGGATAGTGTACCCACATTTGAATGTCTTGACCTTGGTAGCCTTTGTAGGTGACTGACTCATAGGTGCCTAAATCGACATCCTTTAAAATATCGTCATTAAATTGCTCTAAACGCTCGGTTTTACCATTGCGTGGGTTGATGCTGACTAAGCGCGCTGGATATAAAAAGCTTTGATTCGTCGCAATCAACTGGCCATCTTTGGCGATAGCGGGTTGGCTAAAATCGGTGGCTTGGGTGATGGCCTTGGCTTTGCCGCTCTTAGCTTCTATATGGTAAATACGGTTAGTGGCGGCATCTTCTATGCTGGCATAGAAGCCCTTGCTATCGGGTGTCCATTCAAATTGAGAAATTGAACGATCCCAATCCGCGGTGAGCGTAGTGAGTTTGCGACTACTTACATCCAGCAGCATTAACCTTGCGGTATCGGCATAAAATCCTGGGATTTTTTGGCGAGTAAAGGCCAGAGTTTTGCCATTAGGGCTAAAGGATGGATTGAGATCCGGCGCGGGGTTATCTGGAGTGATGTTCTCAGCCTTGTTGCCGCCTATGGTGGCGAGGAACAAATCTAATTTAGGATCAACCCGATTATCCGAACCATAGGCGCTAAAGGCAATTAAGCTCTCATCGGGGGAGATATCATAGCTTGAACTGCTTTGGCTAGAACGCGGCAATTCATGGCCTAAAGGCTGAGTCACGGCTTCGACCGCGCCGCCTGTTGCAGGGATCCTAAATACATGGGCCTGACGGCGTTCATCCAACCAATGATCGAACTGCGAATAGGGCAGCGCATTCCATTGGCGGGCGGAGACTTTATTATCTTTATCTGTCTTGAGCTGGGTTTTCATTTGCTCCCAATTCTGCTCAGGGAAGATATTGCTGACAAAATACACATGCTTACCAACCCACTTGATACCATTCACGCCGGTGGGGATATCCGTAAGTTTACTGGCTTCACCCGGGCCATCCATAGGTAACAGGTAAATTTGGCCCGCGTCGTCATCGTTACGTTCGCTGATAAAGGCTAAGGTTTTGCCGTCTGGTGAAAAGACTGGCTCGCTGACTTTTAAGCCTTTGGCGGTAATCGCGCGATTATTTTTACCTTCGGCGTCGAAGCGCCAAAGTTGGGTTGAGCCCTTATCTTCCTTTAGGTCGTATTCAGTCACAGGCGCAATAATATGCTCGCCCGTGGATGACACCACAGGGCTACCTATGCGTTTGAGTTGCCAAAGTAATTCGACTGAGAGTGGTTTGCTTGCTTCTGCAAATGCCGTGCTGAAAGGCATGAGTAAGCTAAGCAGTAAAATGCCTGCCTTTTTCACTAGATGTCTCCTTATCATTCAGAGAGTTATTGTTATTTTTAGCTATTAAACCCCAAAGTATAGAAACTGAGCATGAAATCAAACTGAGTCTGTGAGGATTGGACTTACTTTTATGTAAGTAACTGTAACTACAGCGTGCATTTGCATGGTTTAGCATGCTAACCGAGCTGCAAAGTGCGAGATGGATATTTGTGGCTAAGGTGTTTTAACGCTAATGTATTGGGAGGTTTGAGATAGGATTTGAGTATGGCGTTAATCATCCCGCGAAGACTGAGCAAGCTATTGATCAAAAATGTATTGATACTCGCTTTGGGCAGTTTGGCTATCTTTCCTGCGCAAGCTGCGAAGGTAAGTTTTAAGACTTTTTGCCCGCAAATGGTGGGGCAATGGCAAGGCAATGCGGCCAAGGTGGGGGAAATCCCTAGGCAAGTGACTGTGAGCGGATTCTGCTCCCATGATCAGCGGCAGCTGATTTTATCTGTGAGTGTGGGAACGCGTGCGCCCTATAGCGAGACTTGGTGGTTTCGGGAGCAGGGCGAGCAAGTGCTATTGACCTACTACGATGGAGTCTCGCAGGAAAAGCAGCAACTCTTTAGTTTATATCAACAAAATGGTGATTATTCCCTGCTGGGCGAAGGCATGGTCAATGCTCGCTCTGCCTTGATCCAATTGTTGTTCGAGGCAAAATCGCCCCAAGGGGCATGGCAGTGGACGCAAAACATTCAATATTTAGACGATGATATAGACCGCTATCAGCTCTTTCGTGGGATAGAAATGACGCCTATCGCGCCATCTTATTAAGCCGACTCATTGATACCCGAATGAGCTGTTTTGAGTATGTAATGCGACTTAATCGTAAATGTTCGGCTCGAAAACTATGCAACTCACTTCGAGACAGAAGGACGCTAAATATAGAAGGGCTAATAACACTAAATGATTTATTGCTTGGTAATTTAATGCAAAGCTCATATTGAATGGCGATCCATGGTATTTGCTTACCGACACGCAGCAAGTCCATCCGTGGATGCTCGACCGCCCCGTCCATGGGGCGGACGGTCGTGTCGCTAATCACCATGGCTCTCCTGTTTAACACCGGTGTAGCCTGTTTGTTTTAAAGAAGATATGTGACTCGTTTTGGAATAATTCCGAGTTTTATCCTTAGTTTTAATGAGCAAGTTTCGCATTAAATATCTATGACTTAACGTTCAAGGTCAGAGGCGAACTCTATTTGTAATTTTAACCGTTTGTAAAGTTTGATTCTGCTGGAGAACCAAGTTATACGTGTTGTTGTCACCTTCAGCTCGAATTGAAACAATCAAGGAATAATTGAGAGGTTCCAGCTCTTTAGCACTATCTCCGCCTTTTTCACGAGCATGATACTTCACATCGAAAACAGGGTTTAGCAGAGTACTTTTGTTGAACCTTTGAGATCGTGAAATACATGTTTCCCATTTATGTGCATCTTCACGTAATTCGGCCTCTGTGTTATATAGATTGCCAACAGAAAAGAAGCTCTTCGTATCAGCATGCTCAGCACCATCACTAATTTTGTCTTCATTTGCTCTGAATACTATATCTAGGCCGCTTCGCGTATAATGCAATGGATGCTCAGGGTCTGTTATTGCGTTAAAACAAAATGTTGCTTTCAAATGCACCCATTTACAATCTATACCTTCTGGGACAGGTATTTGGATTCTCAAATGTTCAGATTTTTTTAGCTGGCCTTGATACACCACAATAGCTTCATCATCCAAGCACTCAACAACAGACTCGGGCGAATGAGGCAGCAAACCCCAGCCTACTTCATTTTGTTCTTTACCTTGTTTATTAGCATGATGAACCATTAGAGCTTTAACTGTCGATGTAGTTAAAGCAAAATCTGTTATTGAATCCACTCCAGCCGCAACCCTAAGTGCGTATGGAGCCGAATAGCTGGTTCCTTGAGTTCCAACAATTGAGTGCGTAAGAGGTGAATACACTTTAAATAATTCTTTATCCGAACCTCCAAAAATAACACCGTCAGGTTTGACTACTCCAGGACTTCTACCAGGGCCTATGCAGCTATAAGGAGCTCGCTCCCAACTACTACTTCGTGTATCTGACGCACCGACAGCAAAACAGTTAACCATATCACTCGGTGGTTGGATTCGTGCATAATCACCATCCAACTCCCCATCATTACCAATCGCAACAGTAGCGAAACAATGCCCATCTTGAAGAAGCCGATCAATAACAGAAGTCCACACATGAACATCGTCATCATCTATCGCAAGTCTGGGACCTAAACTAAGATTCACATACTTATATTCTTTCTTCTTCAGAATATCTTCAATACGTGTAAGCACATCAAACAAATCTGGATCGCTATCACTATTAGATAATACTCTAACTATATCTACATTTGTATACGGCTCATTTAGGAGAGGCTGCTCTTCATGATAAGGACCAAATAAATACGTAGAACAAACTTCACTGCCATGCGCTAATAGGCTTGGATGAGTGTTTTTTACATTATCAGGGATTATTTCTGTAACCCAATTTTTAAGAACATGGTCACTTCCTATTCCGCCATCAAAGATACAAACCTTAAAATCATTAGTTAAAGTTTTATATTCCGGAATAGAAAAAACATCCCTTAAAATCTCTCTAGTAACGTTTGGATGATTGAAGCGCAACTTAGGTATGCTTCGGAGAGCTCTCAAATGTGAAAATTCTGCAAGTTCTTGCTCATGTCCACTATCAATGGTTAAAGGTAAGAATTATTAAGCGACAATTACGGTGGCCGGTCTAGCGACAATTATCTTGGCCGGTTGATCTGATAAGGTTCGGTACAGCAGAACGGAGGAGTTCACTGTGCCGGGAACACGAATCACTCATCAACAGGTCA